>JBHLOF010000002.1:0-148172 GCA_048940805.1 Promethearchaeota archaeon
TTTTTTTTATTCGGTTTAAGAATTAATGCTCCACATTCAGCATTAGGACAGATTCTCAAAAAACATTCATTAAAGAAAGCTTTTACATCATTAAATAAAGAATAAGGAGTAAAATCATCACTCTTTAGGATCTGATTGTCGAAACGCTCAAGATCAGACCTCCACTGGCTTATGCCAAGGGTGACCCCTTCTAACTGAGCGGCCTCCTCTTCTTCCTCCTCAACTACAGATGCTCCAATTTTTTTATTTACAAATTGGAGGAGAAAATTTAGAGCTGTCTGATTACTTCCATTTTTCAAAATATAGATTGACCCTCTAAATGCTCTCTTTAACTGAGCAGGTCGCTTTGCATCTTTAATAAACTTCTCAGATTGAGGATCTAATATAGGTTCAAAACTTTTTATGATATTACTGAAATCTTTTTTCTTATGGAGGTGGGGTTGCCCAACCTTAGTCTCAAGTAAGTCACTTAATGTTATAACATCGCCTTTTGCCTCTAAGATTGAAAGATCCTCCCTAATTTTAGATTGGCTCTTCATTTCAATATCAGATTTGACTTTCGCTAATTCAGTAATTTGCTTCTCATAGACGATATAGAGTGATACATCTTCAGGAACATTATCTTTATTCTTTTCATAAGTATAAACTAATACCGGATGGACAGGATTCCCTTTAGAATCAGCAAATAAGCTCATAATAATCTTTTCATGGGAAATCGTCTTACTTAAAGTTGCCATAACACTAGGACGCTTGGGTTTTTTTGGAGTTGAAATATAAATCACCAAATTTTATTGTTAAAAAATAAAATTAAAAAAAAAAAAATAAGTTTAATTTTTTTTTTAATATTTTTTAAAATAAGTATATTTCTTTAAAATTTAAAACTTAAGTTTTACCTGAAATTAGGTAGAAAAGGGACTTCTTTTTTCTACATATCCACGAATAGAATTCTGATGATATTCATAAAGCATTTTTAGAAATTTTTTATTTGTTCGGATTGCTAAGTTCTCTATCTTAGCTAAAATGCCGGCCATTGTTTTTCTATGATTTTCTACTGTAATACGATATTTTTGAGTTTTATATTTCTCAATAATCGATTTAGCATCCTCTATTTTCTTTTCATGTTCTTTTTTATCTTTCGGATCAGTTATTTTATTCAAAGAAGATTGTAAATAATCGAGATTCTTATAAAATATTTCATTTTCAAGTCTAGAAATTTCTGTAAAAGCGATAGTATATGCCTTATAATTCTTAAGCACATCAAATAGAAGCTTAAACTTGATAGGAATATAACCTTGCTCTAATACATTATTATTATTTAGAGAATAATACTTTATCTCTACTGATGGCTTAGAGATACCTGCCTTACGGTCTTCCTCACGTTGCTCCCTGCTCTTCAAACGATCCTCAGCTACCTGATCATTCCAACCTTTCTTCCATCCAGGAGGAGATGATCTATATAAAAGATCGACTAAATCTTTAACAACCTTTAAATTATATTGAAATAGAGAACTTCTCCTAAGATAATCGAACTTTTTTAGAAAATAAGTCTGAAAATCAATATGAATAGCTCCAAACTGATCTTTAAGAGATGTCGAGATCTCCACCCAATCTACATCCAGACTATTTACAATTTCATCTTTATAATCTCTAATAAAATCATTAATAGATCTCTCAATCTTCAATTCTGGATTAGGAAATATTAAATTCTTTTTCATTTCTTCAGGAATATATAATACTCCCAAATCTCTTACTGCTTTAAACTTTTTTAACTTTAGTTTGCTTATTATAAAATCATTAAGTATTTCTTTTCCTCTTTCCATTAAGATATTATATAAGTTTTCCTCTATTGAACCATAATATACAGGAGAACGTTGACTCATAAAACACCACTATTTTAAGTATTATAATAACATATGTTAGATTCAAAAATAAATTTATATTTAATAATATTGTTTATCTAAATATTATTTATATTATCCCTTTTTAATGAGATGGAAAGAGAAATGCTGGAAATATCAAAAACTCATTTCGAGTCCTTGAAAGAAACAAATGACTATTATAAATATTTTGAATCACTTAAGCAGAAAATTTTATTCTTTATTCACCTTAATTACACAGATGAAGAGATACTTCAGCTAATTAGAGAACTTAAGCTGCCAAATGTTGTTATTTCAGATATCATACCTACTTATATTGAAAATGTGAGGAAGAGAAATAGAGGGGTATACGTTAACGAGCTTGATAAGAATGTTCTTTTGGAAATGTGGTATGAAAGATTCCTCGATTTTGGTAAGAGAGGGGAATATAATCACTACTCCGATCTCTTGGTATTCCAATTCCAGATAGACGAAATAAAATCGCTGCTAAATGAGTTTGAAGTCTATGTAAAAGGTGAAGTGAAGCAAATAGTAGATAAAATTCTTTTAAATCTATATATAAATAAATATAAAGGCTTTAAAACCCTTTTATCCGAATATTATAAAATGTTTGGAGTTAAAATAGTCCTTGCGAAAATTCCTAATCTTGCTAATAATAATAAAATTGGAGGAGTCCCTAAAGTGAGACTTATTATGGACTTTAAATTTCCTGAAAATGAAAATTTCCAGGATTTTTTTGGCCAAAAAAAGAATCGTCCTATTGTGAAATTTATTTCTCGATTACGATTAATCATTTTAGGAGGACAGAAATCTAAATATAGCGATAGATATATTCCTTTTTTTATGGATAAGAAAGCCACAGTAGAGAATGTAAAGTCTTATATGAATACTCGATTGAATTCTATTATAAAAACATATTATCCTCGATACCTCAGAAGAAAAAAGATACCGGCAACTTTAAAGGATTCCCAACTCATAGAGACTGCTCTAAATCTTCCGGTAATCAATCTGACAGCTTTTAATTATATTGATTGGGACTTTATGCCAGAGCAATATTTTTATGATGGTGTCTGTGTCCAAGTCCCTTTAAAAAAGTCCTCCATATATACTATCCAAACTCATCCATTTAATTTATTTCTCTGTTATTTTTTCAAAAATGAGTTTGAGATTTTTCTTGATCAATTGTTGCATCACGAATTTATCCATTTACTTCAATACAGAGTTGTCTATATTTATGATAATCTCTTATCTAGCGATAAATTTAGAAGAGAAAATCCACAAGGATATAAACTGCTATTTAATTTAACATCTACACATTGGATTAATGAATTAAAGACACTCCAAAATCCTAAAGGTTATGATCCTAAAATATCAAAATCAATGGCCTCTCACTTAGATTCTCAAAATGGATGGCATAGCTGGAGATTTATACAAGAAGTTAATAAGTTTAAGAATTGCCGAAGAGCTATGACCATAAGGGGCAGAGTGGAAACTATTTATTCTGCAATGTATTATCTTCTTTATGCAGCTAATTTAGGTGGAACAGGCTGGTTTTTATGTAATCCCAAACCAGAAGAACCCCTAAAAACCTCAATTATTATCGAGGGAGAAGAAGAACAGAAAATTAGTAAGATAGGTAAACAAACTCAACCAAAATTAATGAAAATAAGAATCTTAGATCCTTCACCTGAAAAGTGGTATTCAATTAAGGAAAGAAATGAATCATATTATATTGCCAAAGAGGGAAGCAAGGGATCAATTAAATTTGTTTATTTTGATATTGGAGATATCGAAGAACCAGGAATTCAAGGAATTGCGTTCTTAAGGGGTGTAAAAAAAGACTTAAAGCTTAAAGTAGGAAATAAAGTTAGGACTAATCATTGGAAATCGCAGGCAATAAGGATTGAATATAAAGCAATTAGAAGTAATGCATTAGAAGATCCTGAAATT
The DNA here is from genome assembly GCA_048940805.1 of Promethearchaeota archaeon. Taxonomy (GTDB): domain Archaea; phylum Asgardarchaeota; class Lokiarchaeia; order Sigyniarchaeales; family SOKP01; genus Loki-b32. The sequence goes on from JBHLOF010000002.1 coordinate 3,828, forward strand.
CAAATTTCTAAAGCTTTAAAGAAATATCATAAAACTATAATAGATTTTTTGGACTCGGAATATAAGGAACTCGCAGAAATAAAGATCCTCCCTAAAAATAAAGACTTTTTCATTGAACTCTATGGACAAAGGATTAAATTAAAATCAAAAGAATTAATTAGACTGAATCCTTGAGAAAAATCTTAGTATCCTCGTTTTATAATAGATAAATAAGAAGACCAATTTTTCTTAAAAACATTCATCTCTGAAAGCTTATGAGCTTTTAATAAGAAATCATAGACACTTCTGTTTGTATGAGGTTGAATCCAATTATAAGGCTTTTTAGTTAAGTCTTTAAATGTGTCAAAATCCATACCACTTACCCTCAGACCTCTCATAAAGTTTGATGGAACTTGAAATTCCTCAATTTTTAATCCTGATTCTGAAAACTCTAAGACTTTAGAGAAAAATTCCACCTCCTCGGAAGAAAAGGAACTACAATTTAATTTTATTATATGCATAATGCTTGATTTTTTATAATATATTAATAAAATATATAAACCAGCAGAAACTCCTACGACAGAATATTTTTTTGAACTTTTTGCTATAGAATTAACTACTATTTTGAAACTCCTGTCATCTTGGAAATTTTCATTTAAGTATTTTTCTACATCTTCAATAAAATCCCCAAATTTAGTTTGAGGTGTCCATTTATTACGAGAAGCAAAAGGTTTATTATTTTCAACCATTCCTAGAAAATGTTGATATTTTTCCAAATAAATCATCATCCAAAGAAACAAATTTTTATTATAGGCATCCAATACTTGCTCTATCAGGATAATTTTAATAGCATCTCCCGTAGCTTTTAGATTTATTCCCTCTAAAGAGTTAATCTTCCATAGAATATCAAGTTCCTGAGATGTTAGATAGAGATTATCTAATTTCTCATCTAATGATTTTGAACTGGGGCTTTCTCCTAATGCAAACGCAGTATAAAATCGAGCATAATAATTTTTACGATTGAAGAAAAAAGGATGATAAGGATAAAAATCAAATAACTTTTCTATCAGATATTTTTGCTCTCTTACCCTTTTCAAGATTAAACTTGATTTACTAAAATTCCAGCTATTTTTAAAATGATAAAGACAATCTATTTCAGCTTTTGAACTTGTATTAAAGACTATTACTCTTAAATTAATACTAGATGTTGTATTTGTAAGATTTTCAAGTGATATTATCCCAAAAGTATCTCCATTAAAAAATAAGCGAGGGAATGTCTTTGTTGGATAGTCATCACTCTCCTTTCCAAATACCGTTCTGGAAAATCCTAAAGTATTTTTAATTCTTTCTATAAAGTCTTTTTGATCCTTAGTCAATGTTCCTTTTAAATAATTCTCCTTAAAGCGATTATATGGAAATACCCCTCTACTTTTCCCTTTTCCTATTGGATTTTTATAAAGATATAATATTTCTCTAGCAGTAAAAGTTTTATGATTAAAATTTTCTGCAAATAGAATAGAATAAGGAGTATTCGTATGATCTGTTAAATAATTATCGAAGACCTTTGAGATCTTATTATAATTCTCGATATCTTCAGGATCTTTTAACTCTCCTTTAATAACCTCCTGAAATATTCTTCCTAAGAAGATAGTATTTTCTGTAGCTAAGAGACCCTCTTTCGCTCCATGTTCCTCCAGATTAGGATCTTTAAGACTTAATAAATGATAATTCTTAGGTTGTTGTAGCTGATAAGAGATATCATCACAAATCACTTGTTTATAATAAAGCTCAAATAAATATTGCTCTTTATCATTATAAAGCTCAGAGATATCAATATGTGCATGATTTTGCTTTTTAAATTCTTCTATTAAAAATTCGATTATTTCATAATTTTCAGGAGAGATATCAAAAAATTTATCGTGTATTTCTTCTTTAAACCTAAAATATATTCCTTGATGTCGTTTAATATCCTGTAATATAATATTTTCAAATTTCTTAAAAACTCCTTTATTCTTTTCATCATATTCCAATAAATTTTTGCTTGATGCTTTAAGGGACTTACTTGCTTTAATCTTTAAAAGTATTTCTGGAATAATATTCTCGATTAAATAATTCGGATTAAAGTTTAGATTCTGCTTGTAAATATCAGATAACTTATAATAGAACTTAATAAATGTGAGATTCTCTTTCTCTACTATGAAAATTAAATCGAATGAAATACTCACTTCATTCTTTCCAAGAGTTAGCTTTTTTTCTCTGGAAATATTATCGCATTTAATACTAAATTTGAACTTTCTTCCATTCCCAATAGTTATTTGGCTTGAAAACTTATCTAAATTTGAAAATAAGATATAGGACGCTAATAATTTATTAAAAGAGTATTCTATTGCGAATAATGAATTGAATTCCGATGCCATCTCTTTTAACCCCTTAACTTAATCTTCCTTATCAAGTTTCTTAACCGCACCGCATTCGTTAATATTTACAACAGTTCTTCCAGACTTCAAATCAGTTTGAGCATTACAGTCAATAAACTCAAATTTTTCCCCATCAATTTCTCCCTGAATATTGGCTTTAGTTTTAAAGTTTTTAACCTTAGCAGCAACTCGTTTTGTTTTTCTATATAGATTCTTAAACGGGTTTTTCCCATCAAATTTAGTTATATTTTCTCACCTATTATTTTATACTTGATTTATATCAAATTTAATTATTAAAATTTTCTTGAAAATTATTTCTTAGTAGTTTTTCTCACATCTTCAGCCCAGTCATCTCCATCCTTATCCTCGACTGGTTTAATATAATGTCTAAAAAGGTTTAATCCTTTAAGTGAGAGAAGCAAAATAATCATCCAAACATAATTCAGACTAAATGATAGCTTAAAATCAAGGAGAGTCCCATCAACACATATAGTGCCAAATTCACAATGAGGTAGATAGAGTGTAAATATATTGCTTCCTACTTGATAAAAGTAAAGCAATCCCAGGATATATCCAAATCCAATAGCAAACCGAATAAAAGTATCCTTTTCAAACAATCCAAATCCTGAATAAATTATTACATAAATAATACCACAAGAGATCATTAGCTCTAAATTGAAAATCCTCTGATTTTTATCTATAAAAAAGACTAAAAATAGAGGAACTATGATCCCAAAAAATAGAGATACTATTAAATTTCTTATAAAGGTGGTTTTATTTATTTTATCAATCAATCAATCCACCTCAATACTAGTTTGTAAGCTTAATGTAATTCCATAAAGACCATACCAAAATGAAATCTCTAAGTCCATATCAAAATCTGATGTAGAATTTAAAATCAAGAAACCAAGAGATAATACCTCAAGTTCTATCTCAAACTCTAATGTAGATATCTCTCTGGCTGGTATTTTATCTTTTTTGATAGTATCATCCAATATCGAAGTGCCATTCTCAGCTAAAAGAGTAAAATCAATTACAAGATCACTAATATCTACAGAATTCCAATGGGAATTATCTATTTCAATCGAACCCTCAAATGATACTGTCTCATTATCTATATCCACTATCTCAAACTCTCCAGGACTTATTTTTATTTCGGTGACTGACCAAATCACGAAGATATTATAAAAAATATAAAAAGCATAACCCAAGATAATAACAATTAGAAGTATAATAGCTACGGTCTTTTTTAATTTTCTTTCAGAAAAGTTTACTTCATAGACCCTAGAATTCTTTTTACGAATCATTATTTTTCAATATGCTTACTTTAAATAAAAATTTATATTGATCTCATATGAAATTAAAAAAATTAAAAAAGTCGATTTTAAGCGATTTAAAATTTTCAAATGATATTTTATATTACCTGATAAAAAAAATTGAAAAAATCTAGCAAAAAATGTAATTTTAAACGATAGTTTCAACGACAAAATAATAACTAACCTTTTTAGTCACATATGAAAATAAAGAATTTAAATTTTTGAGTTACATAGTCTCTAATATGAAAGAAAAAAAGTTGATAAATCGATTGAAAAATCCCATTGTATTTTCATTTATATTCTTCACACTAAGTATTATATCCTATATATTAACGATATATATAAATAGGTCTTGGGGTGTAGCCCCAACATTTTCAGAACTAATCTTACCCACATTTTTATTATTAATAGGAATAATTATTGCCATTCTTGGTCAATTCTTAAAGGCAAGAAAAGAAGAGCTTGAGAAAATTGATCCTAATAAAACACAATTGGTAAGAGTTCAGAGCATAACTGGTAGGGTAGTAGTAGGTTTAGTAGTATCTATTTTCATGACATTCGCCATAATGAGCGTAATCCTTAGCTACACTTTTACTAAAATATTTTCAAACCTTATTTTAATTATAATTTTAATTTGTTTAGAGACAGGGCTTTTCTTGATTCTACTATATACGTTTGGAAAGATTGGTATAACATTCGGAATAGTCATTATTTTGGCAGGAGTGTTGATTGAAACATTCATCATTATCACCCTCTTGGAAAGCATTGAGATGGGAAATATAGAAGCTATTTGGCTCAATCTCATAGGTGTAATCGCATTCCCAATCGTATTATATGCTGTTATTGATTTAGGGAGAGTCCAATTAGTCTTTGGAGAATAAGACCGGTTAAAAACCCATCTTCTATAAATTCGATTTATTAAAAAAAAAGTGACTTTATCTTCTTTCCAATCGAAAAAGTGGTGTCTATTAATCGACTAATATTTCTATTGACGCATACGGTTTTTTTGTCGGATAAAGTAGATCGACTGAATTTAGGTAAAAACTATTTCTTCAAATTCAATTTTTGGTGACCATCACTTCCTCTGGAAAAAATTTTTTTTTCTTTGTATAGAAATGCAATTTTACATTTATCTATGAACATATGTTTTAAATACTAGAAAATCAATCTATAATTTAATAAAAATCAAACTTTGGGAAAGTTTTGATAATGATGGTAGATATACAATACAAGAAGAGAGCTTGTAGTCTTAACTCAAGAAATAGAGACTTTCAACATATTTTCCCCAATTTTCCGATTCTGGATGAATATGTTAATTCAAATAACCTAAGTGTTGAAGATAAGTCTGCTTTAATTTTTCTTAGAGAAAAATTTTTAGCATTTTTTTTGAGAAAATCATCTTTCAATAGTTCCTTTATAGTTATTATATCCTGGTATAAGTTTTGAATACGAGTGAAATAGAAATAAAGGATGGCCACCGTAAGATCCTTAATCTCTTTAAGAGAAACATTACCAGCTCGTATTCTCCAAAACAAATCTATTCCCAAATGAATCGTAAATACTCTAATTCATATATTTATCATATTTTATCTGATTTAGTAGCTCTTGGACTTTTAAGGAAATTAGAAAATGGAGAATATCAATACTTATCATTAAGTTCTCAGAAATCCAAACCAGGAAAAAAGAAAAAAATCGCAAAGCCATCTGAGAAATCAGAAAAAGAAGAAATAATTGAAGTTAAAAAGGATATAAGCAGGGATTCTCAAGATAATTTCATAGAATTTGAGGGATTAAGAGCTTTTCTTGAATCTGATGCTATAAAAGATCCTCAATTGAAAAGAATATTTTTAGAAATCATTGATAATCATTATCCTATTGGAGTTCATTTAATAAATTGTCATAAGAGAAATGCTAAAATTAATTATAAAAATTTAAATGGAAAGGTTTGGGACATAAAAACCAGGACGAAAAATGGAAAGGAATGGAAATATAAGGAAGCAACAATACCAAACGTAAATGACTATGGATTAACGACTATTATTGTTTATGAGGGAAAGTCAAACAATTATAAACCAGCAATAACTATTATCTATAAGGGAGATACAGGTAGAATTGTTAATGGTCAGAAAGAAAAATTATTTTTAACAGATAATACTTATCCTTTATGGGTTAAAGGAGTTGATGACTTTCTCTTTCTTAATATGCAAGCGACCTTTAAGTTAAGTTCCTTTTATCTTAAGACTATGGATGTTAATCTTGATATTGACATTACCTCTTTACCAAAAAATATTACTGATTTCAAAAATGTAAGGATTTATGATTTAAATCGTATTTTTGAGTTTTACAACCTTGGTAATGGGAATTATAGATTAGGAGTTAGAAGATCTACAAGTGAAGATGCTGTTAAAGTTCCTGAAAAAAATTTTTTCCAAGCATTTACTAATTTAAATGTAAAAGACCGGGAGAAACTCTTTCAATTATCGGATTCTTATACCGGAATTAAGGGAGATGTAGAAAATATCAAGCAAGATGTGACTCAAATTAATGATAATCTCAAAAAGAATGAATTGACCCTAAAAAAAATAGAAGATATAACTAAAGCTCAAGCAGAATATAAAAATTTAATTAATAAAGACTTACCTGAGCTTCTAAAAACGCATCAACAAAACTCTAATGAATATCTTAAGAGAGAATTAATTGAAAATACAAATTCTTATCTCAAAGAGCATTCTGCTTTAGAGAATGAAATTAATGACTTTCGTAGAGAAGTAGAAAAGGATACTCAAGAGAGAAATGTTCAGTTTAATATTCAAGCTCAGGATAATAATCAACTCAAATCACAAGTCCAATTAATTGTTAATAATTTAAGCGAATTACCTAAAACATTAAAAGAATTGGATATCAAACGAAATAAATCAAATGAAAATATCTTTGGCAAACTGACCAAATCAAATGAAGATATCTTTGACAAAATAACTAAGGAACTTAGTGAAACAATAAAATCCGGGGATGAATCTGTATTAGAAGTTATATTGCAGATAATCCAAGCAAATAAAGACAATAGCGAGAAAATCCAAAAACAATTTGAATCAACTCAAAAACAAATTGATGGCCTTGTTAATATTGCTCAACTGAGATTAAAGAGTGAAAAGAAGAAACATAAGGATAATTCCCGGAAGATAAAAAAATGGCGTAAGAAATAATTAATCTATGTCTTTTATATAACATTTTAACTGTAAAGTGCGAGAAGTTTGTCTAAACTCAATGATCTCTCCTTTTTGATTTTCCCTTATCTCTATTTCACCTTCCAGTTCTAATAATTTTATTTGATCTCTGGAAAAATTTGAGTCTTCAATTTTAATAGTATTTGCCAACCTAATTTCTTCAGGATATTTAAATTCTTTAATGTTATTACTACTCATTTTTATTAATCTCCTTGTATGATATTCATTTCGATTTTATATACTTATCTAATCTGGTCTATTAACTCATTTTCCTATTAGATTTAAAAATAAATTATATAAATCCCATATGAGAAAAAGAAAAGTATGAAAATGAGGAGAGAGAAGGAAGAGAAGGGGAAAGGGAAAAGAGTTCGATGCTATCCGGGAAAAATTAGCGTGTGCATTTCAATTTTCGGGAAAGTTTTTGAATGAGATACACAATCGTTTGAAATCCCAAATATCAACGAATTTTCCTATTCCTTAAATTAAATAACTCAATTATAATATTTAAATGAAACGCATTCACTCATAAATGTTCAGTAAAATAACTCACTTTTTTTAGATTAAATAAAAATTAGCTAATATTTAGTATTGTTTGACAAAATGGACAGCGAGTTATATTTTTCTCGATTAAGTCCCCACAGAAAGGACAATATAACTTAGTAGTTTCTTCCTTTACTGGTTCTTCCTCCTCAGTTTTTTCAATATTTTTTATAATCTTTCTTTCAGGAGAAATTTTTTTTAAAGGTTTATCCGAAAAAGTAAGTCTTGAGAAGCAGTCTGGACAATATTTCTTTTTTAATATTAATTTATATAATATGAATAAGAAAATAGCTATACCGAATGTAGCAATACAAACTACAACCCATACAATCTTCTCTGTTAGATCAAGTTTCCTTTTAATTGGATCATCTATATCTTTTTCGCAAGAATTACAAATTGCGAATTTAATCGTCCCTATTTTTATTCACTTATTTAATTCTTTCTTTTAAATTCAATAGATAAGATATAAAATTATATTTTTGTATAAAAAATCTATTTAAATTCTGATATCTTCAATTAAATTATGAGATTCTATAAACCAATATTATTACTGGGTATTATTATTTTTACAATTTCACTTTCAAGTATAACTAACTTAGATAAAACAAATGAAACTGATATAAACTCAACGGAACTTTCAAATAAAACACCTACTATATCAGCAACAGCTCCAAGAACGGTTATAAACGATACTGATATAGGAGTCTCAGACTGGGAAACTATGAAAGCTACTTACACCTGGATCACAGGGGATGGGACAAAAAACCAACCTTATATTATTGATAATGTAACTATAGATGGAGGACAAGGAGGAGATTGCTTGAAGATTTTGGACTCAAATAAGTTCTTCGAGATTAAAGACAGCGTTTTCTATAATGGTGGTGCTGCCCTTAGTTCTGGCATAAGGCTTGTCAATGTATCAAATGGTAAAATATACTCTAACAATCTCTCTAATAATGAGGATTTTGGCATCTATTTAGAACGAGATTGCTCAAATATCTCGATATATAATAATATTTTAAATAAAAATGATTATTATGGTATTATTTCATACTACGATTGTAATTATATTAATATCAGTTCAAATACGATAAGAGAGAGTGGCAACTCTGGAATCTTAGTGAGAGGAAATAATAATACAAGAGTAATTGGCAATACTTTAATTAATAATACACTTTATGGGATTCAGCTTAGAGATTCTTTTTTTAATATTATTAATTCTAACATTATTAAAGAAAATCCAGTTGGCCTTTCTATATATGAGGCCAGTAAGAATAATATTACTAATAATCTCATCAAAAATAATACGGAAAATGGAATAACCGTAAAGCTTTCAAGTAATAATAATACGATTTCAGGTAATTATCTATATATGAATAAAGTATATCAAATAGAAATTAAGGATTCTTCCTGTAATGGAAGTATCATTGAATTCAATAAATTTATAGATGAATTTGGGAGATTTATAAAAGATGATGGTATAAATACTAAAATTAATAATAATAGTCAACTTCTTTCAATACCCTCATTAGATATAATTCATCAAGAAACCCATACAAATAAGACTCATTTTGTAGTTATTATAATATCAAGCAGCATTAATTTCAGCTTATTTCTTACTTCATTTAAAGCTTGGTGGAATTCATCTGAATTATTACCGGTAAATATTACGGAGATATCAGAGGGAAACTATAATCTATCTTTACCCGTTTTTGAGAATGGCGAAGGTATGCTTACAGTTAGTATAGAATCAGAAACTCATAGCTCCAAAACGTATAATGTTGAATTATTCAATTATAATCTTGCTGAATGTAATGATTGTCCAGATGATTCCGGCAACGATGATGATGATAATAGTGAGGATAGCTCAGATGATTCAATAGCTCAAGAAACATTTACATTTATAATGATTGGTTTTATAGCAAATGGGGTCTTAATAATGATTGCTATAGGGTTTTTCATTAAATCTAAAGGGAAATAATTAAAATGGAATTTAGCAGGGAAGTTAAAAATAAGGTTAATCGGTATAAATTTGCGTTTATGATACATATTAATATATTTATTGCTACAATTTTATTTATATTCTCATCTAACTATCTTATTTTTAGATTTCCCAATTGGATTTTAATTATATTAACGATTGGGTGGTCAATTGGAATTCTGTCTCACGGGATAATAAGAAGAAGAAAGATCTCAGAAATAAAGACCGATTACATATCTGAATCCTTACCACAGAAAAGAATGCCTGAAACTTTTACTATCCCCTCTCAAAATAATCAAATAAATGAAGAACAATTAAGTCCCATTCCAATGAATAACCAGAATAGTAAACCACCAAAGAAAGAGAGACAAGAGCTATATCTAACAGAAATACCCTTATCCGAAGAAGCGTTAAAAGAGCTTAAAAAAACCGAGTCTGAAATAAATATTGAAGAAAGAGAAATAACTTGTATAGTGCATAAAGGAAAAATTAAAGCTAATAATATTTATCTATGTCCTATTTGTAATACATTTTATTGCATTAAATGTGCAAGAGTGTTGAAAAATAATAATGAGACTTGTTGGAGTTGTCATTCAGAAATTACTCTTGAAAATCTTTAATTGAGACCAGGATATTTTTTAATTTTAAAAATACATTATCCTCGAGTTTTTTAATCAAAAAAGAAATTCCATGCTTTTTTATATTAGTATAGGTTAATTTAAAATCACTAGTAATCATTACTATTATAACATCCTGACAAATCTTTTTAATCTCTCTGGCCAAATAAAGACCATCTCCATCAGGCATTAAATAATCTGTTAAAATTATGGAAGGCTTACATTCAAGATTATTAAAACATTTTACTGCATTATTTCCTGACGATGCTGTATAAATCCTTTGATAACCCCAGTAAGTAAGATATTTTTTTAATAAAAATAAAAATGACTTGTCATCATCTACGATCATAATAACCTGATTGATATTTTTAATAATAGTATTATCTGAGGTTGATAATAAATTATTTTTGCTCATTGGGAGAGTAATAATAAGATATCCATGAATTTAAAGAATTAGCAAAAAAATATGCAACTACCATATGTTAGCAAGATATTTAATTTATCAGACCTAAAGCTCTCAAACCTGATTAAATAATATAAAAAAAAAATTGAGATTAATAAAAAAAAATAACATTAAAAAATATCCTGAGAATTGATTATATTATGCCGGATGAAAAAATAAAAGATTTTGAAGAAGAGCTAGAATCCATTTTTGGAGCGGAAATTCAGGAAGACGAGAAAATTAAACAACTTAAAAAGTTAATTAAGAACTTTAAAGAGGAAAAAAAGATAGATAAATCAAGAAGCGATGAGCTTTATTGGAAGATTAGATATTATGAAACAATGATAGAGTATTTAGAAGCGGAATATGAAAATTTCTTACCGGAATTTAATGAGGAATTATATTCCATTTTTGGGATTGACACATTAAAAGATAAAAGCCATATCAAAGAGCTAAAAAAAGAGATTAAGAAATTAAAGAAAAAACAGAAAAAAGACAAATCAAAAAATCAAACCTGCTACTGGAAATTAAGATTCTATGAAGCAATGAAAGAACATTTAGAAAAAAATTACGATACGTATTATGAAGCTCTCTTAGAAATGCATTATGACTATCTTAAAGAAATCGAGGGTGCTTATGACTTTTTAGGGATTAATACCAAGGAGGATTTAGATAAGTATTTATTCGGAGCAGTAGTAATGAAAATTGACACTCAAAAGCTCTATACAATCGAGAAAAAAAGAGGAAAGAAAATAGTTCTTACAAATATTCCTAAAAATAAAAGCTTAGATAAAAAAGCTTAATATCGCAAGGATTAGAAAAAATATTTGGCCTCCAAATGCAGCAATCATCGTTGCCTTACTTTCCATATCAACCATAAAGACTGCTGCTATTCCAACGAAGAGTGTTCCAAATAATAGAATAAATTTAGGATTCTGAGAAATATTAAGATAGATATCTACAAGAGAGGTATTTTCATAACTGATAGCTTCACTTAATAACCAGATTATAGCTAATACTAATGTAGCTGCTGTTATTAAAATTGAGATTTTTCTTTTATTTGTTAATTCAAAATCAATCTTATCTATTTGACTCTCTTCCTGACCTTTTTCCATTGCCCAAGATTCCTCCATACCTTTCTTCCACTTTTTAACCTGAATCTTATCCTTTCCCTCATAGAAAATTAATAAAACTAAAAGAGAACCCATAATAACTATAAATAGAAGGTTAGTAATGCTCCAAATAATATTACCGGTTTGAGATGCTTCCATCATTGACCAAATAGCAGCTAAAATACCAATAATTCCTAAAATAGCAAATAATATCATAGGGTTTATGAAAATCTCATGTTTTTGAATTATCTTAGTTAAGATTGCCATAATCGGGGTTAAAATGCCAATGATAACTACTAAAGTCATTAGTAGGAAAAAGGTTTCCTGATCAACTCGAAAAGCTATTATAAGCATAAATATTAATGCAAAAATTAAAATACCGAAAATTAAAGCATCTTTAATATGAATCTTTCCAATTTTTATATCTTCAGAGGTTTTTTCAGTCATAATTTTTTACAAACCTTTTTAATATTTATATGTTTTGAGTGGTTTTGTAAGGGTATTATAGTCTTGAGATAGCGGCATCCTACTAAGAGGACACAATGATATACCAATTAATCAAGTTCCGAGTAGTTCGGTAATCGGCACTTGAGACCAGTAGAAAAGATTTTTAAGTTAAATTATCATTAAACAATTTAAAGAAATGTCTATTGAACAAAATAGGTTTAAATTACTCAAAATAGAAGAAGCAACTTCACCTATAAAGCTTAAAGTTCTCAATATAATTTTTCTTATAAATTCTAGTATCCTGATATTATTAGGGTTTCTATTCAAAAGCGAAATCTCAGGGATCATCATTTCAATAGGTATTTTTGGATGCATTGTAGGAGTATTATTTTTGTATCTCGGTGTAATTAAAGAGCTACAACAAATAATCTTCATATCTGCAATTATCTCGCTAATAATTCAAGTTATTTTTTATTTTTTTCTTTTATTGAATATATCAACTCAAAAATATCTCCTAATAATTATTGGAGGATCATTATTTGGAGTAGTTCTTTCTTTTATTATATTTTTTTATTATTTAGTATACTTACGAGAAGATCTGGGCTTATTAAATGGAATATTAATAAGTATTGCATTAAGTATGACCGGATTTATAATTAGTTACTTTAGTTTTTATTTATTTATTCAATTTTTATATTGATCTTTCCATGGAATTTCATTATAAATAATTTTAAATTATGATTTAGGTTATAATTATCATATTATGAGAGAAGAAGAGTCAAAAAAAGGATTTAAAAGAATTACTGCCATTAAACAATCTACCAGCGTGGATATTACTCTCTTTGGTCATTCTTTAGCAATTGCGTTTAGTATAGGGATTAATTGGCTTTATGCATTGGAAGGGATAGTCTCAATATTTTTCCTAATTTTGATGGGGATTATTTTTATTTCATTAATAATATTGCGAGCTACGGATATGGATAGTAGTTCGCCAATACTTTCTATAATTATTAGTCTAACATTCTTAATAGTCTCTGCTATAGTATTTAATTTGAAATTCTTTGGAATAATATAAAAACATATTTTATACTGATTTTTTTAAAGATTATGGAAAAAATAAAATGGAAAAGATGGAAATTATTTAAAAGAAAGATCAGCAGACTTTTTTATTGGTATTATAGTAGGAAAGAAAAGAAAGACTACGAATTCTTAAAAACCTTTCTCAATTCAGAATATTTGGGGCTAATCCTCCATATAAACTTGATTAAAGGTAAATTAAGTCTATCAGATAATATATATGGCTCTATGGTTAGCAAGCGATCTCGTAAATGCTTTTTTGAAATAGAATGTCCAGAGGGGTATTTTCCGGTAAGATTTAGAAAATACTTTGTATTCTGCATATTGGCAGATAATTTTAAAAAATACATTGATAGTTTAGGTGATCGCTATTTATTTAAAGTTGGAATCCTATTTGATTCAAATATTTATAGAATTACATTGAAATAATTAAAAATGGTCTCAAATATTAGTTTAGAAGAATTAAATGGACTATTACTCAGTAAAAATTTAGTGCTTAGAGATTTTGCTTATGTTTATTTAAAATCAAAAAGAGAGAGAAAAAGGTTTTTCAAATTCTATAAGATCATTTCATTTCCTAAAGGGAAAATAATCCTAAGAATGAAACAGCCAAAATTCTTTGGTAAATTTATGAAAAAATCGAAAATAAAAGTTAAAATCCTTAGAGACACTATTCCTATTTTTCTTAACAAAAATATATTCTGCTGTGTTAAAGATATGAGATATAAAAGAAAATGTATTAATTGCGGGTCTTTAATCATTTCAAATGACTATATTCGCTGCCCTATTTGTGATTATAATTAATATTATAATTAAAGCGTTGAAAAGGAACAGGTTGAGATTGAATTTGTATTTTTTCTAATTCTCTTTCTGATTCTTTGAATATTTCAATTAATCTATTTACTTCCTTATTGATTTCATCTTCTAATGTAGAGCGTTTAATTAGAATTGTAATTAAATAGCTGCCTCTTTCTTTAAAATTTAAGATTAAATCTTGAAATAAATATTCCATATATATTATTTTGATTTAGAAGTAATAAATAATTAGTTTTATCTTAATATCTCCAGAAAGATCTAAGAGATTATCACCCAAATTTTGAATCTAACGCAATTAGATTTTTTAAAATAGCTCTATTCATTGCTTCTTTAAACTCAGGATAATTTGACCACTTTTCTATATAATTATTGAAGATATTTTTCACTATCATCGAAAATTGCTCTATAAATCTATTATCTTTCTTAAAGTCTTCTCTGATTTTATTAGCAGCATCCCTTATCTTTTCATAAATACTAATTATAAACACCTATCCCAAGAAGCTAATCTTCATCTTTTAACAATTCACTCTGAATTATTAATATTTTGCATTTTAATAATAAATCCTTATAACTATTAGGAGCTATCTCCTCGATAAGTTCTATATATCTCTGTAATATTTGTCTTGGATTTGAACTAATTGCTCCGATCTCTTCAAATCCCTTATTAATCTTTAATTTTTCGTCATTGTTAAGGTCTCTACTTAGAGTCTCCTCAAATACCAGAGAAAGCTCTCTTATATATTCAATAATTTCATTAAATTCGTTAATATCGGTTTGCGTGTTATATTCTATAAACTGACATTGGTTTCCCTTGAATTTCCCGGATCTCGCTTGATCCTTCGTCTTATACAAGATGGATGGTGCTGAAGATTGATTCTTGATCTCTTCTACAAGCTCATCGAACCTTAGCATCTGTATTTTAATAACGGGCTTAGCTTCTTCACCATTATTTTGTAAATCTACTTGAAAAACAGGAGATCCTTTAAATTTCCAATTCTTTCTCTTCAGTTTATTATCAGATTCCTTATCCTCATTCATTATATTTAAGAATTAGCAATTTTTTTATATAATTTTTATGCATAAAAAATAATTTTAAAAAATAAAATTTAAAATTAAAAAACTTACTTATTTAAAATTATGAAAAAAGAGGAAGATGACCAATTTAAAACAGTAATGGTAATGAAAAAGCCCAGAGGAAAGGATACTATAAAAGTTGTAGATTATAGCAAAACTTTCAATACTCCTATTAAAGAGAAATCAACTAAAAATAATGTTTATTATTTTATTGGTATATCTACTATTTTTCTTATAATCCAGACCATCATAGGAATATCTGGTCATCTAATGGCTTTTATATTTCTATTTCTAAATTTAGGGGTCATCGCAGTATTAGGAGAATATCTTATGGAATCAGCAGAGAAATTATCTGTTAAACTAAATATCTCTCCATTCATTATAGGACTTGTTCTTATTCCGGCATTTAGTTCCTTACCGGAGGATGTAGTAACTGTAAGTATGAATTTAAAAGATCCCTCTCTTGGAGAGATTATATTTGGTCAAATCCTCGTCAATAATTTATTTGAATTATTAGTGATCTTTGGCCTTACAGGAATATTAGTTTGCACTTTTACTAATAAATGTATAGAAGTAGAAAAAAAGGACAGAATTCTAATTGTCAGAAATGGAGTAATCTTAATTCTTAGCTCCTTATTATTATTCTTTCTTGTATTTTTCGATGGAAATCTTAGTTTTACGGATGGTATTGTCTTATTTATGTTTTATGGAGTTTTTATTTTTATCTTAATATTAACAAATAAATTTGGGATAAAAGAGCAAGAAAATATAATCAAGGAGATTAATCCAGAGGGAGAGAATATAAATGGTCTAAAAGAATTTGGATTAATAGTTGGTTTAATAATTCTTATCCTGTTTTTTAGTGATGCTTTCGCAAATGATACAATTTTTTTAATAAAAGAAAATGCTCATTTTCAACGCTACAGTTTTATCTATATTGGTATTATTTTAGCCATTCCTGAATTAATAATTACAATAGTTGGTTTCATAAAAGATAAGGTAGATGTGACTCTTGGAATGGTTATGGGTGGGGCTATTTACGGACTACTCATCAGTATAGGAGTTCAGGCAGTTGTTAATCCTCTGAATAATATCTCAGAGGTGATAATTATGATATTAATCATCTCTACGATGGTAGGGATGATTACTGCTGTGATATATATAAGAACAGAGTGGACACTTAAGAAATGGGAAGGTCTCTTAATGATGTCCACCTTTATCATAATTTTTATTATATTAATTTTATATTATAATATCTAATTAGTTGTAAACCAAATGAGAGAAGAAATAATACCTTTTAGCTTTCAGGGAAACCTCCAAACAGGAGAGATTAATGGCTATTGGAGTAATTCTTACTATGAATTTGAACACCAAGGAAAAATTTATAGACATTATTGCTTAGAAAAACGAACTTATAAGAAGTCAGGATTAGTTGATTGTTCTATTGGATATAACGCAATTGTAAGGCAATTTGGAAATGAATTTAAAGGATTTATAATGTCAGATGAATATTATAATCAGGAGAAAATAAAAAAGGAAGATATTGCTGAATTAATTGAAAATAAATATAATATCCCACCTAACCTTAATTTAAAAGACTTTGAACAGGTTATGGTTATAAAGAAAGGAAGTGCTGTAATATCCCCAAAAAGTAAAGAAACTTTGATATATTATAATACTCATGGAGAGTTCTACTCTCTTAAAGAGTTCTATGAGATAGAAATTAAACAGAGAAACAATTACAGCATAGAAGAGCTTTTAGAATGGATGATTAAATACTCTCTAACTCCAGAAGCAAGAGTTATATGGGTAACTCCAAAAATAGAGGTTGCTCTTTCTTATGAACCTGGTATTAAAAAAAAGAATCTAATAGAATATTCCTCTGAAGATGGCAATATAATCGTTGAGTCAAATGACGGAAATGACGGATATCTATTTTATTATTATGAGGAATATCGATTACAATATGAAAAATGGCAAAATATAGAAAAATCAAAAATTAAGGAGCAATTTAAAACATTAGATCAGTTTAGTAAATGGGAAACTAATCTTTTTAAATTAGCTAAAAGTGAAGATTTAAACCTAGATACAGATGATATTAAAGGAATTCTTGAGTATTTTAAAGAATTATTTAAATCTGATATTGAGAAACTCTCAGAAGACCGGCCAAAAGTCAGTTTTGAGGATATTAAAAAGAGATAAATCTATTCATAAATATCTTTTCCTGTCTTAATCCCTTTCTCTAAATAATCTAGTGCAAAATTTATTGCGTGAGATATATCATTGAATCTTCCAGTTTTAATTTGATTTTGAATAAACGAGAATCTCTTATCCTCGATTATTAAACCCTCTAATTTTTTATAAATCTTTATAATCGATTCAAGAGCTTGTGATCGATTCTTAAATTTACCGTCATCTACAGCCTTATCTATCATATCACTTGTAGATTTAGATAATGAAAAATTATATCGTTTCTTAGCCATAATATTTAGTTACCCTTACTCTCTTATTAATTATTTGTTCGTGTGGGCAGGCACACAACATTTATATATTCGTGTGGAATCACATACATTACCAACAAAAATTATTAACAAAAATGAAAATCTGGATACCAAAACGATTAAAGGAATATATAAATAAGAAGCGTGAAAGGGAAGAGATCTTAATTAAAAAGCTCCGTAATTTTGATTATCTTTTAGCTCTTAAAACTCCTGAGCTAAATTTTCTGAGAATTATTACGACTGATCAGAAAATTTTAACTCTTGTGGAGGAAGTATTAAGACAGAGATATCCCAAATTATAGCATATATTAATTACAATGATATACCACAACCTTTTATAGTTGTAATCCTATCTATATATATGTCTAAAAGCAATGTTAAAATAACTGATAAGTCTCATAGTAAGCATAAGAGATGCTCCAGAAAGGATTGTCGCTACTTTATGAGGCGACTCTATGTTAGACTTAGTAGTAGAAATGCTGATAAGACTTATACTCGATGGTGGCAACCTGTTGGATGGGTTTGCTTAAAACATCATATTGATCTGGATAAAGATGCAACCTTTAATTTTGCTGGTCGAGTTTCTAAAAGAGCATTATATATTGAACTGTCTGGTGACTCTTATTTTGTAGAAAAGGAGACTGAATCTAATATTTCCTATACTGAAGAACAATATAAGCGTGAATGGATAAATGTAGGAACGGTATATGAGAATTTAGATGCTGAAATTAATCCTGATGTCTCTATTGGAGAAGTAGATTTTGGTCAATGGTCTCCGAGGAGATAATTATTGCATATATCTAATCTAGTTTAATATAAGTTCTCTTATTTAATTGATCAATTCGATTTAAACTAAAGTAGTTTTTAATCAAAAATGCCGGGCAGGTCGTCCTGGGTCGATTCGGGTTTATGGTATATCATCGTAATCAGGTATAGAAATATGCACATATTTATTAACCAGCATATGCACATTTCTATCATGAGTAATATTTTTTGTAGTTCACCTATTCGTAAATGTAAAAATTATGATCCTATCACAAGAAAATGCAAGAATCAAAATTCTAAATGTATTGATCATGCTAAAACTCCAAGATGTCATAAATGCTATTATGTAAGTTATCAAGGATATATCAGTTATGCTATGAAGAGAATGTATAAGAGAGATTCAAGTAATAACAAAACAGAACTTATCGTAATTGGTTTTTATTGTGAATATTGCGGAGATAGATTTATATTAGAAGAGTTTAAAGATGGTATTAAACAGCCCCTCTACACTAAAGAAATTAATTTCTCTCAATAGAAATATGCACATCCTGGTTTCCAGGAATAAAATCAAAAATCTAATCCGGGAAGCTCAAGTTTAGGTTTGGACAGCGTGTGGTATATCATCGTAAATAAATGACCATTTATATTTAAAAAAAATATCTATTCCTGTTTTAGTTAAGAACTTTTTAGTTGAACTCTCCATTTTTCAAAATAATGCAAAACTTTTCAAAAATAATCCAAAATTTGTCAGGGATCTTTTTTTTAAGACATTATTCTTTCGTATCTCTACTTTAGTTTAAACTAAGTTGGATAATTTAACCAACGATCTCACTTTAAACCAAAGTAGAGATTCATTTGAGATAATTTTATAAAGAGATAATTAGTAATTAATTAGAAGTTTTGTATTATTTTGAAATCTTGATAAAATAAATTCTATGAGAATTTTTCATAAATAATGCAAAAGTATGAATAATTAAAAAGATTTATGCCAATAATTCTTTAATATTACCCGGATCTCAATTCTCTTGCTTTTTTAAGGATCTTTTTAAAGAAATTAGTTATAGAATTCTTTAATTCTCCATCTTTACCAAATTCAAAAATAATGCGTTCATAAATACTTTCTAATAAGGTTTTCTCTGGCTCATCTAGACCCATATAATATTCTAACATTGTCTCTCTTGATGTTAATTTCATTATATCGTCAATCTTATCAAACCAATCGAGAATTGTATTAAGCTCAATAAACCCTTTTTTATCTTCAGCAGATGTCTTACAGTCCATAACTGAAACGATTAATAATGCAAACCCCATCTTCGAGTTTTTACCAATTAATTCCTTAAATGTCTTTCCTTTAAATTCATCATCTAATTCTTCCTGTATATTTGCTAACCTCTCAATTACATTGATTTTTCCATATTCAAAATGAGTCTGTATTAATATACCTTTCTTTTTAGGTTTTTTCTGTAATTCTTTAGGCAGCTTCAATGAAATAGACCTTGGGTTGTTGCTAATTAATACATAAAAATCATCCAATAATTAATTTATTAGAAGATTCTATTATAGAACTATAGATTAGATAATTTATGAAGTTATTTATCTGCTAATTATTAAAGATCACAAATATTTTTATTAATGTTAACCGTTTCTTTATTTGTGAAAGATGGAATAATCTATTTCGCTGAAGCTAAAGCTTTAAATCTCATCAAAATAATTTACGCGGAAAATATTAAAAAGAAGTTAGAAACTTTAAACCATAAATCTCCAACGGAGATCATTTTAATTAAAGCTATCAAAGGAGACCAGAGTAAAGAAAGAGAAATTCAAGAGAAATTTAGAGATATTAGAGTTAAGGGAGATTGGTTTCAGTATAACGAAGACTTAATAGATTTTATAGAAAAAAGTGAGGGTATTCTTCTTAATAAAAACACTAAATTAAGCCACCAACAAAAAATTATTTTAGAAGAATTAGCAAAAACTCGGTATAATTCGATTTGGGTTAGTGGTCTCAGTTGGAAAGTGGCCAATCGACAAAATAAGGGTCATAATGACCGGATCTGGACTTCAAAGGGAGCATTAGAAAAGGAAAAGGCAGATATTAACAAAGATATTGAGTCTGGAAAATCCAAAGAGGAAATAAAAAATAAAATGAAGATTTTTTCAATAATGAGTTCGTTTATTTCCCAAATCCATAGAAAGAATAGTCTTCTTACCAGAAAGCATAGTGCAAGCTTTAGTAGGAGTCTAAAAAGATTAGAGGATAGAAACTTAATTATAAGGCAGAGGAACTGTTCAGAGAAAGGGGATAGGACTATAAGAGTCTCCTTATCTGATAAAGGCAAGAGGCTCTGTATTAGATTAGGATATATCGAGAATTCTGAGACAAAGGAGTAGATAGAATTGAAAGAAGCAAAATTAATAGCTGTTATTGATAAAATAAATATTTATTGCGAATTAAAGTCTACAGATAAGATTATTGAATTAGAATATAAGGATTTATTAAAAGATATAAAAGAGAGAATCTCAGCACTAAAGGAAAACATTACAGGACAATCCAAATCTTTAAGTAAATTTATTTCTCCGATTCAACCGGTAATATCCATTAGTAAAGAAGAATACTTACAAATGATAAAAATCAAACACTCGGTAATGAATCATAGAAGCGTATCTGACCAGGTTTATTTATCCTATCTTTTACAGATCCCAAATATTGAGAAACTAAAGCAAATATGTAGAGATAGAGAAATCAAGGGATTTTCTAATCTTAATAAGCCTAAACTCATTGAATTCATAATAGATAATCTCTCTGAAGAGGATTATAGAGAATATCTTATAGAGAATGAGCAAGAATTAATATCTTCCGAGATAGCAGCAGCACTTAAGATAATAAATAAAAGAGACACCGAAGAGAAGATTAAACAAGTCAGAATCATAAATCCTGATAATCACGAAATCGAAATAACATTTGAGAAGTTCGATTGGGAAGTAAAGACTTCGCTTACTATTAACCCGGATAATATCGATGATCCTGAAAGAAGTTGCGACTGTAGAGTAGGATCTAATGCTGGTTTTTGCTATCATTTTTGGATTTGCTTTATAAAATCATTAAAATTAGGATATCTTTCGGAATCTCGTTGGAATCTTACATATCTTCCAGAAGATTTTATAGAATTTTATAAGGATGTAAATCTATAACATATTTTTAGTTTTTTCAGAGAAATTATTATGAAAGAAAATAAAATTAAATTTTAATTTTTATTTTTAATTTTTTTATTTATTTTAAATACTCTACTTCTAGTTTTTTAGAGAATTCACCTTCTATAATTTTGTAGTAGTAAACTGATATGGGTTACTGTCTGGTTTGGAGATTCCCCCTTTTCGTTTGGGCATGAATAAATTATTGTAAACGATTAATAGAAACTGGAATTATGAAGTTAATTATTTAATATATAGATTTTCAGAGAGCTAATAAATGTTTACATTGATTCAATGCCGATCCTCCAAAAATCTGCGTGAGGCTCGAAACAAAGAAACTAATCGAAGAGGATCCTGGGAGCGAAAAAAAATCTAAAAAAACGATTCCCAACTACCATATGGTAGTTGCATAATAAAAACGCAGACCCCACACCCCTCAGACGAAGATCAATTTACTTGCTCCTGATTACGATGATATACCACAACACCCGGAACAACATTACACAGCCCCGGACTGGGATCAATCAATACTTTGCATCTATCTAAAACTAAAAAATGGGAGCATTACTCATAGTCCCTTAGTTTATGGCATTTCACCGATCTAAAAAAGTTGAATTTGGGGACTATATATTCTTGGACTGGGAAAAAAGGCATTTTTGATAATATCATTTTTACTAATCTAAAAAATATTTACAGGATAATTTTATTTCCTCCTGATAATTTTTTGAAAGACTTAAAAAGATACTTTAATAGATTAGATCTCTAAGTCTTAGACTTAATGAATGAAAAGATATTAATCGGTTCTTTTCTTAAGACATTTCTCACAGATACATAATAGAAATGGATTCTATAATCAGCATAATCAACATATTGCGTATTAATTTGATAATAAACCTTAATATTCTCTCTTATTGTTCTAAACTCAATATAATCGATAGTCGGATTCTTTTCATTAAGAAACCTTAATTTCCACAGCTTATTTAAAGGGATTTTCAAATTTCCCATACAAATATGATGAGGAGCTATCTCATAGTAATTACCCCTCCCTCCATGCTCAACTCGAATAAAATCGATAGCAATTAATAATCCCGTTTTGCTCCATAAAGGTTTAAAATTCATTATTTTCACTAAGTGACGCTCATAAAACCATAAATTCATTATCCATATGAGATATAAAATGCGAAATAATTTAATTTTTCCTCCAATTTTATATATGACATTATTCTATCTTCTTATCAATGAGTTAATATTAAAAATTAAGATTTTCGGGATGAGAACACGTAAAACATTATATATCTTTCCGCTTGGGTTTTCGTCGGGGTTTAAAAAATAAAATAAAAAAGGGATTGTGATAAAATGACTATTTCTCCTGGAACTCAATTGAATCGACCTATTAATAAAGTCCAAAGAATTGAGGATTTCTTACGTTTATTCCAATCTCAACCAGGAAAATATAAATATCAAGAGAAGATAAACGAGATATACGCCAAAGGAGAGGATACCTTAATTATTTTATATGAAGATCTCTTATCTTTCGATTATAAAATAGCAGAAATGCTTAAAGAAGACCCAGAGTCTCTCTTGGAGGCATCAGTAGAAGCATTCAAAAATATAATTAAATTTCAAGCAGGATCAAATTTATTAACAAACTACTTTGTCCAAATTGAAACAAGAGATGAAAAAAGCCCTCTCTCAAATTCTATTAGAGGATTAAGAGCAAATAATATTGATGAATTAATCTTTATTAAGGGAATTATAATCAGGACTGCTGAGATAAAGCCCAAATTGAAAAAGGCTATTTTTCAATGTTTAGTTTGTGGAAGCGAATTTGAAACAATACAATTAACTTCAAGTATTAAGTGGCCAAAATTTTGTATTGATAAGAAATGTAAGGCAAAAAGGCAAGGAGATTTCAGGATAATAACAAAAAAATCGATTTTTGTAGATTGGCAAATGATTACTATTCAAGAAATACCTGAAGATTTGCCTGCTGGTAGAATTCCAATATCAATCCAAGGATTATTAAAACAAAATCTCGTAGATATAGTGAAACCCGGAGATAGAGTTCATATAGTTGGGATATTTAAGGCAGTTCTTACTCAATCGATAAAAAGCCTTAATTCTACATTATTTAATTATTATATTGATATTAATTTTATTGATTCAATGGATAAAGTAAGGGAGACGGTTGAGCTTACTAAAAAAGATAAAGAGATAATCGAGAAACTATCTAAAGAAAAAAATATTCAAAAAAAGATAGCAAAATCGATAGCACCTCATATTTATGGACGTGACAATCTAAAATTAGCAGCAGCCTTATCGATTTTTGGTGGAGTAAAGAAAAGAAAAGTCGGAGGTGGATATACAAGAGGAGATATTCATTGTCTCTTTGTAGGAGATCCTGGGACTGCCAAGAGCGAGATTCTTAAAGGAGCTATTGAGATTTCTCCAAGAGGCATCTATACATCAGGGAAAGGAGCGAGTGGGGTTGGACTGACTGCCTCTGTGATAAAAGACCCTATGACCGGACAATGGAGTTTAGAGGGAGGAGTAGTTGTTTTGGCAAATGGAGGTATTGCGGCCATTGATGAACTTGATAAAATGGAAAAAGCTGATAGGACTTACTTACATGAAGGGATGGAACAACAAACGATTTCCATTAATAAAGCTGGCATTAATGCTACATTAAGATCAGAGACAGCAATCCTGGGAGCTGCGAATCCCCGTTCTGGAAGGTATGATCACTACAAAACACCAACTGAAAATATTAACTTAAAACCACCATTTATGTCTCGATTTGACTTAATCTTTGTTGTTCTTGATAAACCTAATCCAGAGCAAGATAAAAAGTTAGCAGAATTTATACTTCAAAACGCAATGCGAAATGACGATGAAATAGTGGAATCCTATATAAATAATACGTCCATCATTTCCATAGAATTATTAAAAAAATATGTGGAGTATGCGAAAAAACATTGTTCCCCAAGGCTAACCAAAGAAGCCAGTATAAAGATAAGAGATTTCTTCTTGGAATTAAGAGGTAAATATAATAGTGATGATGCTATTGTTTCAATTCTTTCTCGGAGTCTTGAGGGTTTAGTAAGATTAAGTGAAGCTTACGCTAGAATGGCACTTAAAGATAAGGTAGAATTAGAGGATGTCGAGGAGATCCTTAAACTTTATATGAGGTATCTCAATGATACGGGCTATGATGAGGGATCTGGCAAGATTGATATGGATAGAATACTCGTTGGACAATCAAGGACTAAAATCAATAAGAT
Source organism: Promethearchaeota archaeon (assembly GCA_048940805.1). GTDB lineage: Archaea > Asgardarchaeota > Lokiarchaeia > Sigyniarchaeales > SOKP01 > Loki-b32. The sequence goes on from JBHLOF010000002.1 coordinate 28,612, forward strand.
AGAGAAACTAAGAGATAAATTAACAGAAATCTTCAAGGATAATAATTTTCAGGCCTTAGAAACCAAGGTTCTTATTGAGAAACTAGAGTTAGAACCTGAATTTGATATAAATTTTATAGATAAAGCCTTAAATGATCTAGTGAAAGATGGGACTCTCTATCGTCCTAGAATGAATAAACTTAAACTTACTCCAAACAAATAAAATAACATTTTCCTCCTAGTTTTTTAAATAAAAAAAATAAAATTAGAAAATAAAATTTAAAGTTTAAAATTATTCTTATTTTATAATTTATTTAGATACGAAATTAAAAGAATTATATGAGTTCTAATAAAAGATATAGAGTAGATTTCCATAAGCAGGCAATTGAAGAGGTAGATATTACTAAATCCATATCAAAATTTGAGTTAACGCTTTATATCATATTAGCTCTGATTCCTGCAGCAATCATCTTCTCTTTAATCCACGAAACCGGTCATATTCTCGCAGCAAAGCTTCTTGGCTATGAAATAGCTGGTGTTAATATTAATTTATTCCCATTCTTACCTGATATTGATAATTCATGGGTAAATATCTTCGGGTATTGTGAGGAAATGCCAAAATCAGATTATATTGTTATCGCAATAGCAGGATCAATTCATACTCTTATATGGAGCTATATCTTTTTTATATTATATTATAAATTTAAATTCCATCCTTTTATTGAAATTTTGCTATTCTTATATTCAGTAATGCTCTTTCTTGACGTGATATTATACCCTATAATCGATATTTTCTTTCTACAATGCTGCGACTTCTATAAAGTATTTGTTATAAATCCTATAATTGTCGGGGTCATTCTTTCATTAGGTATCATTAATTTCATTTTGTTTATAGTATTTTTCAAAAGGATAGTGTTTCGAGTAGATGTAATAATAAATGAAGAATGAACTTAGATTATTTATATGCTAACCTTTAACGAAAAGAAAGAAGTCTTTAAGAGGAAAATATATTCAATTGAAATTGGAGCAAATAATCTTTGTAATTTAAGCATCAAACAAGTAATTGTGATTAAAATAAAGAAACCTAATGGCTCTTATTCAAGAGACCACTTTGCTAAGATTTTAAGTTTTAAGACTCTTAATAATAAAAGATTTATTAGACTAAAACGATTACCTGAATATCCTCATAAGCTAAAAAATTATTAGCTGCTATTCAGGATAAATAATAAAATTGAAAACTTTAAAAATTAAATAATAGAATTATTATTTATGTCTGACAATGGTTTTAAACCAATTCTCTCATTAAAAAAAAAGAAGTGGGGAAAAAAGGGAACTGCTAAAGAATGGCACTCAGTCATCTTATCGGAGAAGGAAATACTTAAATTTGCTAAGAAAAATGACCTTGAATTAAATGATAAAGAAATTCAAGACATCGCTAAACATTTCATTGATTTAGTAGAGAGTGATATCGAAGAATCAACTGAGAAATATCTTGAAGCAAGCTTCAAGGAACAAGGGTATAGGATAAAATAGAATGCCAACTAAGAAGAATCTCTTGCTGGATTTACTCAAGCAAGCAATAAAAGGAGAGCTTCGAGTCTCAATTCAGTATATGTGGCAACATATACAATGGTTAGGGTTAGATGCTTTCGCAGTTAGAAACCTTTTTAAGCAAATTGCTATACAAGAGATGATTCATGCAGAAAAAATTGCTGAAAGATTATTTGCGCTAGAAGAAAAGCTTCCAACTGAACCTGATCCTATTGTAGTGGGAGATGATTTGGAGGAAATGCTTAAGTTAGATAAAAAAGCTGAAGAAGATACAATAAAACTATATAAACAGATAATAAAAATAGCCCAAAAACAAGAAGACTTTGCGACTTATAACTTATTCCTACAAATAATTGAAGAGGAAGAACAACATCTCGATTCCTTTACATCCTTACTAGAAGATGATATTTTTAAAATCTAATTTTTTATAGGTCAATTTTTCCCCTCAAAAATCGACCCATCACCCGAAAAAAATGGGGAGAAAACAGGAGAACCAATCTCTTATATATTAAATTAACTTATTTATATATATGGCTAAAAAACCAATTAAAAAAAAGGTAAAGAAATGCAAGTCTTGTGGTCATCAATTATATTTTGGGATTTGTATTAATTGTAAACCAGGACGATTAAGGCTCTGTCCTGACTGTTATGATCGAAAAAAGAGAATAAAGGATCGCTATATAATATTTGGACGATTCCATGACATCGAATCTTGTAAATATTGCGGTAAAAGTATGAAAGTTTATAAATGTGTGAGATGTGGCATCACTTTTATAAATAATTACTGTATTTGTGCTATGCTCACACACGAAAATACTTTCGAGGAAGTAGATAAAGCTTGGCATCAATTCGCATCTATCCTAAATAAACTTCACAAAGAGGGGAGGCTGGATGAGGTATTTCCTGAAAATTATAAAGAATGGTGCGAAGAAATCCGGGCAGAGGTTTATAAAAAGAAAGTAGAATTATGGAAAAAAAGTTTAAATTATGCCTCCATTGATTAATCATCATCTTTTAAAAGAATTTCCATACTATTAGCAATTTCCTTAAATTCTTCTTTTTGTTTTTTACATTTCAGAAATTCTTTATTAATTTCATCAAGATTCATATTAAGAACTACGAATTCTTTATCATCTATCTTTTTTATATCGAGATCTCCATAATGCTTTAAACTATGAATGAGAATCCATAATTTAAGATATTCCTCCTCATTTAATCCCTTAAATAATTGATCAAAAGCTATTTTACTTGTCCCAAAGGAATATATTTTCATTCCAGTCTCATAATTACGCAATTTTTCAATCATAGCTAATTTAAAATCCCTGCTTCTCTCCCTTAATATTCTAATATGTTGCTCTTCTTCTTTTCTATGTTTTTCTTTTAGTAATCTTTCTCTAAATGCTTGGAATCGCTTTAGGTTTTTATCAACTCTATTAAATAACAATAACCAATTAAATACTTCCTTATTTAAACTCAGTCTTAGTCTATAACAAAAAGGTATTTCTCTAAAAAATATAAGGGAGTTCAATTTATTTTCTTCGGAGGAATCCTGAAATGCTTTCAGCTCATCAGAGAATACCCATTTAGGGTCTCCAAGATAATTACGTAATTTTTCTATATCTTGATTTAAATCCTTTAAATCATCTAAAATATCTTTGGTCATCTCTTCGAGTTCCTTAATCTCTTCCATCATCTTCTATGGTCAAAAAGAGTTGTTTTTTTACATTTCTCGGTTAATCTAAAAAATCCTTTCTCTTTATAAATATATTTATTCTCAGTTAAACTTTTAATCTGCTTCTTTAGAATCTCTTTAGGAATTTTGGAATATTCCTGTAATATGTTTAAAGTCACCTTATATCCACTATAAAATAATTTGTAAATATATGACAAAGTTAATGCTAAAGGTTTTGGTAAATCCTTTGGTGGTTTATCTGTCAATGCGACCAGGTAATATTTATCATTTACTCTGCGAATCATAAGTCCAAAGACCCCAATATGGCTAGTAATTCTTAAAAATTCTCTATTAAAGTTAGCATGGTCTTTGACACCAAAAATTTTTGATAATTCTTCCTCAGTCAGACCATTTACACATTCTGATAATTTATCATAAACCATATTTTTCTCTAAACTCCTTTATTCATATTTTCAATTATAAAATTTATTTTATCCTTTTCACTCATTAATCTCCAATCTTGAATTTAATTGACTAATAATTTTCTTAACCTCACTCCAAACCTCAGTATGGATTAATAGATCATCAAAAGCTGAGAATCTATATACTCCCTTAGATCGCTCAATCTTTCCCATAGGAAGATCTTTAGAGTTGTATAATATGTAATCTGTTCCTAGTGCTTTAATTTTTCCAAATTTAAACTTTAATTTATTCTCATTTTCACTCAATCATTTACACCTCTTATTTTCTTTATTTCAATTCTTTTTATATTATATCTCAAAATAGATTCCTGTGGACATTATGAAGAAAAACCTTTCAAGCTCCACATTATCATTCTTTATTGCTTGAAGAAAATCATCTACGATTCTCTCCTCTATATATGGGAAAAACTCCAGAATCCAATCCTTTAATAGCTCCTTTATCAAGATTTTATTCCCTTTCTTTCCCAACGTCATTTTTCAAGACACATTATACTAGTTTAATCTGTATCTTCTCTCTTATATTAAATATTCTCTTCATTCCTTTTATAAAATCTACTTTACCTCCATGAGAAGGGTGTCGAATCCTAAAGAACTCAAATGGAGGTATAATATTGTTAACTCTCATCTCAGTTAGGCAAGTCTCAGCAGACGCTCCTATTGGGTAGTATTGCTTAAACTTAAAAATCTTAAATAAGTCGAGAATAAAATCTTGTCCCTCGACTAATTCTTGATGACTGGGTGTTCGATTAGAATTATGATTGCCTGAATCATAAGAGTGAAATGGAAAAACATTCCAGACAACAATCTTATTATATATACTCGGCTTCTTATTTATGAACTCATGGAATATCGTTGATGTGCTTTCTCTCTTCTCATCAATCTGTCCAAGAAATAAGGATTTCCGTAGTTGCGAAAAACATTTGCTATTCTTTATATTGTAATTTGCACTAAATGGGACTCCCGTAATTCGACATCCCTTATATCCCGCAGCCTCACCCAGGAATAGTATATCAGCTCCATTTATTTGGGCTTGGTTTAAGTAAATAAATAAATTATTATGTTGAAATGGACTTTTATACTGATTGAAAACAGTTTGGCTTGACTCTCTTTTGGTAAGTTTCTCAAGAAACTCTATTATCTTTATATCTATTCCTAATAAGTTCATAATCAATTTTATTTAAAACTTACCCTTTTTATGTTTTTTTTTCCCAATTTAATCTCCTCCATTATATTTTATATATAACAGTCTTTTTCTCTTTAGATTCATAATAAGCGTATGTATAATCAGTTAAATCCTTTAGAAACTTCTCATCAATCTCAGTTTCAGGGATTAACCTGTATATATCATCTATATTTTCAATTTTCACTTTTTTCCCTCTTTGAAAGAGCTTTTTTTATCTCTATTTTATCGCAACCCATACAAACTGTCAAATCAGAACTCCAATTATCACATTCTTTACAAATCTCAATTCTCTTCAATATATCTTTCTCAACATCCTCAACTATCTCATCTGAGATATTATAACTCACTTCCAAGTCAAAAATTAGATTATAAGACCTTAATATAGGTGTCTGAAATAGAGTGTGAGCAAAGTATTTTCTTTTTAGGTCAGCAGAGATATGTCTGAAATCCAAGCTTCTATCTTTTAAATGTTTATTTGTATAATCCATTATCTCTTTTTTAATTTTCTCTTTAAAACTTAACATCTCAAAAATCTCGCCTAAATCTAAGCCCAATTCCTCTTCCTTGTTAGTGAGTCGATTTTTTGTATAATTATTAGCTTGAATCTCTATTTCCCGAAATAGCTTCTTAGTAGATTCTGTTATATCATCAAGCTTAGCCAACTCTTTGATATCTGAAAGAATCTCCACAATAAAATCCTCTGGTATATCAATCCTAATCATTTTCGTAAGTCTCCATTCGATCTTTTAATATTTTTCTAATATGAGGTAATAAACTCTTTGCTTTTTTTATTCTCTCCAACTCAAACTGATGTTTATCTAAATATAAATCAATCTTTTTAGAGTGATCATCGGTAATTTCCTCATAATCTAATATCTCCAAGTCCAAATCCTTGTCTATCCTTGGATCATAACAAACTACGGTGAGCATTCCGCATTTACTACAATAGACATTTCTCTCCCAATCGATAAAGGTAATTTTAGCATTTATAATCTTATTACACTTGGGACAATTAAACTCTCGATTCTGGATTCTCTGTAATAAGGGTTTATTGATAAGTAGGGTGACCTGAGCCAAAACTTCTTTAATATTTAAAGCGTGAGCAACTGAAATCCTCCTATTTCCGGCATTACATACATAGAAAACATTTTTATTTAATTTATCACAAAAAAATTGAAATAAATGGACATAATTTAAATCAATGGCCTCATCATACCATCTTTTAGGATCTTTCATTAATTCAGAAACAAATTTGGCAACTCTATCATATCTTAAATCAAATCCATTAATTACTGGTTTCCAATCTTCGTAGAAATCCTTATATTTTGCTGAATTCGTCCCTATAATATCTTTTACTGGAACGCTCATAACACCCATTTCCTCCTGATCTAAAATACCCCAATTTTTAAAATCCTGTTCAAAATATCTTAAATTTTTCAATAATCAAACCTCTTTTATAGATTTTAATAAAATTCTAAACTTATTTACTATACTTAATTCAAGATCCTTAAGCCTTAATTCATATTGCTTGACTAATTTCCTGTATCTTCCTTTGGCTTCACTCCATTTCCCAATATCCCCTAAGTCATATAAACTATAATCCTTAAATCTAATATTATATGAGTATAAATCATGAAATAGTGGTTGTAAAATCGAAATTATATCAGCGTGTTCTTCTAAAATAAAATCATATATCTCTGACATAAGACTCTCTTTAGAAAACATAGCCCTATAAGGAGCAAAATAAGGATTCTCAAGATTTATATGGTGTTTTTTTGAAGGAATTGAACTTATAAGTTTTGAAACCCCTGGACAATCATTAGCTAGTGTTGGAAAAGTTTTCATAGTTGTTAAGGGGAAGATTCTACACGCAATTGGTCTTATCTCATAAATTTTGCATTTTTTTAAATTATTATCATAGTAATAACAAGAGCCATCTGTTTTTATTGGTAATTGATAAAGTGAGACAAATCCAATCTTAAAAGCTTTCATATAAAAAGCCATAGCAGGTAAAAATCTCGGTTTAATATTGGAAACCTTTTTAATGTTTCTCTCCAATATAGGTTTTTCAAAAGTAAATAATGTTGCTGAGATTTTAGGATCTTTTACATAATTCCCTCGATAATCAATGCCCATCCCTCCTTTCTGCACTCTAAGAATGTCCTTAGAACAACAAGCTCCACATCTCTGACATTTAAATAAACTTCCATTAATATTTTCAGATAATTTAAAAATCTCATTATACAAGAATGAAAAAATTTATATCACCTTTCAATACCGTAATTCTTTTTTAGCATATCTTTCACTAATACATCCATTTCATTATCGCTTATTTCATCCAGCCCAAGAGACTTAGCTAAAGCTTTGGCCTGCTCAGAAGCACTCTGTATCTTCCGACACTCTACTTCATCACCGAAAGCAAGGCAAGAAATTATATCGCAGTTTGCCCAAATAACACATTCACAGCATCTAACAAAATCCTGGTCTTTTTGCCTACTACAATTCTCATTACACATAAGTTTTTACGATTTCTTTATATTTTAGCTTTTTTTTTAAATTTTAATGTTAATATAGTCTGATTTCTATAATTTGAACCTTCTGTTTTATTTTCTAAGATAAAACAAATTAATTTATTTTGATTATTTTGAATACGATGAGCAGATAAATAAAGATTGCTCTTCTCTCTCATATTTTTATGAGCTTTGGAGATATGCGTTGTTAATGCTCGGCAATTATCGAGGATACGACCACAATAAGGACAATCCTCTGAACCCTCTGTATAACGCTTCCTTATCAAAATTAGTTGATTGAAAAAAGGTTGTATTTGTCCTTTAATTTGTTTTAAAATATTATTTAATGTATAATCGCTTAGATCTAAAGGATTATTAATGATTAATTCAGGAATATCGATCTCTTTTATTATATTTAACTTGACTCTAATTTAAATCACCTTTAAACCTTTCTAACCATTTAAGGAATTGCTTAGATATTGCTCCTCCCCAAAATACCCTTTTTCCAAAAGTTTTTTTATATTCAATCATCTTAGGTATCATTTTTTGGAATTCTTTATATGCTTCTGGAAAAGCTATTTTCTTTAAAGCATTTGGAATGTGCTTCTCGTTTTTAATTCTTATTCCATCTAAAAGATCTTCACAATATCTTATTACTGATTGTTTAAGAACTCCAATTCTTTTGTGTTGCTTATATTCTTGTCTCCTATCCTCAAAATCCCTCTTGAAATCCTCAAAAGAATCAAACTCATAGCTACTCAGATATAAATGCATCAAATCTACTTCATCTAAGTTATAAAACTTATTTTCAGCTTCATTTTCTTTTTGAATCCAAATAAAATTAAATTTTAGCCATTCTAAAAAATACTTAGCAACTTCAAGAGGATCTTTTGAAAAAATAGTATCTAATTCCCAGAACTTACAATTCTGAATCAACTCTATATTTTCTCTGAATTCTCTACAATGTAATAAGAAATTTTCTTTAATGATATCTTTACTAATCTCTATTTCAAGTATAGCTTGATAAATTTTTAAATCTTCTTTCGGTAATGTAATCATTTCGTTATTCCTCATTTATTTATGTGCTAACTCATTCCACCGATTAACATATTTCTGATGTTCCTCTGAAAATATCCCGCCTTGAAAGGATTCCTCATACTTTCTTAACCATTTTGAAAATAACCCATATATCATTAATATTGCCTGTCCTAGTTTTATACTATTAATAGCAATTTTGCTTTTTTTTGTTTTGATCTCTATTGAAACAATCGCATTCCCTCTCTCGCTCTCGAATTTATTGAATCTACATCCTGTTATTTTGAGGATATCTTGAATCTTCTGCATTTCAACCTCAGTAATTGGATTCTTTAATTTGAGAGTTTTAATTTGACGAATTGTATCTCCTGAATCAGATAGAACTGGTTCTCCATTGAATGTATTTGTAAAATAATACAATAGAAGTGGTTTATTTTCAACTGGTTTAAGAAACGGTATTCGCATTCTAAAATCATTACCCCAGAAATACCCCTTTACAAACAATTCTTTAGCAAAGTCATTAGTATATTCCCAAAAGTCTTTAATATCGTAAGTCTTTAAGTATTCTTCCCAATTATCTTTAAGTTCAGGGGTAAATTCTCTTCCTATAAATTCATCCTCATTATTCATATTAGTCCCTCCACATATTTTTTTATAAGTATATCAATATCGTGTTCTAACTCTTCAATTGGAGCATCTTTATAACTAATTCTTAAAAGCATCTCCATACGCTCAATAGGTATAACCTTACCTCGCTGTTCTTTCATAAGTAATTGTTGAATTTTAAGATATTTAAAAACATTTTCCTTAGATTCAATTAAATATCCATCTTCATCATACTCAAGTCTCTCCCTAATCAATTGCTTTCGTCTTTTATGCCTGGCGATTTTCCAGTCTAAATACCCATCTCTCATTAATATTTCCATTCCCTTATCCGTAATGAAATAAGTTGCTATTTTATCTACGACTCTTGATGCAATTAACCCATTCTTAGTCATTTTTTTTAAAAATAATTTAAGATCTCGCTCATCTTTAAATAAACCTAAATTTTCAACAAACATTACAATTAATTTTGATCTTGAGACTCCTGCCATTGAGGGTTCAATATAACTAATTATCTCACCCTCCAGAGACTTATTAATTTCTATTTTTGTATTTTTCTTCTCCATCTTACTCTACTCTATTTTTTTAATAAATTGATCAAGCTTTTTTGTAGCTTGTAAATTTAAATCCTTTTTCTTATGAATGAAAGTATTAATGAAAGGAGTTTCTCTTTCATTCTTAGTAAATATAACGACCATAGAAGCGAAGTTAGTATCCTTCTTCTCTACACCGTTAATTAAATACCATACCCTCCCCTTTAGAAACCATATTTGGTCTGCTTTCATAACATATTTATGAAAATACTCTGTATCAGGACTTACTCGTAATAATGCAACTACGATTGTATTAGGCTTAAGACCCTCTTTATAACATTTCTCGACCCACTTTTCGATCTCAATAAAAGGAGGGTTGCAAAACGCTATTTCTCCTTGAAGATCTTGAATTAATCCATTTTCTTTTTCAGTATAATATCTTTCATGTTTGGCGTTGTCCTTTGATGCACAGATATCAATAGTAATTTCTCTTCCATATTCTTTTTTAACTCTCTTATTAATTAATTCAAAGATATTCCAAGGAGTCTCCCAAATATCTTCGGAGTCCTCGGTTCTTGACATATAAGGTCTTAAAACTGTCTTTTCATTCTCCTTAGACATTTAAATCCTCGATACCAATTAATTTTTTCAAATTCTCTCTAAAATTTAAAAAATTTGAGATTCTATCATCTATTTTAAAGGATTTTGCATATAAAGTCTCAAGTCTCTCCGATGTAATATTCTCAATCCTAATTTTAATCCTACCTGTAATCGACTCTATATCTCTAAGGTATAGATCAATCATTTCTGTTATATTATTCTTATTTATCGTTATAACGAGACGATCTGTTTGAGTATCATAATCATCACTTCGATTTATTAAGAATTTAATTTGAGCATTTGAATAAGATGTGTCACCAGTATATTTTAGATTATAATATCCACCACCCATGTTTTCCTTGATCTCTCTTCCATTGCTTCTTGTTTTGGTTTTTATATATGTTCTTACTAAAGTGTCTGAAGACCTCGGAATCCAGTAAAGAATATTGTTTTTAAGATTTATTTTAAAGTCCTTAAACCTAATTTTAATATTGCTCACGATTGTTGAGTTATTGAGTATTCCAATTCCCACACTATATATATTTTTATAAACCTTAAATCTCAAAACAGATAATTTACCAACATCAACATTTAATAGGATAGGATTCTGAATCTTCTCAAATTCTCTGACTTGTTTTTGTTCATCCCAGTTTTCAATATCAAACCTCAAAGGTTTAATTTCTTCTAAAAAGGTCTTAATTTTTATTTTATTCCACCAGTTTCAGGTTATTTTTCACTAAACCTTTCCATTACTTTAATAAATTCCTTTGCTTTATATGAAAACTCTTTTTCAAATCGAGGGATATCAAATGTGGCCATAAAGTCTAATAAGGTTATGCCCAAATTCTCTAATTGCATATGACTTAATTTTCTTATTTCTCCTTTTACTCTAATATCGTTTTTCGCTTGCTCTGTTATTAGTTTAAGATAAGTGTTAATATTCATAACCGTAAGTCTTCTAGCTTCTTTAACTAATTCAATTTCACTTAAATATTCCCTGGTTTTCTGTGTTAATTCAATCTCCTCAAACTTATTATAAATCTCCTTTTCTTCCCATTTATCTCTATCTGTGGTCGTTAATGTTAAGCCTCCATTCTGTCTGTAAATGACATAAATAGAATCACCCTCAAAATCCTCCCATATATGTATGATGGTTGGCATCGGGGAGCAAGTCTTCCTAATCAGACTTCTTACATTTTCAATATTAAAACTTTTACCCGGCATAATTTATACTTCTCTCTTTTTAGTGGTTCTTATTTAATAATAATACCAGACGGTTTTATAAATGTTTCTATCGCAACATATATAAATATAAGAACCCTATTAGTAATTAATAATAGTAGTAGTATCGAAATGGATAATACATCAAGTCAAAATTGCCAGTTTTATATTCCCAAGAGGCTAACTTTTAAAAATATCTATGAGATATCTGGCATTCCAATATGTAAATGTAGAGAATCATATTATTTTCAAAAAAAATGCCCCTTTTTCCTTGGAGGAACATTCTGCAACAATTTTAAACCAAAAAAAGGGAAAATGGCTAAATATTGGAAGAAATATAATAAAATTATTCAATCAAAAAAATATATTCGTTATAAAATAGTAAGAGAAATAGCAGAAATAGTCAATATTATAAAATAAAAAAAAAAATATAATAAAAAAATCAAATCTTATCTTTTATTCTTTAAATTTATTTTTTTTTAATATCAGAAATGGGTCTTAATGATATAAGCACTCAATTTTCAATTATTTAACTAACATATGACATAAATAAAAATTTAAATTGTATAAAGTTAGTTTAGAATATATAATTTGAAAAGGTTTTAATCGTGAATAACCAGCATAAAGTCTTTATAACTGGAATAATTTTACTTTTAGCTTATGTAATTCCCTATACTTTAATTTTTATGGCCGAAGTCCCTATAGAATCTGAGGAGGAATCCGAAAGTGTTATGGAGATTGAGGAAACAGAGGAAATAAGAATATTTCCTGATGACTATTTGACTAATATTTCAGATATCTCATTTTTATCCGGGTCTCCCGTCTCTGGTTCAATCGAATCATTAGCAAAAAAGGATAGTAATAAACTAGTAGTAGAACCAGAATGGAATTTAGGAGGGTATTGGGAGTATGATATAAGATTTAAATGCTCTGATTTATCAGAATATAATTTAGAGTTTTATGATTTATGGCTCTATCTTGATATTGATGATCCTGTTCTTTCCCCTGGAATTGTATATCTTCAGGCAAATTCCTCACTAAAATGGGTAAATATAGTGCAAATCGATAATTCCAGAATTAACCTTGTTAATGAATACGTTGAGAACGTAGCTGAATTTAGGCTCTATGGAAATCTTGGTGCTATTAAAAAGGAGCTTTCTATAGATCGGATGACATTTTTACAGAGTCATAATAAAGAATACAACTATCGTTTAGGAGTTGTAAATTTTACTACTCATAATTTTACTGAAAATGTTGGGACTACACCATCATTCACATATGAGGATAATTGGTGGTTGGGTTGGTATAATGACCCTTATGATATAACTTATGGAGTTTCGGGTAGTGGTGTTCCTTATGATTGGGGGGAATTTGTATTGAATGGGTCGCTTACAAACATAACGAATGGAGGGGACATCAAAGAAAGAACAGGCTCTCGTTGTAGGTTTTATTATAAGTTTTATGCTGCTGCTGTTAGCAAGTTTGAGTTATATCAATGGGACTATAATACTATTTCTTGGTCATATAGAGATCATTATTGGTGGTCATATGGTTCGGGGTCTGTCGCTGGATGGACTGGAAATTGGGGCATTGGTGACTCAAACTTCAGAGTAGATAATGGAGTTCCTTATTACGCACATAGACTATGGCTAAGAGCAGATAGTTCCAGTTCTTTCCAATTTAAAGCTGCGGATACTTATCTATTAGCTTATTTAAACGGGACAGCATTTAATATTGAAAATAATAATTACCCTGAGATTACTAATATACAAACAATTCCTAGCTCCCCTCTTTCAGAAAATGAGGAATTCAAATTACAAGCTGATATAAGGTCATCCTCTCCATATAATACTATTGCTGGAGCTAAAGTATATATATATGATTTAAATAATCCTGAAAATAATTTAGGTTGGTTAGATATGAACTATTCAGGTGATGGAGACGAATGGTTTATAAATTCTAATGGTTCTTTATTTAATTTTGGTAATGTAGGAGTTTGGATAAATGCTACTAATTCCAATGGAGAATCATCCTTAAATTATACAACTTTTCAAATTAATGATTCGAGACCACGAATAACGATTGATTCTCCAACTGAAAATGAAGAAGTTTCTCAATTATATGGATTTTCCTTAAATATATCAGTAAATGATTGGGATGCTTTAGAGAATGTAAGCGTTAAGATATATGATGACGATGAGCTTAATCCAGAGCTGGACTGGGTAAATATGACCCATACTGGAGGAAATAAATATATTTATATAATAGATCCTGTTGATTATCCCAATAATCTTTATACTGTGGAATTTAGAGCAGCAGACCAAATCGGATATGGCTATAATTCTACACAGATGCTTATTCAAAACAATCCTCCTAGTATCGAAATTATTTCGCCAAGCATCACGGAATTTACAATACCCTCCAACTATTCAATTGAATGTAATATCTCAAATGAAGAGCCTATAAACTCCGCTCAATGGGATATAGTTCAGAGCTTAGGAGCTTATAATTGGAAAAATCTAACCTACAATCCAATATCGGAATATTATGAGGCCAATTTTTCTCTTCTTGATTACGAATATGGAGACTATTATCTAGTGATAAATGCTACAGATGATAAATTTAACTCCAGTTTGGAGATTAAATCAATAGAATTACACCCTTTTATTACATATATTATAAATGAGACAGATATAACCCATACTTCCTCAGATATTACCGTTTCTGGGAATCCTGCCCAATCAACACCTATTATCGGGGAGATAACCCTAAACCATCACCCCATAGCGAAAGAACGAGATTGGGAGATCCTCTTACCTCAGATCTTTAATGATTCTTATGAATATTATATAATAAGAGGGGAAAAATATGAACCCATTGGTTTAAATGAGGGAAATCATACTATATGGCATATTCCTTTATATCAAGCAGTAGATATAGTTTATTTTCATTTAGAGCAGCCAAAAATCACAAATGACCCCTCCGGTCTTATAGAAATAGGAGACCGAAACTATGAATTAAGATTCACATTATCAACTAAACATCGATTCACCAATCTAACGATCTCTCACACTTTAGACACTCAAATACCAAAACCGGAAAATTATGAATATGAATTATTTTATAATCTTAGTGAAGGATGGATAAAATTTTCAGGAGAAATCCAGGTATCAGGTAACAATGGTAATTTTAAGTTTGATTGGAATCTCTTAAATGCCAGTTCTTTCATAGAATTCCTTTATAAAGCACATTTAGTCATTCCTTATGAGGAAGATGGAGATGGAGATGATGAAGAAATTTCTGAGAATAATCTTATGTATTTATTATCTACAGGTGGGATTATTTCTGGAATTGGGACAGCCATTTGGGGATCTATTGGATACTATTTATTTAAAAAACAGAAGCTGAAAAAGAACGGTCTAATTAGAATAACAATAACAGTTGGGGTTGGTTTATTCTTTTTAGGTCTTGGAATTGGATTCTTAATAATGTAATAAATCTATTTTTCTATTTAAATAAGAAAAGAAATCGGCAAGTCTTAAAAATCTTCTATTAAACTAACATATGACATATATAAAATTTTAAATTTGATTAAATTAAGTTAAAATATATTATTAAATCGGTTTGAGTAATTTTGAATAATCAGCATAAAGTCTTTTTGGTTGGAATTATTTTACTTGTATCTTGTATAATTCCCTATACCCTACTATTTATGTCAGAAATCTCAGAAGAATCTGAGGAAAGTTCAGAAAGCGTCATTGAAACTCTCACTCCAGCAAATAAGATTTTTCCTGATGATTATTTAGATAATATAACAGAAATAACCGAAGTAAAAGGATATAATATCTCTGGCACTTACGAACAGAATTTAATGCAATTAAAAGCTAATGAGGGAAATACCTATGACATCAAGGGACGTTTCAATAGCAGTATAGGATTATTTGGAAAATATGAGTTTGATATACAATTTTTTTTTGGAGCTAATCTTAATTATATAGAAGATTTTTATGATTTATTTTTGTATTTTGATAGTGAATTTTCTATAAATAGTGAAGAAGTTTATCTGCAAGCTCTACAAATAGATGAATATCTTAATGAAGAATGGATTAATATCTCAGTTATTACGAATATTCCGCTAAATATTAATAAGGAATTAATAAAAACTTGCTATACTTTTAGAATATTTGGTTTTACTGATGCTGATAAACAAGTTAGCATTGATAGAATACAATTTTTACTTGCTCACGGAAAAGATGCGAATCCCTTTACAAATGCTAAAATTGGTAATTATAGATTTCTAACATCTCACACAATAACAGGATATGGAGTAACAGGAGGATATATGACAGATTGCGAGTATTATAATGGAAAATTTTATAATCTTTATGTATGGGAAGATGTTTTGACACCTGGAGATGAGACAGAAGAACGAGTAGATATATGGAATACAAATACTTGGGTTAAAGAGGGGACTATAGACATAACTCCTTATATTAATACTGTATATAGTAGCCCTAATTGGATATCAATGGCTCACGATATTGTTTGGGATGGGAGCAATTGGTGGCTGATTGGACATAAGAATTTTGTCCAAATTGACCTCAGCCACGCTAATTTCCGGGCTTATTTCTACAAATTTGACGCTAATTGGAATTATATCACCAATTATTATATACAATATAATAATAGAGCTATAAATCAATATTTTCTTGGAGCAGAATGGGATGGAGAATATTGGAATTTAAAATTTTTGAATTCTAATAAGATTGAACGCTATACTTCAAGTTTTAGTTATGTTAATACACTTTCAGTTGGAAAATTTCAAGATGATATATGCTGGAATGGTAATTACTTTCTAACAAAAGGTTCTCATTCTAATCATTATGATAAAAATTGGACTTTCATTCAATCTGGAAGTATGGCTGGAAGGAGCTTTACATTAGGAATAAATGATAATCATTATTATACGCTACAAGACACTACCGTTCGTGAATATGAGTTCCTACGACCATATACGAGTGTTAGAGTATTTTCATCACCAGAATCCCCTATATCTACATTAGAGAACTTTCAAATAAGAGCGGAATTATTATCTAAAAATGATGGTAGTAATTATGGTCAAGTATCCGCTTATATTAGAAATGATACCTGGAACTCTGGATGGATGCCGATGACTCCAATTGGTTCAAATATCTGGAGAACTGATTCAATCCCAAGGGAGAATTATCAAGGAATTTATGAAGTATGGGTAAATGCTTCTGAAATGTTTTCAGCAAGCCCGTATGAGAGACTCTTTACTTATAATTGGACATATATTAATATTACAAATACTAGACCTAGATTACACTTTTTCTATCCAAGTGATTATGAAACAATTGATTATCTCTATAATCTAAATGTAAATATCTCTGTTTTTGATCCTGATCTTGATATTTATGAGACTCCTGAAATCTATTTCTGCACTCTTGAGGATGAAGATACTCCTATAATCAATTGGACTGAGATGGAACGGTATGATTTACTAAAACCTGATATCTGGAATTATACAATACATCCTATTCTCTATGCTAATGGATTATATAAGATTAAAGTTAGAACATCAGAATCAGCACAATTCATAGGGTATGGAGAGAATGAAACAATTATAAATATTCAAAATGATCCTCCCGATATAACAATTATACATCCTACAGAACAAGAACTTATATCTCCAATTAGTCAGACTCTACAAGTTAATATCTCAAATGAAGAACCAATAAATTCTGCTCAATGGGATATTACTTCAATTTTAGGTGTTTATAGCTGGAAAAATCTAACTTATAATCCTATATCTGAATTTTATGAAGCTCAAATAAATCTTACCTCATATAAATATGGAGATTATTTCTTAGTAATTAATGCAACTGACGATAAATATAACTCCAGTCTGGAAATAAAAACAATCCAAATTCATATACTTTTAACATACTATATTCCATTTTCTAGTATTTCTTACAATAATAAAGGTATAAAAGTTTCGATTTTAGGATCAGATGAAGTCTTAGGCTCATTCACGCTTCTACACCACCCTGTCGCTCAGGAAAGAGACTTTGATATCTATATTCCTGATGACTATGAGGATGCACATAATTATTACTTGATAAGAGGTTATAATACATATTTTCCGGTAGGCTTTAACGTAGAGGGAATATATACTTTATGGAAAGTTCCGCAATCACTCCCCTCTGATCAGATTAACTTTAAATTAAACCAACCTAAAATAATTAATCAACCCTTTGAAGAAAAAGATGGAGATTATGAGCTTTCCTTTACTTTATCAACCAAACATAGTTTTACCGACTTAACAATTGAAAATTCATTAGATGAATATATCTCTAAGCCAGAAAATTATGAATATGCGGTTTTTTATCAGTATGGAGGGGATTTAATTGAGATTAACGATATAAAGGTTGATCCTAGTTCAGGTAGTATACGTTTTTCCTTTTCCTGGGACTCTATTGATGAGAACTCTACAATAGAATTCAAATTCACCGCTATACAATTAGAAATCGAAGAGACAGACTGGACACCGATAATAGTAGGGGCTACGTTAGGAGCATTCGGTATTGGTATCTCCGCATTTATAATATTTGGGTTTAAAAAACATGAAGACTGGGGAAAGGCCAAGTCTATCCTCTTATCAATCGGTATTGGTGCTGCTGCCGGGATTATTGGATATGTTATTGTCTTAATGGTATGATTCGATTATTTTGGCATCTTTTTTTTAAGCATAAAATTCTTTATATTAATCTTTTTAAGATTTGGAGCATTGGGGAGCTTTTGAGCAGGATCTACTATTAATTTTGATTCATTCTCCTCCAACTTATCAATAGAATCGTCCTCAATAATACTTTCCTCTATATTTGAATCATCTGCAATGACATTCTCTTCTATAAGCTTATTTTCCAATTGAATATCTTTCTCTGATTCACTTAAGGATACTCTCTCTGTTATATTTCCTCTGAGAATGGAGACGACAGGAATAGAATCCTTTATCTCTGCTTCCATCGTGCTTTTCTCGATCTCAAGGTCATTATTTTGATATCCCCTAATCTTACCTAATTTATCCAAAAATACAATAAAACTATGTTCGCAACATACTTCAGGCCGAATTGAAATTGATGCAAGACTTTTTTTTTGTAAAATTACATCATTTGGGACTTGAATTCTACAATCTTTCTGACATATTGGACAAATTATTTTTATTTCTTTTTTATCGATATCAGATATGGAAGCCTTGGGTATCTCCTCTAAAATAATTTGCTTATTCTCCTCTAATCGATTCTCAGAAGAGGGTAATGATTTCTTATCCTCCAATTCCACACTATCTACAATTACATCCGATTTCAATAATTCTTCTCTAGCATTTTTTAATTTTTTATCTAAAACTGCTGCTTTTACTTCAGCATCCTCACTTGTTTCTAAAACCTTTATCATAGTTTTATCTTCTCTGGCTTCTGGAGTCCCCGACCCCCTCCCTCTACGCCTCTTAGTAGTCTCCCTCAATCTATCCTCCTTTACTCTCTCCTTATGCTCCGATAATAACTTCTGTAGTAATATTCTCTGCTCTTCAGTCATATTTCTGATTAAATTCTTTATGCGATCACCTTTAACCTTACCTACATCCTCCCAAGAGTCCCTTATCAAAGCTAAAACACCGGGCTTCTTAAAAGCTAAGAGCTTCCGAATCCTAACCGCCTCAAGTTTCGTAATACTTAAATCAGACTCATAGGAACTTATAGTCTCCTCAAGAAAATAATTATAAATCGTTTCAATAGTCCCTCTCACTCTTCTATACCGTTTAGGATCATCTAAATATGAACTCAGATTATCTGGTAAACCATAGACAAAATCATACAGATTTGACAATCCATCCATAGAGCAAAAGATAAGTTTGAATATCTCTTCTGTTATAGCTTTAAGATTTACAACCTTTCTTTCCATAGGGTCTCCCTCACTCGTCAACTAATATTTTTGTCTTCTCTCTCATCCTTAAAAACCTCCTCATTGAAGGAATGAGAAACTCTTGGCGTTCTCTTTCATTATCTTGTGAATTTATCAAAAAAATAAAAAAATCAATTAAAAGACCTTTAGTAAATTTAAATTCTTGATTTTTACGATATTTTCCAAATAAAGAGATATATATTTCTTTAGTTTTAAAATTGTCAAGGAGAATCGAGGTGAATCTAAAGACCATATCTTCTAATGGAAGCTTTAAATATTGATATATCTTAACGGTGCAATCATAACTTAAATCTGACAGTAAAATCTCTTCTTTATAGTCTATAACTTCTTTCCTGATTATTCTTTTATGACATTTCGGACAATACTCATCACCAAAAGCAAAACTCCCAATATTTCGCTCAATATCTTCTATTATCCGAGTCCTCCTCCTCTTCTTTAAAAACTTTTTGAGCATAGGTATTGTATAATCGTTAAAATCATACCGATTATCCATCTCCATAGCCATAAACAAGAAATAATCGATTAAAATAGAAGTATTGACTGGACTATTACCTAAAACTCCTGTATTTTTATTCCTATATTTTCCAAAAAGTGATTTAAAAATTTCTTCAGGAGTAAAATTAGAATTTACAATATTTGACATTTTTAGCCTAGTTTGTTCTAAAGGATATTGAAGATAAGAATAAATTTTGAATGAAAAATAATTTTGTTTTTTTAGATCAGATAATTTAATTTCTTGGAAATATCCAGGATCACTATTAATATTTTTTTGACAATAAGGACAATCTTCAATTCCCATATAATATCAAAATATAAAGGAATTAAGAAAATATAATTTTGTTTATAATTTTTAACCCCATCCCCATATCGATTGATTGATATGGGGATAAATTGTGATCAATATGGGGATCTGTGGAAAATGATAACAATGGATATGGGGATAAATTGTGATCAATATGGGGATCTATATCTTTATTTAGAATAGTAAATTATGCTCTTAAATCATTATTTATGAAACTCTTTAAATATTGAAGTTTTATAATAAGATTATGGTTGATTTAGAAAAAATAAGGAAGATATTGCTTTCTATTATTTTAATAATTAGTTTAATATCTGTAATTTTTATATTCCTTAAAATTCTTTATGTTGATTTTCTTAAGATTTGGAGTATTAGGGAGATGTTATCTCAAGCATTTGCTATTTTAATAATAATAATAAATCTTGCGATTATTTTTTTTGCTGCAACTGTGGATACTATACTTAAAAAGAAGATTGACAAGAGTAAAAATAAATCTTAAATCATTAAGACAACAATATATCCAATAATCCCGGCAGCAGCACCAATACCGATTGATAAGAGGATAGACTTGGCCTTTCCCCAGTCTTCATGCTTTTTAAATCCAAATATAATGAAAACTGAAATACCAATACCAAACGCTCCTAATGTAGCTCCTACTATTATTGGTGTCCAGTCTGTCTCTTTAATGTCTAATTGCGTAGCGGTGAATTTAAATTCTATTGTAGAATTGGTATCGATAGAACTCCAGGAGAATGAAAAATCAATCTCACCTCCACTAGTTTCTATTTCTATATCTTCTATCTCGACCCATTCACCCCCATAATTATAAAAAACAGCATACTCATAATTCTCTGGTTTTGGTATATATTCTGCAAGAGTATTTTTGATTGTAAGGTCTGTAAAACTATGCCTTGCGGATAATGTGAAAATAAGCTCATAATCTCCATCTTTTTCATCAAACGGTTGATTGATCATTTGAGGAGGGTCTATTTTAAAGTGAATAATATCGGTTGCTTGAGAGGTGGGAAGATTCCATAGAGTATATATGCCTTCAACGAAATAACCCGAAGGCTCATAAGTATTATACCCTCTTTTTAAATAATAACCATGTGCATCATTGAACATCTCTGGGATATAGATTTCAAAATCCCTTTCCTTGACAATGGAATGATGCTTTAAAATAAAGGAAGCCTCAATATCATCCGTGCCTCCAGAAGAGACAATGATCCCCGAATCTACGTAAGTAATGGATTCTGCCGGAATATAATATGTCAAAAGAGGGTGTATCTGAATAGCCTTAACCTCCAATGAGCTATTATACTTATCATCTGTGGCATTGATTACTAAGAAATAATCCCCATATTCATATGAGGTAAGATTTATTTGAGCTTCATATAAATCATTAGCTCCATTAAAAACAAGATCCTCCCAAATATAACTACCCAATGATGGTGTGATCGTCCATCTTGCTGTATTGATCGGTTCTTCATTAGTTATATTGACTTGTAGCAACTGAATGATGGGAGTAATAAGCTCTATTTCAATTGGACTAATAATAGTTATATTAGGAGGATTATTCTGAATCAGAGCCAAAGTAGAATTATAACCATAGCCAAAATCATCTCTTGCTCTAAATTCTAGAGTATAAATTCCATTTGTAAAATTAATAGGATCAATAGTATAGGTAAAATTATTTGTAGTTCCCTCCCTTACCATATTAGTCCAATTTAATTCTGGGTCTGATTCATTATCGCTATAAATTTTAAGATCAACATTATAATTGAAATAAGGATCATCTTCAGGGTCATTTATTTCAATTCTTATTTCATAATTATAGAGATTTATTATTTTCTCTATTATTTCTGGATTAGGAGTATGAATTGTAATTTGTGGTCGGGCATTAAAAATTCTGAAATCTGTTACATTAAGAGTATTATATCCCATACTATCTGTAGCATTGACCCAAATGGTATAATCTCCGAAATCATAATCGTCAATATACTGATTGACATACCAAGTATTACCTGAGTCAAAAGACATATCCAACCATCCACTATTCCAAGTCTCATTTTGAATATAGCATTTTGCTCCTGTAATGGCATTGTCATTGTTGGAAGTAATCTCCGCATTTATCCTAAAATCCTGATAAACAGAAATGGGTGATTTAGGAGTGGTAGAGACCTTGACTGAAGGATAATTATCATCAAAACCCCAACCATAAGCATCCATATTCATTTCTAGCATTTCTGTTTGCATAATACATCTTGGATCTACATTCATAGCATCTACATTTCTAAGCCAAGATTTAGTTCTGATATAATTATATCCCTCTTCAGTCCTATTGATATAATTCTGGATGAATTCTTGTGTATAAAGATTAACATGATTAGCAAAACTATGCGTATAATAAGTCCAACCTTTTGGGATGGAATAGCTAATCAAATACCATCCCCAATCAATAGCACCATAATTATAGAGATAAGAATATGAATATCCACCTGTAGGATTTCCTTTATATAACCAATAATTATAATGTAAGGTTAATGAATCTGCTGTTATCCAAGATATATGACCTCTGGTGAGATTGAATTCCTCAAATACTTCTACTGTTGCATAGCCAGTGGATTGATCTGCATATTGATAAATCATATAACTATCAGGATAATCTTCATACCAATTATCATCCCTTGAAAAACTCGTAGAATCACTACCCTCTTCATTATGTCCCTTATTTTCAGCACTTATTATCTCTAATGGAACAGCTAAATCTTTCTTATGACACAGTATCATATTTATCTGGTCAATTGATATAGATTTATTCGAGGCTAATCCTTTTCCATAAATTCGGAATTTAATAACATTCTCTAAATAAGATCTATTAACAGAAGTTTTATTATTTGATATAGTATATAATGTCTTCCATTCTAATTCATATTTTTCTGTCTGATAAGCTTGAAAATATACTAATTGAGCAGGAAAGTTCGGAGAATCAATATCCAAATAAAGAAATATATCATATTTCTCTATGGATTGATTTATTTCCCAACCAAAAGTGAAAATTATTTCATATTCAAAAGCTCCTGAACTAATATTCCAAGATGGATAAATATCAAACATATTATTATCATTTTTTTGTAAAGAATCTAGCGTTCCAGAGCTATTTGCTCCCATTATGTATGTAATTTTAGAAAGATTTTGATAAAACGAGATAGGTGGAATTATAATATCCTTTGTCTCTTTTTCAGAGTTATCTCCATTTGAATCACTCTCAGTAGTAGTTATTCCTGCTTGAAAAAATAAGAGATAAGGAATAATAACTGCTGTTAATAGGCATATACCAATTATGAAAACTTTATGCTGATGGTTCATTACTTATAATATTCTTAGTTTTAAAGTAAAAATTAAGTTTTATAATGATAAAATTAAATATAAAGTTTTTATAATATCATATGGTATTAAAATCCAAAAAAAACCCTTTTTTTCGATTGTAAATAGCATTTATTACGATTTTTTTAATAAGAAGTAATATTATACCAGGAAAAGTTTTTTTTTAAATAAGATTTAAATTATCAAATTAAGTAGCTCTTAAAATTCCTAAACTCTAATCATTATCTCATTAAAAATGTATTTTCAAATTAGATAAAAAATATAGGCTCTCTTACGTAAAAAGCATCTCTCTCTATATTTTATGAGGTCATATATAATGTTATTATTTTAAAATAGTGGTAAATATCATAACTAGGTGATATATTGGAAAAAAAGGATGATCTTGAGGAATCAATAAATAAAAAAAAGGAAAGCAAAATGATATTCAAATTTTCTGAAGGTAAGCTTGAAATCAACGAAAATCTTAATGATTCAGAAAAAAGCATAACATTTAATATTTTAATGCTTTTTGGAATTCTTAATAGTTTCGATCCAAATAATATCATTTGAATTAGCACCGGGGACACCATTCTCCCATTCCTAATCTTTCAGCAAGTAAGCTAAATATATGTCCTCTCTTGCAATTAAATTTTAATTTTGTTTCTCACTTACTGAAAGAAGTTAACATAAAATTATATCCAAATAACACATTTATTTAATTAATAAAATATAGTGAATAACAGATAATCGTGTTAGGAGCAATATTCAAGCTAAAGAATGGAAAGATTAATAAGCATAATGTTGATCATCCTAATCAGATTAAAATAATAAATCTAAGCTTTGGGACTGTCATAAGAGTCGCCCCAATCGACTCAGACAGAGTATTTTATTATGATTTTAATATTTTAGAAAAAATTGAGAGTGTAAAAAATGCCTGAATGGAAATGTGAAAATTATGGAAATGAAATAAAACTAGACTTCATAGTTTTCCAGAAATTAATCATAACATAAAATCTTACAATTATTACAATTCCAACCAATTCCTATAAATACTCCGCTATTCTTTTTTCGTTCATATATTCTGTTCATTCGCTTATAGCACTTAGAACAATATGCGAATTTCCCATCTTCATAAAGTTTCCAGTATTTCTTTTCTTCTTCTTCATTTTCTGCTGTCATAATTAGAATGTATACATCCTGATTTAAAAATCTATGTATACATCCTGTCATGAAATGCCATCATTCTAGGTTTTAATATTAATTAATGCAAAAAAATTGAGAATTATATAAATTATTGCAAAAAAAAATTAATTCGTCCAAAGTTGGACGAATTTTCTCTCAAGATATGAATAAATTATTGTAAACAATTAATTAAGACTGAAATTATGCAGTTAATTATTTTTTATATAAGCTTTCAGAGAGCTAATAAATGTTTACATTGATTCAATGCCGATCCTCCAGAAATTTGCGTGAGGCTCAAAACAAAGAAACTAATCGAAGAGGATCCTGGGAGCGAAAAAAATCTAAAAAAACGATTCCCAACTACCATATGGTAGTTGCATAATAAAAACGCAGACCCCAAACCCCACAGACGAGGATCAATTAGCCTACTCCTGATTACGATGATATACCACAACACCCAGAACAACCATAGACACAGCCCCGGACTGCTAAGAATCATATATACAGAAATTTAGTATAAATTACTATATAGAATCAACAATAAAAAAAAGGCCTACTGATCTAATTCCTGAAAATTATCAATGTAGGATCTTGATCATAGATGATCGGATTTCGACATTTACAGCTGATAAAAAAATTAATAAAAAATAAAATAGAATGGGTTTTTAGCGGTTATAGTCTTAATACAAGGCATTTTAGGTTCTATATTCTCAAGTGCCGATTACAGAGATACTCGGAACTTCAGAGACTCATTTTGTCGGAAACACAATTTTATTAACATTTTAAGATTTATCGCTGCGATAAAAATCTACTCCTGGAGAAAAAGAATATATACGAAAAACGGTTAACATTATTTAATTATAAATTTATCGTTGCGATAAAAAATTATTTCAGGTATATTTGATATGATGAAAAATAAAATATTTATCGGTATTAATAGAGCAGAATATCCTCAATATGATAATGGAAAAATAATTATTGTAATAGCTAAGGATAAACCAAGTGCATACGAGCTTGGCAATACAAGTGCTAAACTTCCATTTAAAAAAATAATACAAATAGGAGAAACAAAGGAAGAGGAGCAAATAATTCTCAGTTATGAGAAATGTAGATGTAATGCAGAATCTGTTGAATTCGGGGGATTATTAACACCATTTGCTCAAACTTTATTTGGAGAAATTAATAATGAAGATACTTGGAACTTATGGGAAAAAAGAGAAGAAAATGATAGTTAAAATAAACAAAAAAGAATATATTTTATCTAAAAATCGTTTCTCACAATGGATATGGAAGAGACGTATAAAAAAATCCGAAAGATGCTATGGTCTTACAGCGAATATCGTAATTTCATTTGAACAAAATCCAGGAGTGAAAATGATTAATGCCTAAGCTTTTAGAAGTATGTGGGAATTGTGGTATTATTAAGGAAGAAGATATAAATCCAAAATCAAAGAGAGGTCGTAGATTCGTCCAAAAACTCAAGACTGCCCAAATAAGATATTATATTCCTGAAAATCCAGCAGCAAAAAGGTCTGAAGGGGAAAAAAAAGGGGAATTTAAACATCAATATATTAAAATAAGTCTCTTTTGTCCAAAATGCTTAAACTTTTTTCCTAATAAAGATTTTAAAAATACTAAAAACAGAGAAAAACTGTTTCCTTTACAAGAAATTGATCTTGATGATATTTCAAAATATAATTTTTTAGAACTCAATAGATTTGACTCTTTTACGGAGAGTGAGCGTTCAGCACTATTAGAGGGATTAGAAGAACAGCGGAAAACCTGGGGATTGATGGTTAAACCTAGTCCTGGAGATAATTTAGAAATGATGGATAATTTAATTAAAGAAGTAAAGAAAACATTTGAGTAATTGAATAGTTAAACTAAAAACAGAGGTGAAAAATATCTCAAAAATCACTTGTATTGTATGTGGAAAAGAAATTTTAGATAATGAAAAAAGAGTAAACCTCTTCATATTTGATAATAAACCGAGTAGTTCTTATCATCTTAAGCATTTTATATCTTATTTCTCAAGTCGCTTTGAACTCGCTGAAGATCTTGAGATAAGTAAGTCAGAAATCAATAAAATAAAAAAAGATATAGAAATAATGATGGAAATTGGAGTAACTAAAAATGATCTTGGAGAGACCGTCTCAGAAACATTCCTGGATGATATTAATTTAGCATTTGAAAAGGAATTTATACCTTGGCTTTACAAAACTTTTATAAATTGGTCTAAATATTGCGATAAAATCAATTTAGAAACAAATCTGATGAATTGTTTAAAATGTGATAAAAATTTTAATTGTAGTTTTGATTTTTATATAGGAAAATCAAGAGAGTGAAAAAATAATGAAAAATGTATATGGATATAATAAATTTGACCCAATTCAAGAAGAAACTAGATATGCATATAAAAAAATAAACGAAATAACAAATAGTAGATTAAAAATCGAAGAGAAAGAAACGAAAAAGCTAGAGGAAAATGATTATTTAATATATTGGGATAATCAGGTATATATGAATCTTTCACTTAATTGGAGTGAATTAATATACTCTTCGGGTTAAAAAAAGCAGGTGAAAATAATGGGGAGAAAAAAGAAACAACCTGAATATCTTGAAATAGAAATTCCACATGAAGATTTCATAACTGCTGTTAGTAAATTAGATGTTCCCTTGAATGAAATTTTAAAATCACAAAATATGACATGGGAGGAATTTTATCTAATGTTTGATGAATACCATAAAGCTGTTGATTTAAAATTAGAGCAAGATAAACAAAAAAGAAAAGATCTAAAGGAACTTTTTAAGAAAATTGAAGTTGGTTTGAAAGAACTCAGAGAAAATACCCGTAATATTCCCATAGGAGATACACCAAAAAAGAGCTATGTTAAAATTAATATAGGAGGGGAATGGGTTGATACTGAACCCCTTAAGCGGATGGGAAGCACCTCAACCGTCAAAATAATAAATAAAGATGAAGAATTAATAAAGAAGAAAAAGAGAGTGTAAAAAATGCCTGAATGGAAATGTGAAAACTGTGGAAATGAAAATGAAGTTGGAATTCCTGAAAAACCAACTCGGTTTCAATGTAAATGTGGTTTCGTTGCATACATTCAAGAAACCAATATTATCTCTCAAGGATGGCCTGAAGAAGTCGATAAATTATGGAGTAAGGCTAAAAGACTTATTCAGCTTGCTGCTAAAGGAGTAGATGCTGGAGACCTTTCATTAGGAACTGGTAAGGAAATTAATTTATTCTGTCCTACTTGTTTTCGGAAACGAAAAGGGTATGTTAGTAAAGAATTATTTGAGAAATTAAATGGAGCGGCTCACAGCATAGTAAATCAATGTTCATATTGCCGGCAAAAGGATCGTAAGGTCGATCTTGAATACTTAGCAGCAGTATTAAAAGATGAGATAGCACCCTTACCTAAGCTGGATGAAACCACCTCGCTATCTGACTTAATTAATGAAGAATTTGAGAGGATGGATGAAGAATGATTCCAAATAA
Organism: Promethearchaeota archaeon; assembly: GCA_048940805.1. Taxonomy (GTDB): domain Archaea; phylum Asgardarchaeota; class Lokiarchaeia; order Sigyniarchaeales; family SOKP01; genus Loki-b32. Next base: position 56,846 of record JBHLOF010000002.1, read on the forward strand.
GTTAGCGAATGTAATAAAATTTGAGGATCGCTTTTTTAGGAAAGAGCAAGTCCTTTTATATGAAATTGATGGAGAAGTAGAGATTATAACAAATCAATTAGGGGAGATTATCGAGATAAGAAAAACAAACAAAACTAAAACCTTAAAAATAAATGTAGATTACTTGGATAATATTTTTAAAGTAGTCAGAGCCTATAATCCCGAAATCGATGGGGATGGTTTGAAATGTTCATTATGTGGCCAGCCCCAAACTTCAAATGGATATTTTATTGAGAAAATCAATCCATCTCCTGACGATAATGAATCAGAAATAGTGCAAATCGATGGTGAGAATGATTTATCACCAATTTTTATTGAAATAAGCAAAGAATCCAACTTTTTTGTTGGATACTGGTGCTGGAAATCTAATTTAAGTCCAAAACCATAATGAAAGTGAGAGTAAATGCCAATAAAATATAATGAAAAAAAAGATGAACTGTATTTAGATAAAGGCATAAATACTTGGCCTTTCTATCGTTGTAAACATATTTGGGAGTTATTTCACATAGATCAATTTGGAATAGTCTTTAGATGCAGATGTGGAAAGCTTAAGGAAAGAGCAAATGGTAAGTGGATATATTTATAAGGAGAAGAATAGAATGGTTAAGCAAATCCCTAAAAAAACTGGAGAATGTGGGTGTGAAATCTCGATAATCAAAAGATTTCAAGGACTCTATTGCGATAAGTTTTGCTGTAAACATTGTCCCGATGCTAATAACTTCCCTTGTGAAAATGAAAGAAAATTTGGCACACCATTAGAGAAGTTAAATAAAATTCGAGATGAAGAACAGGATAAAAATGAGATGTGAACATTGTAATAGTAAGATCCATAAGAACCTATGTGAACTTCTAGACCCTAAAAAAAAGCTTTGTGATAAATGTTATTTTAAAACTTATGTGAATAAGGGTAAAATAATAATAGAATTAGATATAGAATGTAAAAGAGCATCTATGGAAGAGATAATAGATTATCTTGATTCTTTCTGTAATTACACTCAAGATATTGAAGGATATAAAATGACTTTTAAATTGATGAATGTATGAATGAAAAACCGATTAAAGCCACTTTAAAGAAAAAAAGAGATGGGACTTACCTACCCTTCGATGAGATTAAATATTTATACATGCCTTATGAACTTCATTGGACTTGTCCGGGTTGTAATGAAAATAAAATTATTGACTTAGAGCAACAACCTATTGAATACCCCGAATTCAACAAACCCTTTAGATTTACTGTTTACTGTGAGGATTGCGATGTTGAAAATAGAAAAAGTGAGTATAAAGTTTCGCTAAAATTAAATCTCAGGTATAAATTGAATATGGATATAGATAAACCTGAAAGCGAGCTAAGTGATACAGAGCAAATTGAGAAAAAATTAAGGGAAATTGAGGAGGAAATGGATATCTTCGATGTCGAGGAAGTGTTTATGGGAAATGACGAAAATCTTAGAAAATGCGGTCTATGGCTTAAAAATAATTATTATAAATTATTTCAGAAAATTGCTAAAATAAATTTCTTAAATAATATGAGTGAAAAAAGGAAAATAAGAAAGTTAAATCCAGATAGGAAAATAAAACCTGATGAGATGTGCGATTCTTAAATGTCAGATGAAAAGGAAGTAAATTTAATGTTTATTTAGCTTGAGGTGATTAGATGGCAAGAGGTTCAAATAATAATGCAGATGACGAGTGGGTTTTTATAGAGGAGATCATAAAACCTGAATTTCCAAAAAATACTCTCCTAAACAATTTTTACCAAAAGAAACGAGATAAATATTTTCCAGTATTAAAACCTATTTTTCAAACGATTAAATTAGGCGACTTTAACGATATAGAATTAATTGAGGGTCATCTAGTACTTGAACGAAAGAACTATGGAGATTTTTTAGGCCGAAACTCCGTGCGAAATCTATTGCTCGTAAATTGTGAGGAAAGTTTCCAACCTGTAATATATCATAGATTATTTATCTTTAATGTTCTAATATCAGATATAGAACCTATTAACAAACATCTCAGAAACCTAAACCAGCATGAGCTTGTTGTGGCCGAGAAAATAAGAGATAATCTATTCTATATAAATATAAATATGCATAAAATACCATTATTAGAATTAAGAAAAAAGGGAATAGTGATATAATGGGTAAAATAAGAGTAGATTGTTATATAACAAAGTTAGAGGAGTATCAACGATATAATCCAAATTCTCATTTTGAAATTATTACAAATACCAAGTATTTAGAGGATCAGATAGAATCTCCCTTAGCACCTAGTAATGAGCTTCTTATCGAGGCCGGTATTTATGAAAAACCAGATGGTTCAAAGAATCCTGAAATGCCATTTGAACTATATGCTGAAAAATTTATCGAAGAAATTTTAAATAATCCTAAAGCAATGAATCGTATTAAAGAACTTAGGGAGATCCTAAAGGAAAAGGATGTTTTCTTAGTCTGTGTCGAAAGAGATCCTACATATTGCCATCGAAATATTATAAAAAGCGTTATGGAAGGTAAAACAAGCCATACTATAACGCCTAAAACAAGAAAAATGACAGATTTCTTTTAATATTGGAGGAGAGCAATGCCCACTTATTCTCAAGAAGAATTAAACAAAATTCAAGAAAAAAAGATTTGTCCTGTATGTAATTTAGAAATAAAGCCTGGTTCTAAAATATCATTTGATAAAGTAGTATATTATAATAAAGATCTTGGAAAGTTAAAAAGTCGTTTAATACCTGCACATAAAAGTTGTATGAATTAATTATTAAAAAATAATGAATAAAATGTCAAGTAAAAAATCCGATAAAATCCAAGAAGAAATTATATCTTTAAGAAAAATGGATAAGAAATTAAAAGAAATTAAAGATAAAACTGGAGTCTCAATACCTACAATACGAAAAATCTTAAAAGATAAACTGAAAAACTATGAGGATTATAATAGAAATAAAGTTCCAGAAAGTAAGAAAAAAAAAGCAATTCAATTGATTAAAAAAAGCAAGACTCTTGATGAAATCGCAGAGGAATTAAACTTAGGAGTTTCGACAATACATAAAATTCTTAATGAAGAATTCCCAGATTATAAGAAATATTTACATACTAAAGGGAGAAGAGTATCAAACGAGAAGCTTCATATAATCCTTAAACTCTTGAAGCAAGAAAAGGATATAACTCAGATCGCCAACCACAAATCAGTAAGCTTATCAACTAATACAGTTTCCAAATATATCAATAAACTTGAGCGATTATTTTATATTTTTTCAATTTATCCATTAATTTCATACTGGAAATAACACTATTTGGACTTATCTTAGACACAAAATAGTTACAGGATAATAACAAAATAAATATATTTTAAATACATGATAGTCTCTATTTGGAGACATCTTAATCATAAAATAGCTACAAGATATATACTATTTAGACATAAAATACTCACAGGATAATAACAAAATAGATATATTTTAAACATAAGATAATTACATGATAGTCTCTATTTGGAGACATCTTAATCATAAAATAGCTACAAGATATATACTATTTAGACACACTTTAAACACAAATTAATTATAAAGTAAATCTAATTTAGATACATATAAAGTAATTGAGAAGAGGGAGCTATTTAGCAGCAACGTGAGGACGTTTCTAATAGCTCCCTCACAGGTTATAATCGTAATCAATTAAAAAAAGGTATTTAACGATAGATAGGATTTTAGATATATAAATTTTAATGTAAGAAAATAAATTTAATTTTTATTTTTTAATTTATTATTTTTTTATTAAATATTTTCCATTAGAATTGATATATTATCTTTCTATCCGAGATATTTAACTTTCTTCGCTAAAAAATCATTAAAACCAGAGGATTTAGCTATTTCAAATCGAAGATTCCAAAATTAAATTTATAAATTAATGTTCTATAAATAGATTATAATTAATAAAAATTGATTAAAATGGGAGAAGAGCAAGTAAAAGACGGAAGTTGGCTAATTATCAGAATTATTAATACAATTATCCCTCTATTTATTCTTATATGGGCTACTTTTACGAGAGATTTCAGTTTTACAGATTTCTTTATGAATTTAAATATTTTTGGTGAAAATATAGTGATTTTTATCTTCTTCTTTTATATTGGAATAATTACTGCCTTAACTTTAATCGCTTTTAGTTCGTCAGAGTTTTCAAAAAAGAGATGGTCTTTAGCTCAACTAACCCTTCTAATTGTAAATATAATTCTCTTTATTTTAGTTATATTTAGATTTATTTAAAATACTTAAATTAAGTATTCATTCCATTTATAACAGAATAAGATATAATCTCTTAAATCATCGAGCTTCCCATAGAATTCACTCTGAATCTGATCCTGATGTTTCAATACAAAACTTATAACATCCTTGTCAGTTAGGGCATTAATAGGATTAACCCTTTTAAACTCAACAACATCTTTTTTAGTTTTATAATAAACAATCCTGGCTAAATCGTATTTAGGATATTTATTTGCTAACTCCATACTTGAAAAGTCTATTGCTCGTATGAGTCTCATCTGAACTTGCTGATCTAATAGATTCTCCATCATTTTATATAAAGATAACAATTAAATACCCAATAATTCCAGCAGCAGCACCAATACCGATTGATAAGAGGATAGACTTGACCTTTCCCCAGTCTTCATGTTTCTTAAATCCAAATATTATAAAAACTGAGATACCAATACCAAACGCTCCCAATGTAGCTGCCACTATAATAGGAGTCCAATCGGTTTCTTCAATATCTAATTGGATAGCGGTAAATCTAAACTCTATTGTTGAATTTTCATTAATTGAATTCCAGGTATAAGAAAATTTAACACTACCTGAACTAGGATCTACCTTAATATCATCAATCTCGACCCAATCCCCTCCAAATTTATAATAAACAGCATATTCGTAATTTTCCGGGTCTGGTATATATTGATCCAATGCATTTTCGATTTTTAAATTAGTAAAACTATGTTTGGCCGATAGAGTGAATAAAAGTTCATAATCCCCATCCTTTTCTTCAAAAGGAGTGTTAATAATCTTCGGACTATCAAGCTTAAAGTAGATAACATCCCTATCCTCCCAAGTAAGAAGATTCCAGAGCGTATATACACCCTTGACATTAAAGCCTGTTGGATAATGCGTTTGATATCCCCTCGTTAAATAATATTCATGAGCATCCTCATATTCCTCTGGAATATAAACCTCGAAATCCCTTTCCTCAGCAATAGGATGGTGTAGAAGCATAAATGACCCAGTTATCTCATCTGATCCTCCTGCTACACTTGAAACCTTAATATTATTATCTATATAGTAAATTAGTTCAGGAGGAATATAGTATGTTAGAAGGGGATGGAATTGAAGCGATTTTATTTCCAAGCTAGAATTATATTTATCATCTGTAGCATTTATCACTAAATAATAATCTCCATATTTATAATCCAGCAAGCTAAATGTATCCTCCCAAAATTCTGAAGTAATATTATAAGTTAGATTCTTCCAAACATAATTTCCAATAGTATCTGTTATGTCCCATTCTGCTGTATTTATAACCTCCTCATTTGAGATATTACACTTAAGACCCTGGATAATCATAGTTAATTCTGTTTCTAATGGAGATAGAATCTCGATATTAGGTGGATTATTTTGGATTAAAACTTGTGTAGAATTCTGCCCATACCCAATAAAATCCTTTGCTTTAATTTCAATTGTATATACTCCATTTTCATATAAGATTGGCTGGATTGTATAATTCCAGACATCAGTAGTGCTAATTCTCGTCATATTATCCCAATCTATAATTGGATCTGATGGATTATTATAAATTCTAATGCTTACATTATCATAATCATCTAATTCAGGATCAATTATATGAGCTTTAATATCATAGTTATATAATTGAGATACTTTTTCTAAATAAGTTGATGGTGTAAAATAAGTTATTACTGGTCTTTTATTACTTATTTCAAAATCATAATATCCATAAGTTGATACTTTTTGTGAATTAGTGACATTAACCCATGTTGTATAATTACCATTTCTCCATTCCGAAATATTGAAAAACTCATATTCATTTAAATCTTTATCTAAATATACGCTATACCAAGTATCTGTTCCTGAATCATATTTCATTTCCCACCAAATATTGCCATATAAAGTAGATTCTTCAATATGATATCCAACATACTTTATCCAAGTCTTATTTTGAATCTGATATTTAACGCTTTCAATTGGATAATATAGATCCTCAGACCCCGCATCTAATCTTACCTGGAAACTCGCTGATGTTGAGACAGGTGTATTCGGCACAGTATAAACCTCTGGAACATATGCCTCTTCCCTAAGAACCTCTACATCTGAGACCGCATATTTTTGGATAAGTTTATGATTACCACCACCACCACACATTCCCTTTGACTGGATCTTATATTGCCAGTATAATCTTCCATTAGGATCAATCATAATATAATCATTTGGATTTGAAGCAACATCACTCGTCCAGTTAACATAAACGTCCTTATGATATTCAACATTTTTTCCTTTAATTTCTTTTTCAAGATCATATCCAGTTTGCCAATTCATTATCCAGACTTTAGTATTAGTACTAGATTGAAAAATAGCTAGGCTATTATAATGCTTCCAGTAGGTAAAACCTATTTCTCTAATCTTATTAATGGAATCAATTTTAGGATCACCTACATCATTCAAATATAATCGGACTTCATAAATAATCTTACTAAAATCATCGCAATAATCAGTTTCACCAATTAAATTTAGATTATCACTAACACTAACCCACCAATCATTATCTCTCTGGTCAGTCACCACATTTCCATCCATATAAAAATATTCTATATTATAATCTACAATATTAAAATCATTTTTGGTTATAATATCCCCGTCTTGTCCAAATGCGAATACCATTCGGTCAATTAATAAAATCTTTGAAATAGTGTCAATACTCCCAAAAATTCTAAATTGTGTAGCATATTCTACATATGTTCTATTTATATTTGTTACATTATTAGAAATATAATAAAGGGTTTCCCATCCTTGTGAATTATTAACCTGAACCTCCACAATTTCACTTGGAAATAAAGGAGCTGCAATTTGAAGATAAAAATACCCATTAAACACTTCATAATCAATATCAAAATCAAATCTTACATCATAATTATATTTCGTCCCATTATAGGAAGGAATAATACCAAAGAATTGATAATCTATAAGATCTAACTCATCCAAACTATTTGCTCCTGAATTTGTCCCTTCTATAAATTGAACATTAGAAACATTTATAAAATAATCGTCAGGATATCTTCCCTCATTATTAGCCAAAGGAGGTATAGCCTCATTCTCTCCACTCCCGTCCTCCTCCTCTACACTTTCAGAAACCTCACCCATAAAAAATAATGTATAAGGAATAATACAAGAAAGAAGTAAAATAACACCAAATAGAAAGACTTTATGCTGAGAATTCATAAAATCATATTAACTTTTTTTTAATATTTCTAAAATAATTCAACCAAATTTATAATTTTATTGTATCATATGTTAGTTAGATGAGTGATTTCATGGAGTATTGCCGCTCTATCCTTAATCTATACAATAAAAATAAAAAAAGTTTTTTATCTTTCTATTTATATCTTACTTGAAATCTTCTAAATAGTTTAAAATTTCATCAGGAATATTCATTTCTAATTCAAAAATAGTAATAGTATCTGAACATTCGATTAGACCACAGTTATTGCAAATAAAGTGAAAGTATTTTGCACCATGATCATCCTCTATATTTACTGATAGTTTATCCAATTCCTTGATAGTTTTTTTAATGGAATTATTATTTTTCTCAATAAAATCGTGAATATCCATTCTAACTCCACCTCTGAACTATCTCAAATAAATTAGGAAAAATATCTTGAAAAAAACTAAAGGAAACTTCTTTTATTGCGAATTTACAATAGTCCTCAATAGTCATTCTTTTACCACATCCATCCGGTTTTTTACATCTGAAAGGTGTCCCATTAATACTAATAACTTCTAATGTTCGTCTAAAACATTTTGGACAGATGATCCTATTGCCAAGTAAAGGTAATAAGAATGCTTCGGATTTTATTTGACTTTCTGACAACTATAAGCACCTCAATACCATTTGAAACTACAATCTAAACAAGTCCATTCAGAGTTAGGGATTTTCCCAACCTTTATATAATCCTCGATGAGTGGGCTATTAATATTTTTTCCCTGCTTTAATAAATTTTCAATTGTATTAAGTTTCTCAATCTCTTTCTTGGAAATGGATTCTGAAAAACACTTTGGACAATTTAAATAATTAATCTCATCTTTCTGAAAATAAGGGATAATATGCTTCTCTGCACATTCATCACAGATATGTAAAATAATTATATTTCCAAAAGCGGTTTTGTATGTTAATTTCCCATACTCTTTTTTTCCTATAGTCTCATCATCGAACTTTTTACTACAGAAATTACAAAAAATTTCCTCTAAAATATATTCAATCTCTACTTTCTTTTTTCCAATTTTAGTTTTCATATAAAGCTCCTCCTATTTTATTGTTTTTAATATAATTTCAGGTCTTAAACCTATACTTTCTAATGTATTTTTAAAAAATTTTATACAATTACCAAATTTAATTATTTCTCTTATTAAATCATTATCAAGCTTAGTCTTTTCATAAAAAATGAATTTCTCTTTATCAGAATATAAGGAATTGGCTATAAATTGAAATCCTTTCCTGAAGTCTTGGGCTTCAATTTCCGTTTGAAATGAAAGACTATCTAAATCACCCACATTATTAATATACCATAAAAACCATTGCTTCTTTCTTTCAATATATTCTATATCTTTAACTTGATTAATCATTCTGAACATTCTCTTCCAACTCTTTGCTACTTTTATTCGTATATTCTTCTTGGAATATTTTAATTAGTTCATCTTTAGTTATAATGCTATGTATTAAATAATTAGCTGGTTTAGAATTCTCATCCAACTCAATTATTCCTCGTTTCTCAAAATTCCTTAGACCTCTCCAATAAATATTTATTCTTGAACGATCCTCTGAAATAATACCATGAATCCTCCTAAGTCGTTTTACAGAAATCATCTTTGTCTTCTCAAACTCAAGATTAATACCCTCCATTACTTCCTTTAGAATCTTGAATATTGGATTATCGTCTATTTTCCTTTCTACCATTTTATCATCTCAAAGATTCATATTATTAATGATATTATTCAATCCTATGCCTAAAATCGCAATATGGTTTGTCATATAACGATAATCTGTTAAGATCATCTGGATATTTAGCATTTTAATACATAAATAATCTATATCCTGTCCAGAAAAAGAGAAATATTTTAAAGCCTCAATCCCGGCATTCTTTACGATATATCGCTTCCAAGCGAGCAATAAAGCACCACTACCACAACAAGGATCGTGAATCTCTGTCCTTTTATTAAGATTAGATATTTTCTTTATTATCTCAGTAATCATCTCATCAGTAATAGAATTACTTTCACCTCGAACTTCATCAACTATCGTTTGAACTATGCTTTCAGTAATTTCAATATAATTACTCTTAGCTTCGCTAATTACTTGTTCAATATTATCACCAGTAATTAATGTCAATAAATCTGCTACCCCAGGTGGTGTGAATTCTTGACCAAAGGACTTTAATTTACCAATTCTTCCAATTCGCATATATACTTCTCCCAAAAAATCGAAAATTAGTTGATCAAAATAAAAAGCTTTAATTAATATTTGCAGGACTTCATATGCTACTTTTTTGGCCTTATTTCCTAACTTTAAAGTTGCTTTATTAAATCCCTCACTATTAAATGTAAGACAAGCATAAATGGTATCTAATATATGCTCAAAAGCATTACCCCAACCATTAAAAAAATGAAAACCTTGTTCAATCTTTTTTGTAATTAATTCAATAACTTCCTCTGGTCTCTGAAAACTTAAATTAAGCTTCTGTTTTTTAATCTTTGGCATTTGGTTTTACCTCTATTTTCTTTCGATTAATAGAACTATCTCTAATATTTCTTAAAATTGAATAAATAGATACAACTAAAGAGTCCATCTCATTTAGATTGTTTTCTCTCTGAATATGAATTACATATTTCGTTTTTTCAGTAAGATCAGCAGATTGATATTCAAAAAACTTATCGATATGTTCATTATTTTTAATATAACTCTCCAGCATTTTTATCTCTCCATTTAGCCCTCTTGGAAAGTCGTCTTCACTTATATTGTTTATTTTTCTGAACTCATCTAAAAAGTCATTAATATTTGTTTTTTTAATCATCTTATATCACTTCCTAATATTAATAAAAGGGACTCAATTATATAAATGTTTCGAGGGAAACATTGCCAAAACCCATGACAACCTTAAAAAAATAAAAATTATTAAAACCAATATCGTAATACCATATGGAACATTAATAACGAAAGAATTATATTACAACTCTCATCTTTTAATTAATATGAATAGAAAAGGAAAAACTAAGGTTAAAATTAGAAAGATATCTCCAACGTCCTCTACTGTCGAATTTGACAGGAGATCCACTATTATTAGAATCTTTGCCATTATTGTAATCCTCGTAGCAAGTGGATTCACGGGATTTATTATCGCTAGTATTGCTGCCAAAAACATTAATATTCATTTATACTCATCAATAGAAAATTTGGATAAAGAGTATCAAGAAATAAATTTAATATATGAGAGAGAAGAAGAGGATTATAAGCTTGAACTTGACTTAGACGATGGGGACTCTAATTTTAACATAGTAAAAAGCTCGGAACTAAAAGCCTTTGAAATTGAGAAAGATATTGTTATTTTTGACAATAAATACGATAATGACACAGTTGTTATGACTGCTAATTATACATATACTGAGACAAATCAAGTCAATCAATCAGTTTCAAATATAGAAGAAGTCAATGGGCTTTTATATAATAATTATTCCATTGTAGATTATAATGCTACTACAAAGCATTATGAATCTGTTTGGGGATTCTTTAATGATGAGGTAGATGAAGAGCCTACAAGCTTTAATGTAAAAAGTGGATTCTCTTATGTCCGAGATGAGAAATATGGAAGATCAAATATACTAGAACTTGTTGACCAAACCGAGGTCGAAAGATCTTTCACATCAAAACAAAATGGAACAATTGAATTGGCCATTTTTTTTGAGTATTATCAAAATGGGATTATCGAAATAAAAAATGGAGGGAATAATTTAATTAAATTAAGCACTTATGGGAATCAATTAAAATATTATAATGGTTTATGGTATACTTCTTCAGGATCTCTCTCAAGTAATTCAATTCCAGATAATATTTGGGCTATAATCCGAATAGATTTTAGATGTGATAATGCTCCTGCTTATAAATCATTAGCAGTAGGTAAATATGATGTATATTTAAATGATATAAAGATTTATGAAGATAAAAACCTGCTATCTTATTCAGAAAACATAAATGAGATTGAAATCGAGTCAAAATCATCTCATTATAGCGTTTATCTTGATTCTATATCAATAACCGGAGAACTAAAAGAAGTATCCAATGAAACATATCAAGTTGGAGATATATTCAATACTCTGAAAGGAATAAGTAAGGATATTTATTACGACTTTAGTTTTTTGGGAAAGAACTATAAATATCTTAAGAATGCTTCACTTACAGTTAATATTGGATTAAATAATTCTCTTTCACCTAAAAGCAATAATAATTTACTCATTTACAATTACTTTAAAGATAATTGGGACTCTACGGGAATTCAAGTATATAAAAGCAAGAATTTTACTAAAGATATAACAAATATTCAATTCTTTAATGATACTACAAACGAAAATACAGATATCCATTTTAGATTTAACTTTTTCAATATTTATTATAATTTTACTTGGAATTTATCGGTCTCTGTCAAAGCTTATTACTGGAAAACAATAACAGAACTTACCTATACAACTCATAATAACTTTAATGGAGAATTATCCATAGTAATTGAAGATACCGCAGAATATAGAGAAAGAGAAATAGAAGTCATTTCTATTATTGATATAACTCTAAATTATTGTTTTGGATCATGGATTTTTTCAAACCAAACTATTATAAATCATACTATTATTTTTAGAGAAGAAATCTATATTTTGGATTTTGAACACGATATAGATTTACAAAATGATTCCTTTTTCGGATGGAGTGAATTAAATATCGAGATAATTAAAATATCGCTTAGCGAAAATGAAATTAAAACTGAATATCATTGGGGTGAATGGAGAATATGAAACTGAATAATCAACATAAAGTATTTATAATTGGAATTATAGCACTTATATCTTTTATTATACCATATAATCTCTTTTTCTCATCAGTAGTAATTCCAGAGGAAGAGGAAGAATCTATTCAAGAGGAGGATCAAGGAAAAATAATTCAGGAAGATTTAGTTTTTCCTGATGAATATTATGAAAATATAACTCAAATAGATATAGATTATGGAAATATTAAATCTGGTTCAGAAGAATCTCTAAAATTCCGGGATAATGAAACCTTAGAATTATATCCAGAGGAAATACTTGGAAACTATTATTATGAAATATATTTTCATTTTAATACAGACCTTAATACTTATACTTTAGATTTTTATGATTTATTTTTATATTTAGATATTTTAGAACCAGAAGATCCAACAATAGTCTCATTTCAAGGATATATTGAGCTTCAATGGTCATCGTTATATACTATTACTGAAGATCCTATCCATTTAAGTAATGAATTTATTGAGAAATGCACAGATTTTCGTTTATATGCTAATATTCCTTCTAATAAAACTATTAAAATCGATAGAATTCGCTTATTATTTGCTCATCAAAATCCTTTCCCTTTCAAACCTTTTCTATCAATTGATTCTCACTATGTGAATCTTAGCTCTTCTTCTCCAAATCCTAGTGAAAATGATGACGATTGGTGGTTAGATGAAAATGACGATTTAGATATTTACCAATATAAAAAATCTACGTCTGAATCCTTACAATATACTGAACTCTATTTTGATGTAATTTATGATGTTGGCAATGGAAAGATTATTGATTTAGCTCAAGTAAAGGACTATACATTATATGCACAATATAATTCATTTGGATATTGGAACTTAGGGACTCACGAAGCAAATGCATGGATTTATGACTATACAGATGGTAGTTGGGACTTCAAAAAGAAATTTGCATTCAATCAAATATCCGGTAAAAATTATACTACTGATTTAGCAGCTAATCCTGAAAAATATATTTATGAAGAAGATGGTGATTGGAAATCTAGCTTTTGGGTTCAATCGAAAACCCAAAAAGGAGGAAGTTATATTTGGGTTGATATTTATCTTTGGATAAAAGGATTTAGCAATTATATAGAAATAAATGGCTATGACTTTGAGGGTTTTGATTATCCTGACATAGAGATTACTACTGACCCGATAAGTCCTATTTCATATTTAGGAGATTTTGATATTATAGCAACTGCTACTCCTGGTTTCCAAACATCTACAATTACTACTACATCCTGTTTTATTTCAAACTCTACTTGGAGTAGTGGATGGTTAAATATGGGATATTCTGGAGGTAATGATTGGAGACAAACCTTTAATTCCTTGGACTTTCAATCTGGAAATTATAGTGTTTGGGTTAACACAACTGATTCTTCTGGTCTTTCGACTTTAAATGTTTATCCATTTGTTATAAATAATTCGAGACCTGAAATCAATTTTATAACTCCAAAACCATTTGATAAAATTACTGAATTATATAATTATAATATTAATGTTTCTATAACTGATTTAGAGTCAGATATCATTGGAACTCCCCAAATCAGTCTCTACCAAAACATCTCAAACCCACTTATAAACTGGACAGATATGGAGCAGCTCGACATCTTAAAACCATACTGGAACTTCACGATTGATCCGATCAACTTTTCTAATGGTCTCTATTATATAAAAGTAAGAGCAAATGATACAAAAGGATATGGATATAACGAAATCTCCGTGAATATTCAAAATAATCCTCCAAATATTACAATAATCTCCCCATCAGCTACAATATTACAAATCCCACATAATCAAACCATAGCGTGTAATATCTCAAATGAAGAACCCATCAATACAGCAGAGTGGACTATAACACCAACATTAGGAAGCTATACTTGGACAAACCTCACTTATAACTCAATCTCTACCTTATGGGAAAGCTCGTTTAATTTGCTTGATTATTCCTATGGAGATTACTTTCTTGTTGTTAATGCCAGCGATGATAAACATAATAGCTCGCTGGAGATAAAGAATATTTCAATTCATCCATTATTAACATATAATATAACTCAAGGATTAATTAATTATAAAGATAAAAATATCGTAGTGTCTAATTATGAAACTTCTACTGAAATAATAGGAGATTTTATAGTTGAACATGATGACTTTATCAAGGAGAGAGACTTTGAAGTTTATACTCCAAATAATTTTGATTTTATCGAACTTTATTTAATCAGGAATACTAACAAGACTCTACCGCTAACAATTTCAAAAGGATATTCATTATGGCAAGTTGATGGATATCAGACCTCTGATTTGATACAGTTTTCATTAATAAAACCTCAACTTAGTCTCCCAACCTATTCAGAAAAAGATTCTACTTATATTTTTGAATTCTCTATTACAGCACAGTATTATTTTCAAGACATTAATATTAAATATGAATTTCAAAAAGATATTGACCAGGATATTGATCAATATATCTTTTATATAAAAAGAAACGCAGAATGGCTAACTACAACGCTTTCAAAACCAGAGTTAGATGGAAAGGAAATTTATGTTGAATATATCCTCAATGAAATTATCGCAAATCAAACAATATATTTTAAATTGGAAATTATTAAAGAAATTCCAGAACCTACCGAGGAGACTAATTATCTTAATTGGATAATAACTGGTCTTATATTGTTAGGAATAGGAGAGGCAATCTGGTTACCATTCGCTTATTACTTACGAAAACGAGATGAAGATATTAGTAAAAGGAACTTGATGATTGCAGGAATTATCATCGGTATTGGGGCATTTTTAGGTGGAATCGTAATAGGATATGCCTTTTTCTGATAAATAACTTTAATAATTTATTTTTCCTAAAAATAATTAATGATATTTTTTATTTCTCTCTTTCTAATAATTGTATTTACGATTTTAGGGATTATTTTCATTATTTTACCTTTAAAATATTTCAAATTTGAGAAAGGTTCTGAATTCTTTATGGGAATGGGATTATTTATATTTGGATTCTTTCTTTTATTCAGAGCTATAGTAATATATAAATTAGGGCTTTAAAACCTTTAAAAATCAGGAAGATAATGTAATAAATCAAGCTCTCCATCGAGAATTGTTATAAGCTGTTCCAAGATCCTCTTCATACAAATCGTAGAACTTTCCCCGTCTTTACATAGCTTTTCTTCTCTTAAATTTTCCTTTAAAACAAAATCTCCTAAATCTGTTAAAAAAACATCTCCATTATCTCTTATTCCTATTTGAATCTTGTCGTAAAAAATACCAACATTAGCAGCAAGATCATATAATCGTGAAATAAATTTATCATACTTTTTTTGGGAAACCTTTTTTTCCTCCGGGTCATTTCCAAACTCTCTTATTATATAATATTTATATTTATTATCTTTTTCAAAATAGAAACCTCTCAATCTCTTGGGAAGGATGTCACCATACTTATCTTTTAATTTATTAAAGACCTTTACTTCATCTTTCATTTCTGAGATAGCCGAAGCATAAAGACTACGTTTTATAACAATATGTTCACCTAATTTAAATGCTTCAGAAAAATTACCTGCTCCTAAACTCTTTCCAGTCTTAATTAATTTTTCTACACATTCATAATCAAGGCATCTATGAAGATAAGCTTCATATAAGTCAAAACTATCATTAAACTCTCTGACTTGAATTGATCCAAGCAATTCAAGTTCATTATAAGTTAGTAATCTCTTCCTAATAGGGATCAATTGCTTTAAAACTAGCCCAGATATATATAATGTTTCATCTACATCTCCTGTCATAAAACCCCTGGTCTGCTCTTTTTTATGTGTAAAGCATATGAATAATAACTTGATAGATTCCTCTTCATCAGTTATTCTTACTATATATGATCGCTTTCTCTTATTCTTTAACTTTCTCTCTTTTCCCCAGTCTACTATAGTTGGGACTCTAATATCATCCTTAGAAAAACTAATAATGATTCTTCTCTCTGGTATAAAACCCTCAATTTTGAAAGCTGAAACAATCAGAGTTTCATCGACTATCTTTCCTAAATATTTCCCGGATGTCTGTTTTTTGTCTAGAATGACTCCTGAAAATTTAATAATATCTTGATTATCTAAATTTTTGATAGTGACGTAATATTTTCTTGACATATGATAGTATTTACCAATTTAAAGAATATAATTATATTTTTTTATATATCATATGAGAATAAGAAAGATAGATTTTGCAGTTTTTCACCTAGATTTAAATATTGCGTTATTCTATTTAATTATTAAGTAGCTAACATTAATGTTAGCTCAAATTTCGGGAAAGGAACGTGATATTTGAGTGATATGTTTTTGTCGGGGCTTAGAATTCTTGAAACACAAAAATATTAAGGGGTAGAATTAAAAATTGAAAACAGCACATAAAATCGCCTTATCACACACACACATAACCAGCTTATTTTTTAGAGAGTGTTGTTTTCGAGCCTTATCATATCGATTTTTTCTACAATCCCTTATTATATATTTCTTTTATTAGAATTTAAATTATTGCACTCAAACAAATTTATAAATGTTGCTATCGAAACATATTTATATTTGAATGGGTAAAAATAACATAAGAATAAATTATAAAAGGTATAAAAAAAATTGAGTAAAAAGGATAAAGTAGACGACACTATTCTCCATCCGGTTATGATTGGTCATTGTGCGAGTTTTATTCGGGGAATAATGGAGGAAAAGGATATTGATTTCGATAGTGCTTTTAAAATATTTAAAACTAAAGAAATTAGGAAAAATAGAATTTTAAGTAAATTAACCGAAGCAGAAATAAGATCTAATAAGTTATATATACAAAAACGCATTGTTGAGGAAGACTCGAAAGAAGAAAACCTAACACAAGGTTTAAATTGGTGGGCTATTGGAAGAGTTGCGAATCAAATAACAGAGATAATGACAAGAGAAAAAAAGGAATTTTCCGATGTATTTCAAATGTATCGTAGTAATCTCTTTAAAGACACATTTAAAAAATATTCATTTGAAGACCTGGAACATTCTAAAATAATTATTGAGGAACGAGTTAAAGAAATTCTACCAGCAGGTTTTTCTCTTGAAGATTCAATAGATATTCAATATTCAAAAGGAGGAAAGAAACGATTTACTGAGATTGAAGATATAGAAAGCATTGATCTTACTGATGTTCATTTAGTTTTAAAAAGTTTAAAGAATATTTTATCAGTTAAATATGGTGAAAAAGAAAAAAAAATAAGAATCGGTCAAATGGATAAAAAAACATCAATGAAAAGGCTTCCCAAACATTCTTACTCAATGATACTCTCATTTGTGGATCTGGAGAATCGAGATAAGTTTCTTTTATCAGAGGAATTTCGTCTTTTATCTGGTGCTTTACTAGCTGCGGCATCAAAATATAATAATAAAGAATCTCTATCTGTTCTAATCCCATAGTTATAATAGCTATTCCCATCTTTTTCAGATATATTCCCATTTATTTCAAAAAAAAGCAAATCCTATATTCCCATTTATTTCAAAAAAAAGCAAATCCTATATTCCCATTTATTTCCAAAATACTTAAATTAGAATTTTATTGTAGCAGCGAGAGTTAATAGTTCATTTCTTTTAATGCAGTCCCAATGATTCCTTTCCCTTGGAGTTAGGTTAAATTGCGTTTGTCCCGGTAATATTTCATTTATAATTTTAGTTCTAAAGGTTTTTCGGTCAAAACCTAAATCGAAAAGAGCATAATTTGTATTAGATTCATTAGCTACAACTAGCTCGAATGTTTTGAAATTATATATCAAAAAGATATTAGCCTTATTATTCTTTGTAATAAGATGAAATCTCTCATATTCTTTATCAAGTAATAATAATAATAATTTCTTTTCAGGAAAATTCTTTAATATTTTATCTTTCTCAATACTTTCTTTACTCACATAGATGGAACAATCAGTAATCCCCATTATATCCGTTAAAATACCCATCTTATATGTTTTAAATATAAATTTATACCGGGATTGAAAAGTTATCATTTCTACAGGACTTTGATATGTTTCAGGATATGAAACAATAATTCGATTTTTAATTAAATAGTCCAGATCTTCATTAAACTGTTGTAATTTATCGAACTCATCTTTTAATCCTAGTTCTGTCTCTAAATATTTGGGATTATCATATTTAAAGAAGTTCATCCAATCTTTAATAATACTTGCTTTTGAGAGGCGTTTAAACTCTCCTTTACTAATTAGTCTTTTACATATGGCTTGTAATATTACTCTTTTTGATACTTCAGTATCCTCAATTAGCGGAAATACCTCTAAGTCTGGAAACTCCGGTTTAACATTAATAAACCCTCCCTCCTTACATTCAGTTTCTGCTAAAATGCTATAATATTTATAATTTTTACCTATTATATGTTTTTGTATCTTTCTCTCATCTACAAGGTCTTTAATAGCGTTATTTATGAATTTAGCATCAGCTCCCGTATATTGAACTTCTGGATAAAAATCTTTTCCTAATAATGCTCCCCAAATGACGCTCTCTGATACCCTACCATCACTATCCGGTTTTATTTGTTCAGAACATATGATCTCAAGAATATTATGTTTTAAAATCTCATACTGAGTCAATTCCTCTTCTTTTCCTAATCCTTTATTTATTAAACGTCTTACTTGTCTTAATTTTAATAAGAATTTATTTCGGAATGTTATATCTAATTCTTCCCAATCCTTTTTAAGTATAGTTCTGTCAGTAAATTCATTTTTTAAAAACTTTCTCAATACTAAATCAAGGTCTCCATCTTCTGGTAAATAATCCCACCAATGAGCAACATCATCCTGATTAAAGACTACATTATCAAAACTTAAATATTTTAAAGGATATTCTTGTTGATTAAAGATCCTTTCTAAAATTTCTAATTTCTGTATGATATTTTCTTGTTGCCTCCAAATCTTTTTATCAGTTTCTTTATCTAGCTCCCTTTCCTCAAAAAATAAAATTTGGAAATCCCATTCTAATGTATAATTAATATCCCCATCATCCACAGGAAAGAATACCTCTTTTCTCTCCCTTTCAGTCAAATTACTCCAAATCCGACCTATATTCTGAACTACAGACTCATCCAAATATCTTAGACTGGTTTTTTTGATGAAATCGCTTACATCCTTAACTAAGCTCTGAGAAACCGAACTAATTTCCCCTATACTTATTTTTCGATTGATAATATCATTTATAGCTAAATCAAATTTAGCAGCAATATAATCATTTTTTCCAGGAATATCAGGAAGATATTTTAATATTAAAAAATCTTTGCTGGAATCATAAAAAAAATCGGTTTTTTCACTATTTTCAAATTGAGGTTTTATTTTTTTAAATAAAATCATAGAATCTGTGCGAATTAATCCTTTAGTTGTTAAATCTGTTATATTGCTAAGATTCCATTCTAATATTTTTGCAGTTATTTCTAGTTCCTCTTCGAGAGTTATTTCAGTTTTTGTTTCTAAGACTAAATTATTAACATAAGCATAATAAGAACCATATTTTCTCAATATCTCTTCCGAAGCAAAACCCCACCAAAGTGTAGTTAATTCTGTTAAATCCAAATAATATCTTTCCTTATCTTTATTATAGTAAGGCTTAAATGACCTTAAGATTTCTTTAGAAACTAACGATTGACCATACTCCATTAATTCTTGCTCTGAATCAAATGAAATCTCGTCTATTTCTCTTTTATATTTGGATTTAGCTTGGTTCTCATTAACCTCCTCATCAGTAGTTAAGTATTTCACAAATTCTAAAAGCTCTGGCTTAGTCATCCTGGACGCTCCCTTACCTTTATACTTGAAACCTGCTGGATTGAAATATGGAGAATCCTTATACCAACTATATAAATCATCCTTTGTCATTGAATCAAAATTCTTATGCAATTGCTCAATATGGGACTCTAATGTGAGATCATTTCTGTTATTATTTCCTCCCTGGTCATTCTTTGCAGCTTTCGTTCTTAAGCTCATAGCCTCCTGAATATGCTTACACTCCGCTCTTCGATAGACCCAATTGGGACAACTACAACCCCAAGACCCGTCATCATAAAGACTAACAGTATAACTCTTGCTTGGGTCAGTATGACTCTGGATATCCCATTGTTGAACTATATTCTTGGTCAAATTAATTCACTCCCTTTCTTATTTAGACTTTTTTTTTCTCTATTCATAAATACTTAATTAAAACTTAAATATACAAAATCCTACTATTATTTAATAATTTTATTGGGAAAGTAATTTGAATGAGAATAATAATGGAAATAAATATAATTTTACTGTAGAGATACCCAGTTGTTATACGAATGTTATAAATGAACTCTTAAAAATTAGAGCATATGAATTTTATTCTGATTTTGTAGAAGAAGCTATAAAAGAATTTCTGATTAAGCAGGTTTATTTTATGGAGAAATATGGTTTAAGACCATTAGATGGGAGACCCATCAAATCAGTTAATATTCCATGTGAATATAAAGATTTAATCACTAAATTTACGGGTTCTGATGGCATCTTTACAGGAAGAGCTGATCTAGTGCGACAAGCAGTAAGAGAAAAACTTGAAAGAGAAATCCAGGAATTAGAATCTAAAGGAATTTTAAAAACTATAATACCTAAAACTGAGGAAACTAATATTACATCCACTAACTCAGGTCTTAATTTCGAGCAATTAGAATTTCTCTTCGGAGATGTTTTAAAAGATTCCCCTTTTAGCTCCGAGAATGAGGTTTTCCGTATTCCACCAGATAATAAAGAGCGTATCCTTGTAAAACAGCTTAGAGAAAACGAAAGTGGTGAAAAAGAGGTATTTGTTAAAATGCTAACGATTTCAGAGAATAAAAATAATAGTGAAATATAATTTTATTTTTTTTTTTTTAAATTTATTTTTTTCCGATAATTTTTTTTATTAGAATATCCATTTATTATCTAAAAAATAAAAATAGAGTAATTAAAATGGATAATAAAATAAATCCAAGAATAAATGAATTGATAGAGGACTTTTGCGTTTATCATTCTGATGAAAGAAACCACTCTGAGATAACCGTAAAATATTATAGGAGAACATTAATAAGGGTGTTTAAAATAATCGAGAAAGAGATCTTAGAGAATGAGGAAAGCTACGAAATAACCGATATCACTAAGGCTCACCTCAGAAAAGTCTCACGCCTGTTGAAGGATAAGGGAAAAAGTGCTGAAACTAGAAATACAATCATAAATGTTATTAAATCTTTTTATAAATATTTAGCAAGAGAGGAGATTATACCTGCTAATATTTCCATACATTTACCTAAGATTAAGACCGGGAAAAAGCGATCCCTTCCACCGGATAAAGAAGACTATGAATTTGTAATAGAATTCGTTAAAAAGAAACCTGATTCAGATTTTCGATATGCGGGAGGGAAAGAAAATCTATTATTTTTCCTCAGACTTCATTTCTTTGTAATGGCCAGAATTTGCGAAATGCCCACATTAAAGGTCAAGGATATTGATACAAAACATAATACCGTCCTAATCCGAGAGGGTAAAGGCAACAAAGATCGAATCGTGATAATCCCCTCAGAAGTAAGCCAAATGGTTAATAATTATATCGAGGAGCTTAATCTAAATAAAGAAGATTATCTAATACGTAGTCGATCAGGTAAGAAAATGAGCGAAAGAGGATTATCGAAAAGGCTTAGAGAATTATTAAAGGAAATCAAAGAAAAAACAGGTAGGGATATATTATGGATGACAGCCCATAAATTACTAAGGCAATGTCCAGCAACGGAGATGCGAAGACAAGGTGCTGATTTAGTCAATATACAGAAGATGTTAGGTCACACAGACTTAAACACAACCAAATTATATGTAGGAGACGACATTAATAAAATGATAAAGCAATATTCAAACCATCATCCATTATCATCAGCTTTTAAGTAATATTATTTTTAATTCATTATTTTCTTCGTTTTTAAAAGGATATCACGCAGATAATATAAGCGTAAAAAAAAAGTGTGCTATTTTTCATCACAAATCATTTTGTTAAGAGTAATTTTATATAGTTCAATACCCTTTTTTTTATTGACTCTGTTATATTAAAATAAGTGTATGAGCGATTTGAGTATGGGAGTAGCAGAACTAAATCAAAATATGCAAAAGTTTTTAGAAGATCCCCTATCTCAAATTAATCAGGATATTTTATCATTATTTTCAAAGTTTAAAGCATATTTACTTCGGATTAACACTCTAGTAGATAAAAAATATGAAAAGGATTTCTCTTTCGTTATGAAAGTAGAAATGCTAAGTCAGATTAATAATCTCTTTGAAAAGCTTGAAGAATTTGATCCAAATAAAGAAAATGAAGTAATTAGCAAGATCTTGGAAAATAAAGAAATTAGGGGTAAAGTAGAGAATCTATGCCAGCAACTTATCACCGAAAATAAAGCTAACGATATCAGTCCATAATAACAAGAATCGGGGAGGCATCGTAGAATGACATTGGATATTCTTAAAAAAGTAAAAGACGGTGAGGAAATAAGCCTAAAATACTCTTTCTTATCTGTAAAGATGAATACAATATTAACCAAATATATTAACAATAAAATTAAAAAACGAAAACTCGAAAAAAATATTAAATCTTGTAAAGGTAATTTAGAAATTGCTCAAAATATAAAGAATAAGGAAGAGGCCAAGAGATTAGAAGAAAAACTTGCGATTCTTGAGTCTAAATATGAAAATGTTAGATTTATGCGACTTAGTGATAAAGAGAGAAGAACAATGGCAGATATTAGAAAAAAGATAAGAGCAAAAAAAGAGATTCTACAAAAAGAGCGGGATGAAATAAGTGAAATTCAAACCCTTTTTGATATTCTCAATATAAAACTCTAACACCGTATTTTTTCAATTATCTTTTCAATTGTTTCTTTCATTTCTGATTCTTTTAACTGATTTTTAAATTTCTCAAAAATCTGAAGTAATAAAATAAACTCAGCATTGCTAAAATCTCCATCTAATCCTTTTCTTACTTGATTTAGCCAATAAATCATAAATCCCAATTCATATTCAGTAAATATTAATTGTTTTTTAGAATGTAGTCTTTTAATAATTGAATTTAAAGTTTCTTCTCCTGAATCACTTAGAGCATATTTTTTTCCTGATAAAATAATATTTTGCCAATCATCTAAGACCGGCAATATATCAACCAACCATCTCTCTATTAAATCTCTTTCAGATTTACTTAGTTCTACTGTTCGTTCCTCAGTATAATCATCTTTCCATGAATTTAATTTAAGAAACTTTTTAATAACCTTAAGACCATCTGATATTAATTCTTGAACTTTGCCACACATAAAAAATTAAAAGAAAATATTATTTTTTATAATTATTTATTGCATGAGTAATTTGGATATCAAAATTAGAACTTTGAGTTAATGCTTTTTTACCAGGAAAAGTAAATATATTGTTTTTTATTTTAAATTGTTTAGTTAAATCATTTTTAAGACTCTCTTTTAGGTTTAATTCCCAATCAGAAGCAATTTCAGTTTTTTCATTATCTTTTCCTATTTTTTCTGACCAATCATCGGAATCATCTATTAAGGTCTTGAATGAAATTAAGTCATCTAACCCTACTTTCTTTAACTTAAAGAAAGTCCATTCCTTTCCCTTATATAAGCATCCATAATAGTAATCATCAATTCTATTTAAAGTGTGTATAATAGCAAAATCAACCCGCTTGCTACGGAAGTTAATCTTTATTGAGCTTTCTCGATCTCCTGATAAGATTTTCCAATCTTGGCTCTGAACTACATTTACCATCTGCATACTATCCATATCAAATCCGGCCTTTGTTAAATCTATAGTTTTTATATCCTCTGTCTCATCTCTTACATTTTTAACCCAATCAATAGATCCTAATTTTTTTTCTGTTTTCTGTTTCTCAGCTTGAAAGGTCGCACATTGTTTTTGCTTTTTCTTTAATTCCTTGACCTTTTTTAGAGCATTTTTCTCTTCTATTTTCTTTGATGTTATATTTTCTTGCATATCTCCAATTTGACCGTCAAGTTGGTCAATCTCGTTAGCCTTTCCTAACCAAACCTGCTTCGTCTTCCCATCATCAAGATATCTTAATAAAGATTTTGTCATTTTCTTTTTTAACTTCTCTTTTCCTTTCTTTTGAGACTCAAGCTTTTTGCGTTCTCCGACTTTCGCAGCATAATCTCTCTGAGCAGCTATTAAATCTCCCTCAATAACGGTGCATTGCTGTTGAATTGAATTAGTAAAATCCCCTAATGTTATTATATTAGTTTCTATGTAATCTGGATAAAAAGCAAAAATCTTCATCTTTTCTTTTGCTGCTGAATATTTATTCCCTTTCTTAATGTAATATGGTATCTTATCATCTATATTATAAGTTAAAAGGCTTTTTCCTTTCGATATTTGGATTGATTCATCATTATTTGAAATATTAATATCTCCTATCTTACCTCCTGCACTAATAATTGATGTATTAGGGTTATTCTTTCCAGTTTCTAATAAAATCTCTTCCATTTCTCCTTGGTCATTGAGTATAACTGCTAAAACTTTGCTAACCTTTCGATACTCAATAGCTTCCATTTCATTTATATCATAATTCTTATATTTTGGATATTTCCCTCGAAAAACGAAATCATTTATGATTTTAGGTATTTTTTCTTCGTCCTCTTCTTTAATAATTCTTAAATCAGTTTGGTCTCTCTTTTTACCCATAAAACCCATACAGAGCCAATCTAAAGTATATTCGATGATCTCCTTATTTACTTTATCATATTTTTCAAAGTCTTGATAATATCCTTTTCCTTCTCCAAGTAGCTCCCAGATCTCCGCAACCGAACTGATCTCTGCCCCTAATCGATCTTGATATAAATCAACTACAATATGCTCCTCATTATAATGAGAAGATGCAATACCACCATCACTCAATATAAATATTACTTCTTTCTCGTCTTGCAGAATGACTAAGGCTTTTAGGTCTTCTTGCTTCATTTTTTCCTCTTCTTCTTCCTCTTCAGGTTTATTTATATATTTCACTATATGATATCCTGTAATTTCATAGGGGAAGCAAGGATTACAATCATTTTCCGATGACCAAAAACCAATAGTTCGTGTAGCGTGTAGATCTTGGTGTAGTTTTTCAATTTCTTCCCTAACTTTTTCTTCAGGGATAGGTTCTTTTATGTAATATAGTCGCATTTCTGCTCTTAGTGTAACTTCAGTCAAATCCTTTGTTTGATCTATTTTTATTACTCGAAATGCATCATAATCGTGATCTAGATGTAGTTCATCATCAATATAGTTAAAATCAATAGAAAGCACATCTCTATCAAAAATACTTTTAATAATTTTATCAGATCCCTTTAATTCAATTTTAACAATTAAATCCATTAAATATACTACTTTCATCTTATCTTCACATCATATGAGATCAAAATATATGTTAATTATGAGATTAATAATGAGTATTTTCTATTTAAAAATTGACTATAATTTTAAAATGAAATAGTGAGGATTATTATTGAAAATCTTATTTCTTTTCAAGCTCCTCGTAAGTAGGGTGATAAATCTTAGTAAAATACTTCTCACAATGAGGACAAGTAAAGGAGTTTTTATTTCTATTAAATTCCATAATTTGATGACAATAATTACACTCATCATAATAAATAATTCCGCTCCACCGTTTCTTACGTTTGCCTTTTTTATACGCAATTCTGTCTTTAAGCTCATCTCTCCCTCTTAGTTTATAATAAATCTTTTTAATAATAGCAGCTTTCTCACTTTTGCTATGCTTCTTATCTTCCATAAGCTTATCTAATTTCTCAATCCAATCGCTATTTCCCCTAACCTTTAATAAAAATCTAATCGTTGCCTCAATGCTTCCATTTGCATAGATATCTATCAATTCCTCGAAGTATCGATATCGCCTACCCTTGCTCCAGCAAGTAAAACATTGAGTTCTTTTAATTCTAAGGCCTCCATTTTTAAAGCTTTGACCACATTCTGAGCAAACTTGACTAAATATCTCCATTTCGACTATTCCAAATGATGTGCTTTGATTCATACCTATTTTTTCCATTCCAATTCAATTTATCCCGAAAATTGAAAAAATATTACTACACTATATTTAGAATAGAAATTTTTAAAGTTAGCGATAAAAAAAGAAATTAAATAAATAATACAATAAAATATCCGGTTATACCAGCAGCAGCACCAATACCAATAGATAGGAGAATAGCCTTAGCTTTTCCCCAGTCTTCATGTTTCTTAAACCCAAATATAATAAATACTGAGATTCCAATACCAAACGCTCCCAATGTAGCACCGACTATAATGGGAGTCCAGTCGGTCTCTTCGATATTTAATTGAGTAGCGGTGAATCTAAATTCGATTGTTGTATTTGCATCTATAGATTTCCATGGAAAATTAAACTTTATAGTTCCACTTGTTTGCTCTACTTCAAATCCCTCCTCAATTTCAATCCAATCTCCTTGATAATTATAAAATAATTTGAATTCATAATTCTCTGGTTTTGAAATATATTCTTCCAATTGGTTTTCAATCTCCAAATTCGTAAAATTATGCTTGGCCGAAAGTGAGAAAGTAAGCTCATAATTATAATCAGATTCCTCGAATGGATTATTAACTATCCTTGGTTTATCCAAATTAAAATGAATAATATCAGATGACTGCCAATATGGGAGTTTCCATAATGTATATACTCCCTCGGTGAAAAACCCGATAGGCGTATATGTGTTATAGTCTCTAGTTAAGTAATAATTGTGAGCATCCTTATAATCTCCTGGTAAATATATTTCAAAATCCCGTTCCATTGCGATTGAATGATGGAATAATTGAAAATCCGCAGTAATATCATCACTATTTGCCTCAATATTCGAGACTTTTATATCTGATTTTATATACGAGATAGAAATTTGAGGAATATAATAAGTAATAAGCGGATGGATTTGAATTGACTTAATTTCTAAGCTAGAATTGTATTTATCATCAGTAGCATTAATAACTAAATAATAGTCTCCATAGGAATAATTAAGTAGAGAAAAATTACTCTCCCAATACGTTGAACTCGAATTAAATGTAAGATTTTTCCACATAAAGGAATCCAATACCTTAACGATATCCCATTGAGCTGAATTTATAGGTTCTTCATTCGAGATATTACATATCACTTTCCATGTCCCCGGTAAGATTAGCTCTACTACTGTCGGACTCAATATATCCACTTGTGGAGCATTATTTTCAATTAATATTATCGTCTCATTATAACCATATCCTAAATAGTCAGATGCTCGCACTATAATATGATATAGACCATTAGTATAATTGATCGGGTCAATTGTGAAATTCCAATAAGAGGTTGTAGCAATTCGAGTCATATTAGACCAATCTATTAATGGATTTTCTGGATCATTCTTATAGAATTTAAAAGAAACATTAAAATAATCCTCCAATTCAGGATCGACTATATTTACGATAATATCATATCCATATAATTGAGATACTTTTTCATTTTCTTCAGATGGAGTTGTAAAGCTAATCCTGGGTCTTTCATTTTTTAATGTTATATCAATTACATCAAAAGTAGATAAACCCTTTGAGTCAATTACCTCAACCCATACTGTATAGTCTCCTAAAGTATAATCCTCTGTCTTAAAGTTAATAGAATAAACATCCCCACCGATATAATCCATAGTTTCCCATTTTGGTGCTTTCCAAGTCGAGTTCATTAACAAACACCTAACCTTCGTAATAGTAGAACCTGTCATTCTTGGATATACTCTTGCTCTAACATCGAAATTAACTGAAGTTATTGGAGTGCTTGGATCAGTATATAATAAATCTATTTCAGGATAATCTTGACCTGCAATCTCATAAGCATCAACCTTAACATTAGAAATCACTTCATATAAATTTAAATGAGATTCAGGATCAGAATTCCCTGCTCCCTTTCCATCTACTCTCGCATCTACTTTAAAACGCCAATAGTTCTGACCACTTTCATTACGATTAATCATATCCTTAATTGTAATTCCATCAAGTCCATATGTTAGATTTTCATAGGTAGCGAAAGAGGTTGTATCTCTATTAATAAAATTCCAATCCGATTGAGTATAATTCCAAATAAATATATCTCTATATCCTGTAGTTCCTAGTATCCCATGTGATAAATAAACTAAAATATCTTCAGAGTTGGGTTGTTTAAAATCTATTATTTTAGCATTTGTTAGATTCATTTCGATATCTACTCCGCTAGATGCCCAAGTTCCTAAAATAGCATTACCCCAACATTTAATATAAGAACCTCCAATCTCCCACCAATCATCAGGAGCAGAAAAAGGTATTGAATCGTAAGGTAATTGATAATAATCTAATATTGTATCATCAATCGTAAATAAAGTAGAGATAAAAGATCCAGTATGGGCAGGTAAAAATCGAATTCTATCAATTGAAATTTGTTTAACCGAAGTAATTTGAGCATATATTCTGAATTCATACCCTCTCTGGATATAATAACGCTCAATCTGGGTGGCATTATTTCCAATTGTAAATAAAGTATCCCACTTATAATCAAGCCCATCTACTGTCTTTACCTGAAAATATACTTTCTCTGATTCAAATAAAGGAGCGTCAATATCTAAATAAATATATAGGTCATAATAATCCATTGGATAAGAATCTAAATCTGAAAACTGAAATCTAACATCATAATAATAATAAGATGTTATAGGAGTTGGATTTATTATTAGTTTATCGCCATCCTCTTCAAAAACTAAAGAATTCAAATCACCAGAAATAAGCGAACCATTTTTAAATTCTATATTTGTTATATTTTGAAAATAATCTTCAGGAAATTGTTTAATAAATCCACTATCATTAGTAACTGAAAACTCAATATTGTTAAAACTCATAAAACCATTACTATCATTTACCAAAATCCATAAATCATATTCGCCATTTTCAATTAATTGACGTAATATTCTATCATTATAGAGATCATTATATCCTGAATACTCCAGAGAGCCAGATAAAAAAACCTCAAAAATATTAAGCGGATTAGTAATATAATATTCGGTTTTTGAAATAGTGCTTGGCTCATAAATAGATTGAGAAATAAAATTAGCTTGTGGATTAATGTGAGATTGAATCTCTAATGTATATAAATCTACTGAATTTTGCTCAATGATAGGGTAAGATGCAAAATCCCATTGAATAGGAGCATTATAAACTTTTAAAACATTCCTTAAATGGCCTCCTGTATGTGCATTATATGTATGAATTCTAAACTTCCAAGTATAATTACCGTTTATATCTTTTTGAATAAAATCATTTAAGTCTAACCCATCTGCATTACTCCAAGTATGATTATAACTTCCTCCATGTCCAGTATGCTTCACATTACTCCAGTCATTTGCGGTATAATCCCAAATATAAACATTAGCATAACCATACTGAGCATATGGGTCATAAAGTTGATAATAGAAATTAACTCCTAAAGACCAATTAGTAGAAAAATCTGAAGCAATATTATATGAATCATTTAAATCAATTACCATAGAAACGTGTAGATCCGTTTCAATTCGATTTATTGTCATCAAAGGTTCTACTTGTCCCATATCCTGATAAATGTAATTTTCGGTATAATACCAATCATTAGGAACATCAAAGGTATAATATGTAGGGCTACTTCCTGACTTTGAACCTTGATCCAGATCAATATTAAATCCCTTATATCCATTATGAGTCGTATTTAATTCGAGATTAGAATATAAAAAATTATTATCTAAGATTTCACCCTCGATTCTATTTTTTTTAAAAATAAATATTTGATCAATTGAAATTTCTTTGCTTAATAATGAAATACCATAAATTCTAAATTCGCTTGTAGAATTTAAGTAATAATTATTAAATTCGATTTCATTTTGCTCTATTTCTGTGAGATTTTTCCATTGATTATCTTCTTTATATTGGAGATAATATATTTCATTTCCCACTATTTGTTCAATCTTTAAAAATAGCCAGAGATTTACGGGATAGGGAATTATATCGAATTTAAATTGAATATCAATTTGATAGTAAGGAGATACCCATTCGGCCTGTATTCCATAATATTCATTATCATCAGACTTTAAATCTTCCAATGAATTCTGACTTGAATTTTCACCATAAATAAAGTCTACTTCTTTTATATAGGAAATATAACTCTGAGGAAAGACCTTTTCCATTCCATCTGAACTCAGATCTTCCTCGCTTGTGCTTTCATTTACAAGCTCTCCCATAAATAATAAAGAGTATGGAATAATTACTGCTGATAAAATTACTATCCCAATTATGAAAACCTTATGTTGATTATTCAAGTCTGGCCTCACTATCTTAATTAGTATTTTAATCTAGTTTTAATATTAATTTAAATCTTTATTAATTCCATATGAGAGTTAACAAACAGAAAAATTGAATTTTATAATGAAAATAGAGATTTTTTTGAAAAGTTAAATATTTAGCTCAATCATCATCCATAATAGAACCAGCATGGGTTTGGTAATACTCCTCTCTATCCTTTAATGATTCCTTTAGCTTATCTATAACCTCTGGTTCTAAATCCAATTCCTCTTCTAATATATCAAAAGCCTCTAATTGCTCCTCAGATAGATTGCTTTCCCTTTCTTTTTTTTCCATCTCTTATTCTCTCGCTTTAATATAAGAGCTATTTGTGGTATTAAAAAATTGTTTTTGCCAATAAAATCAACATAAAGATAAAAAAATTTAAGAGAAAAAAATATTTTTATTTTTTTTTTTTAAAAGTTAAATATTTAGCTTAGGTTAGGAAAGAAATTATTAATAAATCCTATTTATAATTAATAAATATAACATATGTTAATAATAAATTAAGTTTATGAATATTAGTTAGGTAGTAAGTATTCTCAGTTAAGAATTAAGCAGAAATTATGGGATAATAAATATCTTTTTGTGATAATATGGGTAGGGATAAAAAAAAAAAGAATCGTCCTGAAGAAACATTTATAATTAATCAGTTTAGTAAATTGGAAGATAATGAATTCAAAACAGTAAAAGTATTCAAAGCCAAAAAGAGAAAAGGTATGTCAATCAATTTTGTAAATTTATATGAAGAGGATGAATAAGATGGCCTTTAAAAAAATATTTAATTTAAAAAAGAAGATGCTTAGAAGTAATAAGATCTCTTTTATGAATCAAGATAAAGTAGAGAAAACCTCCTTAGAGAAATGGACAAACCTAACAATTGGAGTAAAAAGATCGATAATCTCCCATTATTTAGGGTCTATCAGTAAAAATAGACGAAAAGAATTAATAAATTCATTAAAGAGTAAATTTGAGCTGATGTCTGAGGATGTTGAGGCCGAAACTATTTTAACCTCTGAAGATGAAGTATTATTTGACTATATTTGGAGTCAAATACCTTATGAAGAAAAACAGAAACTATTTGAAAGTGGCATTGCTGATAAGGTTTTGATAGAAATTCACGGAACAGAGGAAGAATTCTACAAAACTCAAATTATTAAACCGGGAAAATATAAAAACAAATTATAATGAAGACCCTTACCTTAAACTATAGATTATTCCTTAAAGAAGATAGAGCTTAATCCTGCCTCCACACCAGGACTAAGCTCTGATATGAAAAGAATCTTAACATTTTTAATAATAATTAATTTTATTATTATTTAATGGATTCGAGATATTTTAAAGTCTTTATAATAATTTCTATTTACCTCATTTTAGATGGGTTTATTTCAATCCTTTTACTATATTCTCAACCGTTTGAATATCAATTAATAAGATATTTTCGGATTGGAATCGGAGTAATTATTGGAATCGGGACAATTAAGAAAAAAGACAAGGATTTGGGCAGTTGGTATATTATTTTCATTATAATTGCAGGTTATATTTTTGCTGATGGATTATACTCGGTTCTCATTCAATTGGATCAACCAATAGAATATCAAATTAGTAGGCTTTTTAGAGCTTTCGTTGGTCTATTCTTTGGAATTCTCGTTATTAAATCTGAAATGAAGCGGAAACTCAAGCGAAGTGATTTGCGATTTCTGGCAATAATCATATCCTTAATTACGATACTTATTGGGGCAGGTCTAACGGGATATTTTCTCGATATACCTAACCAGAGGATAAGCCTAAATATTTTATATATAGCAAATCTCATTTTAATTTTTGGTAATGTTATTTCCATATCAATATTCTATTTTGCTACTAAGGAGAAAACAGAGAAAAGAGAGAAATCAGAATGGGTGAAAGAGCGGAAGAAAGAGAAAAAGTCATAATTTATCGATGCATTGCTTGTGGAACTGAAAACCCAAATTCTGAGCAACCCATAATAGATAATAATTGCGGTTATAAGATTCTCTTCTGTAATTCTTGTAATGAAAATAAGAGACACTTTTTAAAACGCAAATAGTTCATTTTTTATTTTTTACCTGAACTTATATCAAATTTTACTTTTTACCTGGACTTTATTTTGAAAATCCCAAAATTAGTTTATAATTATTCCATTCTTCAGGAATTTCTGGTTTATTAACTAAGCAAGTAATAATAGTGACATCTTTAGGAATAGGTATTAAAAACCAGTCAGCACAGATTATAATGAGATTATCAGGTAAATCAAATCCAATAATTTTTAAAGCATTATAAACTAGTTCAGGATTAAACTCAACAGCATAGACTTTTTTTACTTTTTGACTGATTAATAGAGGAAATCTAAAATCTCCTGATCCCATATCAATAATTATATCGTCTTCAGAAAGTTTTTCTAATATTTCATTATATAATTCTGTGTGAGGCATATACATAGCTGAAATATAATTACAATGCTTCCTATTGCAGAATTCTAATTCCTTTATAGCTGGAAAATGACTTTTCTCCTTATTAAGCAATGTCTTACGGAAATCCTCTAACTTCTGGATAATTTCATTAACTTTCTCTTGGGTTAATTCAGACATTTTAAACACCAAAAAATAAATTTAGAAAAAAAAAAATAATTTTAATTATTATATTTATTATTTTCCAATCTTGTATTATAATCAACTAGTCTTGGTATGTTTTCATTGATATAACTAAAGAAACTGTCATCTCTATCGATCTCTATTAATTTTGCCACATCAATTTTAGTTTCCATTGCTATCTCCCCAGTTGTCTTGCCTCCTTTATAATTATGCATATATTTTGTTAATCTGCTTAATTCCTCATCCGACAAGACTTCTTTACTCATATTAATCGCCTCTTCTTATTATACACCAATTCGGTAATCTACCTTTTTGGCCTTTAACTCTTCAAATACTTCTATAATTAAGTCCATTACCTTTTCTAGTTTCTTAGATAACTCTATAAAGCCTTTCTTTTCCAACATCAAATGGGAATTATAGATCTCTATGTCATTAATAGAAGCAAGTGCGTTGATAATTGAATCGTGGTCGCCATCTTCTACCGGATATACATTGTCTTCATCTATACCCATTGCCTTAAATACTTTTTTTTGAAACTTAGGATCACTCACTTTAATCGTCATTTCAGTATCTAAAGGTAAGTCCTTTACAGCTTGGACTAAATTATTAAAATCCTTTTTAACATCTTTTACTTCAAATTCAGGATTTTCATTTTTTTTTTCATTTTTTTCGTTCAAATTAATCATCTCTTTTATTCTGTTGATAAGAATGATATATAACTAATAATATACTCTAAAATTTTGTTTAAAATATCAGGAGTTAAACTATAAATCTCCATTCGTTCTTCAATAAATTTTTTAAGTTCTGAGGAATAAAGATATTCTGCTCTCTCCCCTCTTTTTCTGCTGATTATATGGTTTTTAATTAAATATTTTGGTGGATTACTGCTTAAAGTTCCATGAGTCCAGCGAATACGTTTAGCTATATCTTTAATTTTCATTTCATCAGGATAATTTGCTTGAAGCACTATTAATACGTTTATATCTAAAGTAGATGCTTTATATAAGATTTGCTTTATATTCTCAACTGCTTTCATAAAAGGCTCATTAAAATCCGAAAATAGACCTTCAGGGATTTTAATAGATTGAGCTGCTTCTGGTAAATCAGATATATTCATACCAATTGCTTGTAATTCATTTATTACTGCTCTTTTAATCACTTGCTCTGATGGTAATTCCACCTGGAGTTTACTTATTATCTTCAACTGAAGTTCAAGATCAGCTATCTTCTTTTCATATTCCAAGATCTCCGAATCCTTTTTCTTTAATTTTGCCTCTAATTTTTCAATTTGGTTCTTTTCCTCCAAGACCTGCTTACTTGCGACCTGAAAGGTCTCAATTAAATCCTTAGACAATTGTTTTAAGTCTGGTATCTGAATATTGTTTTCTAGCTTTGGCGAAAATCCAGCATGGAACGTATTTTGCTCTCTTACTGAGCAAATCTCTATATTTCCCGAATATTTTAAGAAAATATCTCCTGGTTTAAAATTCTTAAGGTCATTGGCAATAGTGGTTTTTGATTTGCCAGTTAGCTCTGCATACACCCCAAAATCTGTAGGAAAGGTAACTTTATGTAAAAAGAACATTTCTGCTTGGGTTAATATATCTTTCTCAACTTTAGCAGCACGTTGGGAAACTATTACTGCTCCTATCCCTCGCTTTCGGCCTCTCTTTGCCAAAACCTCGATCCTCTCTTTTAATTCAGACTGGATACCTTGAGGTATAAATTCGTGAGCTTCTTCAATGATTAAAATATGAACTTTACGCATCTTTTGTTCAAGAAACCATAATTCACTCAAATAATCCAAGAGAAATTGATTTCTCTCTTCTTTTAGCGTTTCTGAAAGATCGATAATTATTGGAATATTATTTTCCAATACTAATTTTGCCAAGATTTTTCCATTCTCGACATTTAAGGGAATATCAGCCTTAGATCCTCCAACAATTAGTATCTCGTATTTCTCCTTGAGCCCCCAGTATTCCCCATCTATATCTATGATGCTAATACCAACATGGTTATCAAGATAATTCTCACATAAAACCGCAGCAGAATTAGATTTACCACTTCCCCGGACTCCAAGTAATGCGATAAATTTATTAATAAAATCTTTTTCTAACTCCAAATCCATTCTTTTATTGACAAATACTTCCATTTTTATCCCCTATTGATTTTAATTTATATCTACCATCAATTTCTCTATAACTAAAATGGGTATCATAGTGATGTAAGACATTCTTAATAATATTCAATATATATCCTGAATATCCTCCATCAATAGTATATTCTTCAGACCTAGTATCAAAGAAATAGTCAATATCATAAATTAATGTTCTTTTCGCAATATATTTAATCCTGCATTTAAATTTATTTTTATTATTTTCAATAGAAAATTTCTGGAATTTAATAGTTCTTCTTGTTGGATGTTCCATTATATTTAAAAATAGCTTAATGATGCGTTCCCTTATATCTTTTAAATCTTTAACATAGATAATTTTCATTTTTACCACTATATTATTAATATATTTTATTGGCACAGAGGAAATCTCTGGCACTTACAATAAAATAGAGTTTTCTCATATTTTAAACCTCCTTAAGTTTCCTTAATCCTGATTGAGAGATCTTATAAGTCTTTTCTTCTTTTTCATAATAATCTGGAATCTTTAGACCTGCTTTAGCCATTATCATCTCTATAACGATTTTGCTTGTCTTTTTCTTTACTCTCTCATCACCTCTTAATATTATATATCCCTCACTTACTAATTTTTTAAGAGATATCTCGACTGAACTTTTAAGAATATTGAGATAATGAGCAATACGATTAATATTATCATATTTTCGACTTAAAGCTAAATATTTTAAGATGGAAATGTCTAATTCTTCCATTTTATACCTCTTTATTGGTAATTCTTGTTAAATTATCTTTTCTTATTACTTGGATCTTGTTTCTTTCCAATTCTTTAGTTAAGTCTTCAACATCCTTTTTAGTAGGTTCATTAAGTTTGTTTATAGTAAGTCTGTTTGAATTAGCTCCAATAATGACGAACTTTGCTCCCGTTTCGATGATTTTTTTAACTAAAATTTTATTAAATTCTAATACTGGTTCTAATGAAATAAAAAGACGGGGAAAATCAATCTCGCTGAGAATATCCAATCGCTCCTCTGGTGTTGGTGCGAAAGAGATATGCTTCTTTCCTTGATATTTATATGTATTAGATTCAATGGTAGTTCCTAACCAATCATAATCTTCAGTAAAGAAGTTTAAGGTTTCTTTATATCTAGCAGGATTCTTTGTTAAGTAATGTAATCGACATCGATTTTTAGAATTATATTTATGAGCAAGCTCTACAAAAAGCTTAATTAAATCAAGTGGTATTGAGTTGTGAAATAAATCAGTAGTGGATTCAAAAAAAACATTATCCTTTGCATATTTTAACCCAATTAACCTTCCCTCATAAAAACCCTCCTGAAAAGAATCAGCTTGCCAAATATACATCCCTCTTGCATAACAATAGACGCATAAAAACGGGCAGTTCTTCCAATCTGTATTAGGTTTGTGAATAACTAAAGGATTAATTGTATATAATTCCTGACCAAGTTTATCATACCAGTCAATACTAGTTTTTACTGGGTCAATAGGATATCGATCCCAATTTGTATCCCACCAGATCTTAACAAACTCATCATTAGAATAATCATCCCCATATATTCCTAAAAGAAATTCGAGTAGTTTATCTTTATTTCCAAAACCATCAATATTAGCGTCCTTTTCGGTCATTTCATTCAAATTATATGGCTCAATCTTTAAAAGTTTCGTAATAAGAAATCTAAAACCATATTCGTCCCTTTTTTTCCAATAAAGATGAAGTGGTATGATCCCATTAGTATTTAATCGAAACTCTTTTAACACGTCCTTCCACTTCTGCTTTAATGGTCTAATCGTAGTCCTTTTTTCTCTTTTAAAAATCTTATAAATAGTTCCATCTATGCTAAAATCTATATCAATAGGATTTACCATTAATTTAGCTAAAAGTCTCTTTCGCTTCCATTTAATATATTTCTTAGTCTCTCGACCTCTCCATATAGCATTCTTTTCGTTAGTCTCGGCAAGATATAATTCCCGTAGCTGTTCTTCACTTTCCATAGGTTTTATCACTCTTTAAAATATATTTCCTTTAATACTAGTATGAAGATTACAATTATAAATGTTGCTATGGAAACATTTATAATTCTAAATTGAATTTAGTATATTAAGGAATAAATTTTATTGAAAATTCAAAAAAAAAAAGTCATTATTATATATATGTGTGAAAGAAAATGTCTGAAACAATAAAAAATGAAGAATCGAAAATTATTACTATTAAGAAACCTGGATATCAAGAAGAGAGATTTTTTAATATTAATCTAAATGGAGAAGCTATTGATGTTGATCAAATTAGATTTGCGACACATAACGCTGATAAATGTCCAGCATTGACCATCTTTATTAAAGCAGAAAAGAAGGGAGCAGGCCAAAAACAGATTCACGCAAAATTACAAGATATTGAAAGCATTTCTATTAATATAAAAAAGGAGACTCTATTAGAGGAATTTAGGTGAATAAAAGATGTCGGAAGAGCTTTATAATATCCTTAGAAGTAAAGTAAATAAAACCGAGGGAATAATTGATATTGACGAGTCGGGAGCTAACAAAGAAGAGGAACTTACTTTATTTTGTAGAGGTATCTCAATGCCTGATTCAATAAGAGATCTAATTTATGAAAAAAGAATAGATCTCATTGATTATCGAATGGAAGACAAAGACTTAATGAAATTATGGGTCTCATTACATAAATCAGATATCGCTAAAATAGAGAAAGTCATCGCAAAAATAATCGCTGTAAGCTGGTATGTGCCAGAAACTAAAGGTTCTGTTGGAATAAAACTAAAAGTATTTACAAATCGAAATAAAGCAGAGAAATTTCTACAAGAAAATGGATTTCCTGAGTCTGCTCTTTCTGAATTTGAACTAACTTGGGATATAAAAGAATATAATTTGCAGAAAAGTATTTTAACAATTAAATAAATAAAATTTTTTTTTGATTGAGTAAAAGAATTCCTTTTATTCCAAAAAAAACTTCAAAATTACTTGGAGGTGTTAAAAATGGAGGATATTGTAAAAGAATATAATTATAAT
This sequence comes from Promethearchaeota archaeon, assembly GCA_048940805.1. Classification (GTDB taxonomy): domain Archaea; phylum Asgardarchaeota; class Lokiarchaeia; order Sigyniarchaeales; family SOKP01; genus Loki-b32. The sequence goes on from JBHLOF010000002.1 coordinate 95,451, forward strand.
CCACGAAATATTGATGGAATCTTTATTACCAACTGTCTCCTGGTCAGCAAATATGATACTTGGAATAGTTTAACTTGTAATATGGAGCATAAAATTGATACTGAAAGATATGAACTACTTTTTATCGATAAAGAAGACTTTGAGCATAAAGGAGTGCTATACAGTTTTGAATGTTATGTCATTAAGAATAAGAAGACTAAAAAAGAATATTTTAACATTGTTTTAAATGGAATGCTCCGAAATACACTCACTCGCAAATCTAAGAGCCTTGAGGGATTAAAAGATACACCACTTAACGAGATCCGTAAAGAACTTAATGAAATCGACTCTCCTTATTATTATATTTGGAAGAATTACACCTATGGGACAGATGAGGCCATATTATTTATTGAAAGGAATGAAATATCATATAGATTTTCTAAAGGAGATGTATTTCAATATTTAATAACAATTGTCTCTGAAAGGAAAGCAAAACAATGGCAATCAAAGAACGAGAATATTGTGATTGAGAATATATTAAATGAAAATAACCCAAAATGGAGTATTGGTAATTGTCGTTTAAATCAAATATTAATAAAGGAGTGAGAAAAATGCCAAGTGAACCATGTGCAATTTGTGGTCAAATGAAAGATATTTTGAATAGTGAATCTTTTGAATATTCAAACTCAAAAGCTGGAAATGTTTGTAAAGAATGCTGGAATAAAGCAGATGATAATACAAAATTAGAATATAGAAAAAAATATGATGCATATTATATAGATTAATGAAAAATGACAGATGGAGAATCTATTGAATATATGTTTATGCCCTTGACAATAAGCGAATTAAAGAAAGAAAAATTTAGAATTAAATGTATCCTGACATATTTTAAGGATACAGATTTTTTTTATATTCAAAATAAAGCATATTTAGATGCTCTTAATAGAGTATTATCCTATAAAGAAAGCAAGAGGAGATGGAAATAATTTTGCATAATAATATTTATATATTTATTTATCTAATAAAAGAGATCAATTTATTATTTTATTATTTTTACCATAGTCATATTTTACAATTACGGGATCGCCTCCTTTTTATAGGTAGTTCGGTAGATCCTATTATGAACCTGGTGGACTCAAGAAAGAAAACGATCCCCTCAAAATGCCATTTCGCAGGCATTAGAAGGCTTTTCGCTACTTTCCAAAATCTAGTAGGTTGAACCCCTAAAAAAAAGAATAAAATATAGAGGAGATAAAGATGTCGGCAAGAAAACAAAACTATATTTGTATATTCTGCGGTGATCTCGCAACAAAAGACGCAGAATTCCAATCTGAGGGTAAAACTATTCTGAGATGCGACAAATGTAAAACTCTGATGGATAAGTTTGAGACCATAAGAGAAAGGAGACTGAGGAAAAGAGAAGAAATTAGGAAAAGAAAAAAGTATAATCTTGAAGAAAAAGACTTTAAACTCATTTATCAAGCTTTAAGAAAGGGAGATGCAGCAAAGATAGATAAGTTTGAATTATCTGACGCTGATTATAGAAATAAACTTATTGAAGCAGTTGAAAAAAAGCTACCATTTGTTGCTCAGAGACTTTCAGGTAAAATGGTAAACTTATTTGATAGTGATTATGGTTTCTATTTGAAGCGAGATATGGTAAAGCAAAACCTTACACAAAGTCAAGTTCTAAGGGCTTATTCTATTGCTAAGGCTTCTGAATCAGTATCAGTTAGGCTAGCTCTCAGAGAAATGTATTATGTAATAAGAACAAATGAAAATTTTAGTAAATATTTTGATGGAGTTCCTGGTAAAAAATTTAATTCTGAATTTATGGATCGTATAAATACATTAGAAATTTTGGCTGATGTTGATAGGATTAATTTTACTATTAGCACGGGAAGTAAAGGTTATTTCCATTATCCATTTAATTCCGTTTATGGAGACCCAAAGAGAAAGATTCTATTTACAGAAGAATTAGCTTATGAGGTTATCCAAGAAAACGAACTACCATATTGCCAATCTATTTTATTATGTGAAAAAGATGCAGCAACTAATAGGTTAATAGAGATGGGATTTCCAAAATTAACAAATATGGTAATCTCTACTGTCCAAGGTATGTATAACCGAGCAATTCTCAGATTAACAAAGAGATTTGAAGAAAGATTTCCTCTCATATTTTTCTGTGATGCAGATGTATATGGGAATAAAATGCTCTCATTAATCAAGTTTGGGTCAAAGAGAAGTAGACACTTAACCTTAAGAAGCACGGGGTCTGAAAAAATATATATCGCTGGTTTCTTCCCAAGTGTCGGGGAGGCCATTAATCTCCCTAATGACAAAGAGGAAAAGAGACCCCTTGAATCTAAAGAGGGAAAAGCAATGCTAAAACATTTGCAACATTTTGATTTAGTGGATGATGCTGATATAAAAGTCTGGAAAGCTAATAAGACATATGAGTTGGATGCTCTTTCACAACATTTCAAAAATACTCGTAATGAACCAGTAGGTTTGGGAATATATTTGGTTGAATATATGCGTTTAAATCATATACCTGTAAAACCAATGCCCGGTGACAATATTAAGGATGATTTTTCTGAAAATCTAAGACAAAAATTAGAAGAAGACTTGCTCCCTAAACCAGATAATAGCTTTATAATAGATCCTATTAAGGCATTCAAAGAAGCAATTAAACAGATTTTCAACGATTTTTCAATACCGATTAGAGATAATGAACTTACAGAAAGAAATGAGGATATTAATAACTATTTGGACAATTTAGATATTGATACTATAAAAAAATATTTAATCAAACAATATTGCGAATATATGATGAGGAGAGTTTACAATATGGATGAAGTATTAAAAATATCTGTGGAAAAAGTAGAGACCGTAGTCACCTATACTGAAGAGGATTTATTAGAGGAAATTAGGAATGATGTGAAAGAAAGTTTGGATGAACTATTAGCAAAAATAAAACCTAAGATAGAGGAATTGTTAAATTCGGCCAAGGTAGAGAGTAATTTAGAACTTAATGAACTTGATCCTGAAATTGAAGTATGTGATTTATATGATAGAATATTAAAGGAATTAAAGGTAAAAGAGGGTGACCCAGAGCTTATTAGAGAAGCATTAGCTAAAAGATTAAGAATCAAATTAATAGATGGCAAACCAGAGCCACCCGCACCTTCTAAGGATATACTAAAGGATGAGGATAGATATAAAATATTGCTGCAATTAGAAAAAGAACCCGATAAGCATTATTTTACTTTTCTAATGGGAGATTATAATCTAAGTTGGAAAATTCTTAAGGAATGTGAAATGGATATAGATAGAATTAAAGCTAAAATTGATAAAATTCTTGAAAAATATACTAATAACGAATTATAAGGATGATATTTAAACAAAATGACAAAGATAGTAATGGAATCGATCAATAATCCCTTAATAAAAAAAATTCAAGATTTAAATAATTTAAAATAAATAAATAATTAGACAAAATTCTAATTTAGAATCTATAAAATTATGACTCCTGCCAATACTACCCTGGATGCTGATAATAATCTCTATTTTCAGTCAGAATTTTGTCTTTTGGTTAAATGTGTCGCAACACATTTATATTATTATAACAGAGTCACCTGTTATAAGCCCTCCTCTTTCTTTTTTGTTCTCTGAGCTATACTACCGCTCCTATGCTCGACCGGTGTTGGCAGGAGTCTACCTTTTCTCTTTAAAAAGGAAAAGATATATTAGACTTGAGATTTAGAAAGAACAATAAAAAATATCTGTTAGATCTTCTCCTTCTTCTTCAGTTTCCTCTTCTTTATAATCTCTATATTTCTTAGAAATATGATCTTTATCAAAATAAAAATATTCTTTGTTAGACCTGATAATGTTTTTCGCAGAGGCCACAACTCTCATCATATTTGCATAAAAATATCGATCTGGGAAATTATCTCTTAAGAATTTATAGTATAGAATATCCTTAAATGGACACATTATGCATCCCATCCTAACCTCTTTCTTTCCACTATAAAAGTCGTCCTTAAGTTTCACATAATCAAGTTCATAAGGATTTTGTCTCAACCCTGAGTTTTCAAAAATCTTTTTCATTTCCTCGAATCTCATATCGAAAATAGGAAGATGCCCATAAATATATTTTTCCTTATCTTCAATAGTAAAATAATCTTTATTAAACTTTAATTTAACATCTGGATCTAACTTACTACGATTCACAGATTGATATCGAGTAATTCCTAAGAGTTCTACAATATTTTTGGGTTTTATTTTTTGTCCAGGTATTTCAAATTTAGAATAAATTGTAGTATTTGGAGGGATAAGATTTTTTTCATTTACAACTTTACTTACATAATTGGCTATTTCTTTTTTCTTCTTTAGCGATTTTGGGATGTCTATATTGTTTTCCTCTGCTACAGTCATAATCTCTTTCACAGTCATAAGATACTTTATCTTTTTAGTATAAGGATAAAAGAATCTGGTATAAAAGAAAGAAGCAGGTTCAAGCTTGAAAATCCGGGTGCAATATCTTGGGTCTCTTTTAGGTAAACCATTGCTCATTAAGATATAAGATAAATTCTCTGTTCGAGTTAATACAACCAGCGGAAGCTTCAGCTCTGAAATAAAGTAGAGGACATATTCTCTGTCCCCGATATGAGAAAATAAAGGTTTTGTATAAAAAAAAATACTCTCATCATTGAGATTCTTGAACTTGCCATTCATTAATGATAAAACCATATCGATAGAATGTAAAGCACTATGGATAGAATAAAGGAGCTTTTTGTTAGGAAAATAAATCTCATTTTCCTTAATATTAAATAACTCCATTTTAATATTAATACCACCCCGTTTTGAACTTAACTCAATCTCCTCATAATAATCCAAGGAATCAATAAATTTCTTATATTTTGCTGGATATAAAGGACTATATTTCTGTAAAAAAGGATATTTCTCCAAGAAACTCATATCTGAGACTAATTTTAATTCATTTAGGAGTTTTTCGGGTAAATAATCTTGATTAAATCTATTAGAATGAGCATCTTCCCTAAGAGATTTAAGTATTAAATTATTAATGGTATATTTTCTTATATCATTAAGTGTTGTTATTTTTTGTTGAGTCTTTTTATCCCATTTAATTGAATTTTCCTTAATTAATTTTAATAAATCTGATTTACCATTATTCTTAAGCTCTTGAGCAAGTTTCTTCTTTTCTTCAAGAAAAGGGCTTAAATAATTATAAAAAGAGTTTCTATTCTTCAAATAAAGCTGCTCAAACGGGTTGTCAGTAGGAGATGACGCTGGAATGGTCGAAATACCTTTCTTAGTAAGAGTAAAAATTCTCTTAAAATCCTTAAATTCCATATTTTAAAAAGAAAATAACTTTGTAATAAAAATTTTAGGAATATCTTAAAAAAATAAAACAAAATAAAATAAAATTAAAAAATAAAAAATAAAACTATCTTTTAGTCTTAAATAAATTTAATTTTATCTAAATAATATCCAAATTCTATCCCTTTTTTTAGCATTGCAGGTAATTCTAATAATCTTTTGAGTTTTAGATGAGAATAACGAGCGTGATATAATAGCATTTTAAGTAAAAAAGCTCTTTTTTATAAAATATACCTGGAATTTTTATGGCCTTACTTCAAGATAAAAATCATATAAAAACAACTATTAAATATCCAATAATCCCGGCAGCAGCACCAATACCGATTGATAAAAGGATAGCCTTAGCCTTTCCCCAGTCTTCATGTTTTTTAAACCCAAATATAATAAATACAGAGATTCCAACACCAAACGCTCCCAGAGTAGCACCCACAATTATAGGTGTCCAGTCGGTCTCCTCAACCTCTAACTGAATGGCTGTAAATCTAAATTCAATTGTAGAATTACCAATAATTTTATCCCAAGAAAATGAAAATAGAATATAACCTCCACCTCCTGATTCTATTTCTAAATCTTGAATCTCTCTATATTCACCACCATAATTATAATACAATGCGTATTCGTAATTCTCCGGGTTTGATATATACTCAGTTAATACATTTTCAATAGTTAAATCGCTGAGAGTATGTTTGGAAGACAAAGTAAAAATCATTTCATAATCTCCATTATCTTCCTCAAAGGGATTATTATATAGTTTAGGTTTTTCTAATTTAAAATGTATTAAATCAGATGTTTCATAATCTAATAAATGCCAAATAGTATAAACACCCTCAACATTAAAGCCCGCTGGATAATGTGTTTCATACCCTCGTGTTAAATAATATTCGTGAGCATCATCTAATTGATCTGGAATATATATTTCAAAATCCCTTTCCTGAGCAACAGAATGATGAGCTAAAGTAAAGGTAGCACTTATATCATCTGTCTGGTCTTCATAATTAGAAATCCTTATTTCTATATTATTATATGTAATAGTCTCATAAGGTATATAATAAGTAATTAAAGGATGAAGTTGAATTTCTTTGGACTCTATACTGGAGTTATATTTATCGTCAGTTGAATTAATTATTAAATAATAATCTCCATATTTATAATCCAGCAAGCTAAATGTATCCTCCCAAAAAGTAGAGCTTATATTATACGTTAAATTATTCCAATTATAATCCCCTATTGTTGGCGTTATAGTCCACTCCGCAGTATTTATTGGTTCTTCATTAGAAATATTAACCCGTATTACTTGATTTAAGGGTGTAATAATTTCTGTTATACTGGGAGATATTATCTCTATATTCGGAGGATTATTTTGAATTAATATTTGAGTAGAATTATATCCATAACCTATAATATCGCTTGCTCGAATCTTTATTGTATATATTCCATTAGTTAGATTAATAGGGTCAAATGTATAATTCCAGTAATTTGGGTTTAAAGGGTTATACCTTTCCATATCTGTCCAATTAAGCCAAGGATCTAATTCATTATCTTGGTAGATTATGATTTCTGGGTCTCCATAAATCCAATATTCCTCTCCCTCCGGGTCATAAACACTTACGTTCACATTATAATCATATAATTGGATTACTTTCTCAAGTTCTTCACCAGGTTTTATAAAATTAATAATAGGTTGTATATTTTGCACTATAAATTCAAATGAATCTATCGTAGCAAATCCATCATCATCTGTAGCATTAAGCCAAACGGTGTATGAATCGCTTGGAAATTCAGAAGCATCAAATATATAATACCACCAATAGTTTGTATCATAAACCATATCAAACCAAACTCGTTTGAGATCGCTAAACCAAAAAGAAGATAAATTACTATTATATATATAACACTTGACGTTATCGATAGAGCCGAGTGGGTTATGCGGTAAAACTCTCGCTCTAACCTGAAAAGTCTCAATATAAGTTGTTATTGGACTCTGCGGATTAGTTCGCATCTCTTCAAATTCAGGATAGTCATGATCATCGAGGCCAAACCCTATACAGTCAAATATAAACCGACAATAATCAAAACTTATCCATAATTGAACAGAAGAACCAGCAGCTTCTCCATAAGCAAAAACATTAAATCTCCATTTCCAATATCCATCTATATCTTTATAAACATAATCTCTTGGATTTATACTAAGGCTATTCATTTCAGTATACCAATTTGTCTGACTACCCCAACCTCCTAAAGTATGATGATTTAAGTCCCAAGTATTATTTTTCGCATTCCATATATAAAAATCTCCATATTTATTTAGAGCATCACCCCAAATAGAAACATCCATTCTAAGCTCATCTACATTTGTAATATTATAGATCTCCCCGTCTGGCTGATAGTTTAGTCTGAAAGTAATTGTTTTATTTATTGTTCGGTATCCTGATGAGAAATAACCTGTTCCTTGAGTCCATTCATTATAATCATTTCGGGCAGTCCACCATGTTCCACCATTATAGCAATAATTATGCTGGACATTATTGAAAACAGTTAATAAATCATTATTATGGGTAAGTAAATACTGGAAATGGTCGATTTCAATCTTTTTATCAGCATCTGTAGAGCCAATAATCCTAAATTTAGTAGTGCGTTCAATATATTGTCTATATAAAACTAAAGGCTGATTTCCAATCGATCCTATTGTTTGCCATTGATATTCATCAATAACAAATGTATAAACTTCAAGATCAACTGTTTCCGAATAAATAGAGACTTCTGTTTCAAAAAAAATAAAGAGATCATAATAATCTATACCATATGTATCTATATCCACATCAAACTCAAAAACCACCTCGAATTCATACTTATCTGAAAGAGGTCTGTAATCTCCTTTAATCTCAAGAGTATTATCATCAGGCAAGGTCAAATCTTCAATACTACCAGAAACAACAGACCCTTTTCCATCTTCAAAATAAAAATTAGTGAGATTCAACATATAATCCTCTGGAAACATCCTGTCATCTTCTTCCTCAAGAAGAGTTGATTCACCTTCACTCTGAGAACTTTCAGCAGGAATTTCAGCACCAAAGAATAATGTATATGGGATGAATACTGCAAGTAAAAAGCATAATCCGAAAATATAGACTTTGTGCTGATTATTCAATCATATCACCTGTAATTAATATGTTTATATGATTGATTTTAATTTAAATTTATAACATATGAGAGATAAAAAATTAAATTTTCGGAGGATTCAAGCCTAAACTGGAATAAAAAATTATTCTTAATTTTATTAATGCTTAACTGATTTTAAATAATCATCAATATCTAATTGCTCAAAACCTACGTTTTCCCGGAATTCATTAATAATTTTAAGTGCTTCAATCTTTTTATTCTCATCTTTCAAATCTCCCTTACCTGATTTTACTGCGATAAAACTTAATCTCATTAAACGAGAGTTTAATTGCCTTCGAGTAATTATACCATTGTTATAATCAATTTCGATCTGAGCGATAGTATCTTTAATTTCTTTAACAGTTGAATATCCAGCTTCACCTTCATCTTCTACGTCCCTCCCTAAATAAACATTTCCTTTTTTTACATCAACAGTCTTTCCATCTTCCCAAGTGAGAGAATTTAATTTAATTAACTCCTTAGCTTTGAGTTTTTTTCCATAAAGTTCAATTTTAAAATCTTTATCTTTAGGTATGATTTTTATTTCTGAAATAGCATCCATATATTCATTATCAAGAAAATTAATAATATCTTTTTTATATCTTTTTAGAGCTTTCTCAATCTGGCTTTCTGGTGGTTCTTCATTGCTACTTTTGATCTTCCAGTATTCAATTCTTATTGCTTGGGATTTCCAATTTTCGGTTTTTACTTTATCACCAATTTTAAGCTCTTGTTCCTTTGGGACACCTCTTACAAATGCTAATCCCTGGATACCTGGTTCATCAATATCCCCAACATCCAGGATCACAAATCTCGTAGAAAATTTCTCATTCTCTTTTACAATATAATAAGACTTCCCTTTCTTTTTAATAGAATGCCAATCTTTAGGTGCTGGATCTAAAATCCTAATTCTCATAAACTTTCTCCCAACAGGTTTAGCTCTTTGTTTTTTACTGACAATAAAGAATTTCTTTTTCCATTCTTGGAATCCCTGCGTCTCCCCGCCTCTACCGTAAGCTCTCCTGCCAGTCTCTTGTCTATATTGGTCATTTAGATATTCCTTAATAACACTATATAAAAGACCTCCATCTCCACCAAGCTGTATATCTTTCTCGGCCTCCTTCCATAGCTCCTTAAGATTAATTTCATTTATAGCATGAAACTCCTCAGTTTCATTATTGATAATTAAGGAATAAAACTTATTATGATAAAATACAATAAATTCAGTCCCAATATTAGATTTTTCTCCAATATCACATTGCCAATCCATTATATTTACTCCATTTGATAAGATTTCATCACCATCTTCTTCTATGTGTTTAAGAAAATCAAATAAAATATCATTAATTAAGTTCAATGGTCTAATTTTATCGAGGTCTTTTATGATATCCTCAGCCTTAGCTTTCTCTATCTTATCAGCAAAGACAAGGAGCTTAGATTGAACCATTCCTATACCTCCAATTAAACTAATAAATTCTGTTAAGGTTTCTTGTTTCTTAAATCTTCGAGTAATATAGGCCTCATAATCTCTATCAATAGGTAAGACTATATGGTTATTAGCAATATAACGTATTCTCTCTACAATATCTTTCTGAACATCTTTTTTGGTCAATTTTTTCTTGCTTTGAACTTTCTTCTCTTTCTTCTCTTTAGATGTCTTTAGCAGCCAATATGTGTATTCAGTTCCCTCATCTAATAGAGTCAACTCATAATGCTTTTCTAACAATTTAACTTTATAATCTTCAGGAACTTCATCCCAATATTCGCTTGAATCTGCTCCTTCTTCATCTAGTACTTTACGAGTGCCATAAGGAACATATTTCATCCATTTTTCATGTTGGTCTCCATAAATCCAGTATAAAACTTGATAAGCTAAGCGAGTGTCCTCGGTGACTACATATTCATCTCCATTTTCAAATTTAAGGTAGACTCCTTGAATAAATCCAGAGCCTAAACTACCTTTCTCAAAACTGACCTCAATCAAATCACTAAATTCTTTTTCAAGTTTAGTATAAACTGCTGCTTTAACCATCTTCGCAAGTAAAGGGTCATCTTCATCTAGCTTTCTTAATGCATCAGAAATACTTAATGACTCAGGTTGATTAGCTAAATTCATTTGGATACTTTTACCTAATCTCTTCTTTTCTATTACAATAGCGACCTGCATTTCCTTATCTCTTACTTTTAAATGCGGATAGGTAGAAATAGCCAGCTTAAAGTCCTCTTTCAATTTATCAGTTGGGTAATCTAAATCACCAATCATATTTGAAATAATCTGAGAAGCTTCAGATATTTCTCTTTCCTTAGTTTCTATTTGTTTTCTTAATTTCTTTCTTGCCTTTATTTCAATTCCAATAGCTTTATCTAATTGCTCAATTTTCTCTATTTCTTCTGTAAGATCATCATATTCCTTGTTCCTAGTCTTTCTTACTAATGAATCAGTTAATTCTCTTTTTAATTTATGTTTTTCTGAGATTTTTCCTGTGGATTCCTCATAATTAGTTTTTAATATCTCTAATTCCTCTCTTTTTTCAAAATACTTTGCTTTTACTCGGTTATATTTATCTTCTAAGGTCATTTTTGCTCAAATCACAATAAAATCAATCTAATTATATCATAAATTAATTGAATATTTTAACTTTAATTTTTATTTTTTAATTTTATTTTCTTGAAGTGCCGATTATTCAAATAATCGGCACTTGAGACCAAATCCCCTAACTATTAAAAACCTATTTAAACACTAATAGAGCCTTTCCTCTCTCCTTTTATAATATTTTCAAAAAAAAAGCTAAAATCAATTTTTCGACAAATGTAGGAATCTGATCATCAATGATCGAGATTGATCAACTAATCTTATCCTGAAAATATAATCATCAAGAGCAGAGAACAATTATTGGATGTCTTACATCAATCCTGCTTGAATAGATATAATGAAGAAAACAAGATTATGGTGGATATTGCTTATGGTATTCTCAATAATGATTTTAATTACTTTAATTAAAATAGCTTCGGTTTTTTTTCGATTATGCTCTTAATATTAAATAAAACAGAATTAATCGATATTAAAGATAAAAAATAAAAAAAAAATATTAAAATCTTATATTACTCTAAATCTCTCTCTTTTCTCCTTTTTCTCCAGCGAACCATAGCTGGAATACCAATTGAAATACCAACTGCGACAGCTCCTGTTATAATGTGTGAAACTATTAAAAATGGCATTAATTCGTCAATCTTTTCTTGCTCATATTCTTCTATAAACTCTTCTAAATCCCCACCAGTCACCCATCCATCATCCGGGTATGCAGGATAATCGTCATACATCCTGGCCATACCGCTCTTTAATTCCTCTAATTCTACTTCGAGTTCATCAATTCTGTCCTCGTTCTTATCAGCATCCTCCTCTAATTCCTCTAATTCCTCCTCGATTTCCTCAATCCTCTCCCCAATCGCCTCTGAAGACATAGTCTTTCTTGCGGCCACTAATTGCATCCCCAGTTCTCTTATTATCCCTAAATCTTTATAATTAAATGTAAAAATCGAAGAATTTAATGTCCCAATCCGCTTATCCCAAACCATAGTAAATTTAATATCGGTATCTCCTTCTATAAAACCATTAGTCTCAATGTTAAAAAGGTCTAATAAGAATTGTTTGACAATCTCTCTCATTTCTCCCATTTTCTCATATGTAATTTCAATCTTTAAGTAATCTGGATTATCAGTTATTTCAAAGAAATTAGAAAGATTAAGTAAATAATCAATCAAGGTATTAAGTATTCCAAAAACAGAAGCTATTGAGCTATAGGGAAAATTATTAGGATAAAATAATAGATGATACATAGAAATAAATAATAAATTATTTACAAAAAGCTCCCCTACTATATTCTCAAAATTATCCATTTTATAATAAAATTGACCATTTACAACAATATTATCAATGATATCACTAGTTTCTGGATTGTTAGTATCTGAAATATTGAATAATATCTCTGTATAATTGTTAAATCGGAATAACCTAAATTCATTTGCATTATTATCATAACAATTATCAGGGAGAAAATCATAAGGGCAATCATAATAAAGAGGTGTAGTATACCAACTCCATTCATAATAATCTCCCGTAATATTGCGGATAGTGATTTCATAATCATATAACGCAAAAAAATGAGGTTTTACTATTATTTGAAAGCGGTCACCATAAGGAGATCCTGGATAAAAAACTTCTGAAGCGTTAAAGAATCCCAATCCTAATGGTTGCCATCCTTTTTCGTGTGGTAAGGATTTTCTAAAGGAAGACCCAGAGAAAATATAATCTCCTACATTATACTCAATAATTCCATTATTTAATCGAAAATTAATACCATTATATCCTGTCCATGTTTTTATTTCATCATTAATCGTTGCTGTAATATTAAAATCCTCTGTTTTAAGAGCAAATTCTAAACTATGATTCCTATTCCCCTCTAATTGAACATCAAAAGCAAAATATTCTGGTTGATAAATATAATCTCCTAAATCAATCCTGTTTCCTATTTCTTTATAGCTATACCAATTAAAAATATCAGTTTTAGCTTTTAAATCATCTTTTCCATTGATTGATGTATTTGCATCTTGATGTAGTTGTAATACTTTGTTATTTAAGTAATATGGGTCTGAAATAACTAATGCTGTATTATTATCAGGATAATTAGTTTCAATTGTGAAATTTGCTGGTGAATTACCTGTTGAATATAGTTCAAAAGTCTCATTATAGTTCTCATTAAAATTAAGCATATTAATTAAATATTCAAAGAATTCAGCAGATTCATTAAATTCAGGAACTTCTTGAGATATTGATTGTAAGTTATATAATTCCAATAAGGCATTTAGATGATGATAGATTGACGAAGATTGGATATGGATTGCATTAGGTAAAGCCCATTGAACTAAATTTGTAGTATTTAAAGGATTTAAATTCGTTATTTTATCGATATTATATAATAAAGTAGTTAATTGATAGATATCAAACCAATTTGGAACTTCTACAGAATAAATATTCTCATCACCGAAGAGAAACGAACTCATTATTATTAAGTCGGGATCATCGTCCCAATCAGTCTCTAAATCCTTTTTATCAAGAATCTCAGATTTTAAAACAGTATGAAACTCTCGTATATAATCATTATCAGCAGTTCTATCAGCCCAATAGTAATCATCTTTAAGACCAAAATAGAAAATATCACCCTTACTTTTATCCCAGGTAACTTCCTCATCATTCCATATAGAACCAGATAATAGTAAAACTCCTACTACTGAACTAAATATTATTATTGAAATAACGCTAATAACCAGAATTAGTTTTTTCTTGTTTCGACCTTCTTCCGGTAAATCCTCGGAACTAGATGCCCAGTCTTTTTTTTTCATAAAATCACATTAAAATTTTTATGTCTATATTAGATACAACCATATTTTAAGATATCCAATTAACATATGGTAATACTCAAAATAATAAATCTATTTCCTCTCTCTTATTACAGAAGAAAATAAAATTCTTAGCTTGAGTTTCTAAAAAATATTTAAATATTTTATTAACTTCTTAAATATTAAGAAGAGAACAAAAATATTAATAATTTGATGGAGTAAGACGCTTGACACAGAAAATTAAAATACAAAATTCTACAACTTTTAAGACTTTAGATATTTTTGTCGCTGAGAACTCAAAGAAAGACTCTAAAATGTTAGATGAAATAGAGGAAATTCATCAAATTATGCAAAATGACCTACTTTCTAATGAAATGAAATCTGAATATGCAAAAAATCAGAGAAAGTTGATTTTAGAATATTTAAAAGCAATAAGATCTTAATTATTTGGAATAATCAATTATTTCAATTCCAGGATATTCAAAATGTTTATCTTTAGTTAATATTTTCGCAATACCATTAGTTAACATAGTTCCTAATATTAGAGCATCAACTTTAGGTATTTTTTTCCCTTGTTGTTCAAGAGTATTATATACTTCAGCACCTTTTAACGCTTGGGATGAGCCAATTTTAAGAACTTTACAATTTCCTCGAAATTCCACCCATATTCTATATCTATCGTTATAAAGGGATGGCTTTTTTATTTTTTCGTGTTCTAATCCAAGTAAAATCTCAAATTCATTCAAAGTAGTAATGTAAAACATATAATGAGCTTCTTTAAAGTATTTTTTAGCTTTTTCTTCTCCTTTTAGATAGTCAATTATTGCATTAGTATCTACTAAAATCATTTTTAAGCCCTCCAACCCCATTCATCATCATTTCTGGATGATTCAATCTTTCTTTTCATTTCCTCTGCTTCTTCATCAGTCATTTTCCATCCACCAAAAAGACTTAAGACTGCTTTTTTATGTAATTTCATCATTCTCTTTAATAGCTTGGAAAAACTCTCCCCAGGCAGCTTTATGGCATTGAGCTTATTATAGATCTTTTCCTTTATACTTATTTGTTTAGAAGTCATTATTCTACATATAGATATCAATATATATAAGTCTATTGATATCGATATCAACATTTTATACCAGGAAAACCGGCCATATTTTTTTTGATAAATTGGGAACGCTTATTGTCGGGCTTCCCAGCACCCTAAGACTCATTCCGTAGAGATAGTCGGATCATACGAATCTGTGATTCTACTTAGTTAAGATATTGACCCAATATTTATGAATCAGTAATTCGACATTTAATATATAAAATGAATTATGATTCCTATGATAGATATATCAAATCTTTATACAGATGATATAAAAATATTGAAGCTTGCATATAAAAAATATATTATATTTCGTCAGCTTGCTTATGACGAGAATAATTTTGAATATATAGAGTTAGAATTTTATGTGAATCAATGGACAATAACAAGAGAAGATATTTTAAATCAGATCTCCACAAAAATTAAAAGAACAGCCATTTGGAATACTTCTCTAAAATTAGTAGGCAAAGGTCTATTGGGCTTATTACCTGAGTATGAACGTCCCTTAAAATTCTATATCACTCAGAGAGGCATAAAATTAATTGAATTCTTAATAGAAACCGAGCAATTGGATAATAAAATTTGGAAAGAAGTTTCTGCTAATAAATATAAACCGATTATACGAGCTAAAAAAAATGCTATTCCTAGACTATTAATTAATGCGGAAGAAGTCTATGAAGAGGTAAATGATATTATGATTGGATCAGATTTAATACAACCACTTGATTGGGTCGAAGTATCCAATTTTGAGACTCCAGCTATAATTATTTCAATTCGCAAGAATAAAATTGAAGATACAATAGAAATTATTGCCTTATGGGATGAAAACAGTAAAAAATTTTATTTAGAAAGGTTTTTTCAAAATGAATTAATAAAAAAAATTGATTCTCCTGGAAAAGAAATAACTAAAAATTGGAAAAAAAAAATAGAAAAAATACAAGAGTTTTGGAATAGAGGTCTAAGTGTAGAATATATTGAAACTATATTTGATATGTTAATAGAATTTGACTAAAAAAGGGTATTAGAGAAAATATTTATCAAATCATTTTTTTTATATGGGTAATTTAATTCCCTATTATCAAATCATTCTTTTAAGAAGGATATCAAATCATTTTTACCAAATTAAATAAGAAGTAAATAAAAAAAAATCTTAATTATTTTTTCTTAGCATAGTATATAACTCCTATAATGGCCGGAATACTAATACCTGCGGCAATACCAATATATATCCATTGTTCCGGAGTTAAACCCGATGGTTTCTCATCTCCTTCATCGTCTTCGTCATCTGTATCAGGATAATCAACAATTATAT
Source organism: Promethearchaeota archaeon (assembly GCA_048940805.1). Lineage (GTDB taxonomy): Archaea > Asgardarchaeota > Lokiarchaeia > Sigyniarchaeales > SOKP01 > Loki-b32. Next base: position 111,794 of record JBHLOF010000002.1, read on the forward strand.
AGAGACCATTTGAAAAAGTTGAGCCATATTCATTTGTCGCTTTGATAATAAAGTTATAATGCCCTTCTTCAAGATTCGTAAATATATAGGGAGAAGCATTAACTATATCAATTATTTGAAATGATCCATTGTCGTATAATAATACAGAGTAATTCTTAGCAAAGGTAGATTTTGTCCAAAATATGCTAAAAGTTCCATCTTTATCAGGATCAGTAGCATCACTAAATAAAGAAAATAATTGTGGTTTTCGTGTTATAGATACATTTACGGAGTTTGAGGTATGATTCCCTAAAATATTTTTCGCAAGAACTATATAATAGTAATTTCCACTACTTTTATTGCTAATATAATGTGAGAAGCTCTGAGATTCTATGACTAATTTAGTTAACTCACTAGTAATTATGGTTATAGGTGCTGTATGTTCGTATAATGTGTAATTTTGGGCATTTATAGAGGTTGTCCAATTTAAAGTATAATTACCATCTTCATCAGGATCAGTAGCATCAACTATCAATTGAAATGGTTTAGGTAATCCACCTGAATTGACCATTATACAGTTAGACATCGTTTGACCATAAATATTATGTGCTACTACAACATAATAAAATATATCATCTGGTTTAGCATAAAAAACATAGGATAAATTAGTAAGACCCTCCGCTATCGGTGTTAATCCATCCAAATCTACTATCGGAGTCGAATACTCATATAACGAGTAGTTTTTCGCATATATAGAGGTTGTCCAATTTAGATGATAATTACCATCAATATCCGGGTCAGTAGCATTCGTAGTTAAAATGAATTTTGATGGTAATCGGCCAACTGAAACATTAATACAATTTGATGATGTATTAGCAAGCTCATTATGTGCAACTACAATATAATAATATGTTCCATTTTCTTTTTCCTCAAAGGAATGATACCTTAAATTGGTTTCATTTAAGACCTTTGTTAAACTTGAGTTTATTTGAGTAATTGGTTTATCGAATTCGTATAAAGAATAATTATCTGCGTTTTCTGAGATTGTCCAAGTAAGGGTATAATTACCATCTCCATCTGGGTGATCGGCATTAGAACTTAGGTTAAAAGGAGTGGGTTTATCCCCAACTATGACATTGTGGTTATTAGATAATCTTTTTCCTAAAACATTCTCGGCCTCTACTACAAAGAAATAATTTCCATCAGATAATCCATTGATCGATAATGAAAAGCCCGTGCTTCCTGAAACTAATGTATCTATACTAGAATTTATTTCTGTGATAGGACTATAATGAGAATATACATTATAATAAGATGCAAATAATGATTCAGTCCAGCTTAAAGTAAAATATCCATCATCCGGGTTTTCTGCATCCGAAGTTAAAGTGAATGGTTGAGGATATTGACCAGCAATTATGAAGATATTATTCGAGGTTGCGTTCTCTATACTGTTTTTAGCAAATACAACAAAAAAATATTCTCCCATAGGAATATCATTGATAACATAGGAATTATTAGTGAGACCACTTGCTACTAAATCAATGCTCCCATTTATCTCAGTTATAAAACTACTATGTCTATATATTGAATAGGAAAGAGCATTATAAGATTTTGTCCAAGATAAAGTGAAACTTCTGTCAGGATCAGGTGTGTCAGCATCAGAGGTAAGGTTAAAAGGTAAGGGTTTAGTCAAAGAAACGATTGGATAATGATCCATGTGTGTTCCTTGAAGTGTTGTAAGGTTATGAGGAATATCCCCAATTCCATCTCCATCATTATCAGTTCCAGAATAATTTGACCAGTAATTACCAAATAAACCATTATCAAGCTCAGCATTACCGGGAAGCTCATCTCCTAACCATTGAGGCGATGTTAAATCATAAAACTTGTTAAAAAGATAAGTGTTATAATTAGAAAATGGATTTACATATGCTCCTCTCACACCATATCCTGTATTATTGAAAGTATTACCAAAGATCTCAAAATATCGCATTACAACAGCAACAATACCATCTAAATTGTAAAGAATATTATTAAATCGGATCTTATTATCTCCATTATGATAAGCTTGATTAATTTCAATACCAGAATAGGTATTGTAAGATATGGTATTAAACTGAATTATCAAATTAACTTGTAACCCCTGAATATAAATTCCATACTGTTGATTATGAGAAATTGTGTTATTTTCAATTAAAATATCTTGCATAACAGCATTTCCACCACCACCACCACCACCACTTTGACTTGATCCTATATTATTACTTGATGAGGGCTGTCCATACCAACTCCATATAGCATTTATTAAGGAAATACCGTTATTTAAGTTCCAGATTAATGAATTGTTGTAAATAAGAATATTTCTCATCCAATGATTATTTTGAGTATTTTCTAATCGTATTCCATCCCGACCACAAAAATCAATTATATTAAGGGTAATCTCAGCATTTTTTACATTTTCAAGGTAGATTCCATCACCTATACTATTTCTTAGATGATTGCTACGAATAGTGACATATGAAGTAGTGTCTCTAATAGAAATGCTTGCACCTGCCTCTTCAGTTATTTCAAGTCCCTCAATCAAGTATGGATCAAACTCAGTTCCACTCCCAGTTATTATGCCAGGATAATTATCCCAGTCTGCTTCACCATTTATCTCAATAGGGAGTCCCGGTTCATAATCATCTTCAGGAAGTTCTGCGGCAAAAAAAAGTTGATATGAAATAAACCAGGAGACTAATAGAATCCCTCCAATAATAAAGACTTTATGTTGATGATCCAAAGCCTTTACCTCCTTGCTTTATACTCCTCAATTGTGCTTTTCTTGACTAAAGCAATCTTGCAAATTACTTCTGCTAATTTCCCCTCTCGTCCCAAGAAATATCCATAAGCGAGAATTGTTGTTATTGCTAAAGTATAACCGATAATTGCCCAACATATAGCAACAACCCAAACAAAGGCCATTGTATAAGGATCTCCCGGAACATTAGTAAATTCAATAACGTAAGAATGAAAAAAGGGCATATTCATAAAGAAATATGTATTTAAGAGGGGTATAGCAAACATAAATAATAAAGGTATAGCCCAAAAAGAAAATCGCATTGCTTCTAAGACCCTAACAAGACCATAAGAAGCATAAACAAAAGCTATCACGATTAAAATAATCACCGAGATACCTAATAAATCCAGAGTTGCAAGCTTTACTTTAGACGTTTCTAATTGCTGTCTTTTATCAATATTTTCGTTCATTTTTATCAGAATGTATAGTAAATAATGCGTTTATAATGCATTTAGTTAAGATATAATATACCAAAATGGAATTTAAATTTTTTAAATTTTTTTTCCCTCATATGGTATTTAAAAATCTATAATTTCGTAGCTTACAGTTTCTATCGAAAGATTGTTAATAAAGTAAAATAAAAATAAAAGACAAAAATTGAATTTAATTTTTAGATTTAGTTTTTTTTTCCAAAATTATACGAATACCTAATATAATAAAAATAAGGATAATGCTTGAGACAATCTTATCAACTAAAGCTCCTAAATCCAAGGTAGCAGGTTGGAAAGGTATCATTGAGATAAAAAGAGCAATCTCTATAAATACATCTATTATTAAAAGAGCAAATATAATTGATATAATTCTATGTAAAAATCTATCTCTTTTTTGAATAAATGCATCTCGAATTTGTTGTCGAAATGGTTTGACTATTACATATAATGCTATAATTAATCCAGAAGTTAATAAGACAAAAACAAACAATCCCAAAACATCTAATTGATATGTCCAAACACGGGTTCTTATGAATTTAACAAAAGAAATCAACGGAGCTTCGATGATAATAGAGATTATATAACTTATTAAAATATCAATAAAAGAATAAGTTAGATTTTTGAGAGTAAAAGTATAATCAAATGCATCATCGATATTTTGTGTTGCTTTTTGCATTGATCCTGCCCATTCTTCATCCTCGAATTTAATAAATTTAATAATCATATATAATATCCAAATAGCAATGATTAGAATTATTCCAGCTAAAACTCTTTCAAGTATATAGATTGTATTAAGCATCATCTCTATTCCAAGAATCTGTGCGGAGATGAAATATGAGACTTCGATAAAAACATCAATAATAATTAATGCAAAAACAATAGAGAGTATCTTATAATATAGATATGTTTTATCTCGAATAAATTTTTCATATAACTCTTGCCTTATTTTTTTAGAGAAGTAATAGAGGATAAAAACTGTAAAACCAATAATACCTAAAAATAGTAAAAAGCTGTATAATTCAAGAGCAAAAATCCATTCTCTAGTAATGATAAAGTGAGTAAGAGCTATTAAAGGGGTTTCAATTATAACTGAAATCAGATAACCAATGAAAATATCTACAAAATCTATTGCTAATTTTTCTATTTTAAACGTCTTCTCGAAAGATTCCTCAATTTCAGTTGGTTTCATTATAAATATTCATAAAAGTTTTTGATATATTTTAATAATTCACTCTCTTGCTCTTTGGTCATTCTACTACAATTTATTTCAGAATTCTCTATTATATTGCATTCTATTCCTATTTTATCATAGAGACTTTGGAAAAATTCAATTTCTTCAGGTGTAAAAACTCTACCCTCTGGAATAGCTTGAATGATATTATTATCTATTTCTATCTTACTTTCCCAGTTTTCGCTTGTTTTAGAGATTTTCCCCTCAATTTTATTAATTAAATCCAATATGCTTTCCTTATAATCCTTTTCATAAAATTTTTCGACATCTGTAATTGATTTAATAGTTTTCTGTTCTCTATTTTTATGAATCTGAGTTAGATCTTCTCCTTGCTGCCATAATGATAATTCTTCTCTTGTTAGTGGTAGGAGAGTATTTGTTCTTCCCCAATCTTTTACGAGTTCACCATCTGTAGACATCATTTTTTTAACAGTAAAAAAATTCACTCCAGGATATTTTTTAGCATAAATTCCAATAGGTTTTACTCTCACAGATTTATCATTAGTCATCTTATTCTTATTTACTCTTACAACTTCACCAATTATCATCCTGCCTTTTTCCCTGGCCTCAACAATATCACCAGCTCTGAAATTTTGCTCCCATATCCAGCGATTCCAAGAGAGATTATCTATATTCTCCTTGATATAATCCTTTAAAGCAATAAGATTTCCTCTATCTTTCTGAAAAACACTTTCTACATCAAATGGATGTTGAGGATAATATACAAAACGATTTGCATCGTCATCATTGAAACCTATACTCTTGAGAAAGTTTAAAGTATCATCTTCTTTTCCATCAATCCTCGATAAATATCGTAGGACATCAAATAATAGTAATATCGTTGATTCAAGCATAAGAATATCATCATTCACTTTCTTTTCACTCTTAACCTCTTGAATCTCCTTAGCAATCTCTCTATACCAATCATCAATTTTGTGAAAGCTATCAGGATTATTGATTGATTCAATAAAGTATTCTAATTCTGGACTTTCCCAAGAAAGTGTCTTAAAAACTTCGCTATATGGCTTAAAAACATCGAATATTTCAACCATCCCCTTTTTCTCCTTTTCTGATAAAACCATCTTCCATAAACCCTCAACATCCTTAATGGATTGAATATAAATTTTTTTCTCTTGAGGCTGAATCTCATCAAGTGTTGTATCTAATTTAGTTTCATCAAGAGTTATTAATGAAATACCATTGCATTTATATCCTGTCCTCAATTTCACACTCAAGAAAGAACCTTTTTCTTTTAAATTATGAATAATTATATCTTCTCCAGTCTTAAATAAAATTCGATGTTTATATCTATTATCTAAAAAAGTATAAACGTCTAATTTATTTATTTCTTTATTTAGAAGAACAAATCTGATGGTTTCTCTCTCCTCAATCTGTCTTCTCCCTAAGTCTTGCAGTAAAACCTTAGCGGTTTGACCAGCTTCTATACCCCGTATGATAATATTATTATCTTTTAAAATCTCTATTTTTACATAAACTTTATCAAAATGACTCTCAGTCCCCATTGTTCCTGCTGCTAAACCCTCTAATAGAGCTTCTATAAGAGCATCTCCAAACTCAGAGTTTTCTATATATTCCCATAAATCATTTTTATGGAGATCTATTTTATTTTCATCAATTCCTAAGTTTTTTAAAAACTCAACTCTTTGCGAAGTATCTGAATCCTCCCATACTTGGTCAAATGTAAAATTTAAAGATAAATTAATTGTTTTCAATTCGTTAATGATTTGGATAGCTTCTTCATATTGTCTTAATAACTTCCCCTTATAGCTAAAATCCTCCCAATCATTCTTACACTCTTTTTCAAATCTTATTATTGGCATTGACTTCTCAAAACCCAATCTCTTCAATAATATTTCCCTTTGCTCTACGGTAAAGCGATTCCAGACTATTCTTATTTCATCCTCTTTACTAAGCTTTGCTTCTTCTTCCACTATTTCAGGTAATTCTTCTATTATTTCAACAGGTTGCTCTTGCTCCAACTGGAAAGTAAGCTCTTCCTCTATTTCTATAGGTTGCTCCTCTTTTTCTTCTTCGATCTTTGGATATAAAACCTCCGAGACCGGATCTAAGGGAGGTAAAGTTGATATAAACTTCAGAACCTCTGTCTCCAACGATGCTGAATCGTCCCAAATACCAATTGAATCAATATATGGGATAACTTCTATGTCATTAATACTGAAATCTGAGACCTTATCAAAGTTCGTTTGTTCTATCATAATTTCATTTCGATAAATCATAAATATTGGTAAATTAGATGCTATCTTTTTATATCCTTTACCATTTCGTTTAAAAATATCATATATGATACTTTCATCTACTTGAAAGTTATGCTGCTTTCCATCTATTATTACCCTTAGTTTCAAATCATCCTCCGACATCAATAAACTGTCAATCTCTCCCTCCTTATCGATTAAGGAGACCTCACTATTGGCAGAGCCTTTACCAAAGAAGACTTGCTCTAAGTTTCCATCCTCTTGTAAAAACATAACTAGAGCAGAATCTACTTCTGTAAGTTTATCTAAATCAATCGATATACCTAAACAATATGGATAATAATCAGATTCTACTGAGGGTAGAGCTGATATCTCTTGAAATAAATCAGAAACAAAAACCCTTATTATCTCCCGTTCTTTAAATAAATATTTCCCTTGATTTGTGTTGATAATAATTTCATTTCCTTCAAAATGAAGCTTAATTGAATCAATAACTCCTGTGCTTAACCCTTTAATGATATTTAATATATCACCAGTAGCTTTCTCTGGAATTAAGCTCTCTGGGAAGCCTATTTCCTTTCTAACAGTCATTTCATAATACTCCCCATCAGGATCTCCTAATGATTTACCCATCTTTACATTAATCTTATCTACACTCTTATAATATTGAGTATCTTCTAATTCAATGGACTTTCTTGAATCAAATAATCTCAATTTAACAATCTTATAATCGTTTCTTATCCCTGATAATTTTAATGTTAGTCCTGTATTACCATAATGTAAATAAACCTCGACAACCTCATTTGTATTATAATTTTTTTTAATATGAATAAGATCAATAATCTGAGAGCTTGAACGCTTTTTAGCATAAAATAATGACAACTTGGATGCCAGATCACCGATAAAAAAAGTATCACTCCTCCTTAATAGATTTCCAGAATTATCAGAATATTCTGATATTATGATTATCGAATTAACATCAATATCAATACTATTATTGCTGCGATCTGGTGTGTAGGCATAGATAGAGTTTTCCAGGTCGTCAACAAATTTTTTAATCTCTTCTAAACTAATCAAGGCTCTAGATTTTTCAGAAAAAATGGAGGAATCACGTAATTTTTTCTTAAACTCATTCATATAATCATTTTTATGTGTGATATTATCAGTCTGCAAATCAACATAAAAGAATTTTGCTCCAAGCGAATATTTTATGATTAAAGTTTCGGTATCCATAGAAAAGAAATTGAAGTCTATAAAAATACGATATTCATTAATTCCCTTAGATTTAAAATAAGTATTGTTAATATAAAACTTCGATTCATAAATCTCTCCAGTTGATTCATCAATAAACTTCCTATCGGATAATTCCTGACTGAAACCATCGATAATCTCTTTTCTTATATCATTATTTTCTGAATAATCTGAAAAGCTTTTTTGTAGGAGATTTTTCAGGTTTTCTATCTGCTTATTTGAAAGTTGGATATCATATAAAATTCCAAATTCATCTAAATTATTTTCTAAATCCCTCAGAAACTCAATTACTTCCTGAGTTCGCTTATTGAGATGTTTTGAAATATGTTTTACATTAGATTTAGGAATTTCAACGAAAAAGAATTGATTTAATACATATCGGTCATTTAAATCAAAAGGATGACCATCTACTCTCTTAATATAGACAATAGATTGATCGAACTGAGGATAATGTTCTAAAATAAATGGGACGATACACTCTGGAATTTTAGATTCGGATGAATAAGAGTCTAGAAAATAATACTCTTCTAAAGGATCATAGATGTAAAAATTTTTACTCTCTAAAGATAATGGTATATATAGCTGAAAAGAATATGATTGGGCTTTGTTTAGCTCTTTGTCATTTTTAATCTCACTTATTTCCAAGTGATCGATATTTCGGACAAGAAGTTTTATTCTTACTTTATTCTCATAATCCGGTGTAATTGCCAGTATATATTGTTGCCCCTTAGCTAATACCTGATCATAGTCAATAGGAGAAAAACCTTTAACTAAAATACTAAGTAAGGGGTCATTAATAAAAGATATTGAATATGCTTCTTTTAATATATTTGCTAAGCCCTCCTTGTTGAAAGAATATGCGGGAATTTTAGAAATAAATTCATTAAATCGCTTATCACAATTTATAAATGACTCTAAAGATATAAAGTATGTTTCAATAATATCTGGAGTTGTTTTATAATGACCAGTTATTTGAATTGAGTTAGTAGGAATATATTTTGGAATATATAGTTTTGAGATTTTATAATCCTCTCCCTCAATCAAAAAAGAATCACCCTCTTCAAAGGTTTCTCTATATGATCCAAAATCAATAGAAATTGATTTAATCTCATCAGATTTAATCTTAAATACAGGATAAATTTTACTTATAAATTCAATATCTGTAAGCTGCTGATTCTTAATTGATTCTAAAAGCCTTGTTCGGAATTTTCTTGAACTATCTTTACTTGGAATCATAAGAAATTCATTATATATTAGAAAATCTCCAAGCTGAATTAAAAACGATTTTTTTTTATTATTGTCAGCATTCAAGTCAATACAAACACTATGTAAACTTGTATTATTGGGTTCATTTACTTCAAAATGAAAGTATTGATTTGTAAAATCTGTAAAAAAGCCTTCGATCTCTTCCTGAGATGATACTTGAGGTGTTTTCTTAATATGGGGTTTTACTAAATCAAGAATCGTTTGGTGTGCATCCCTAATTTCAATTAGATAGGGATTAATTATCTCCCTTATCTCAGCTAGCTCTATTCCTTGATATAATGCATCTAAATAGGTGTAGATAGAAATCTCTAATTCATCATAAAAACTATGAAGTGACTCACTATAAGAATAAAAAAAGTTTTCAATAGAATCTTCATCCAAAATACCCTCTGAATAAAGAATATCGTAATTATAGGATAATTTAATTTCAAAGAAGGTTTCCTCTCTTTCATTTACTCTTATGCTAATCTTTGGCTCTTTTATAATAGAACTAATGAGCGGAATTGAGAATTCATCGTCTTTTCCATAAGAAATTATTACAAAGAGGATTTGGTTAAAGGAATTTTGAATAGTCTCAAACGTATCAGGATTATTTTTAATAGTTTCTTTAAGCAGTTGGGTAGAACTCATATTGAATAATTAATCTACCCATTATTTTAAATTTATTTAGATACAAAAAATAAAGCTGTAAATTAAATTTTAAAAAAAAAAAATAATGATAATTTTTGGGTTCTCAAATATTAAATTTTTGGGACTTTTCTAAAAACTTTTTATTATAAATGGACGCTCTCGGTCTATTCCCTTGAAAAAGCCATCTAAAGACTCAAGAGGTTCTAAAAGATATTTTTTTCTAATAAAATCCAGATCTGAGGTTATTTCCTTAATGACATCCTCGCCAATCCCGGTAAACTTATCTGATATATGTTCAAAAATCTCAATAGTTTTAGAATTAATCTCTGTCAATTCCCTCATGTCTATATTATTGAATCGCATCGCTTCCTCTCTAAGTTTTTTAACTTCATTTAAAATAAAGGATTTTTTATTCTTCATTATTAAACCTTATATTCAATTATTATTTTCTTGATTTTTTTAAGTATTTTTTGCTGCTTTTCAATTTCCAACTGCTGCATTTTTTCTAATATATCAAGTAATTCATCTTGAAGCTCAATATCGGGTATATCCTTGATCTCTTTAATTAACCGGTCAACCTCTTTCTGATCTATTCCAATATCGCTTTCAGCAGAGGCAAGAATATCAACTATTTCAGATATTTCACGACCTACCTCAACATCAGATACATTTTTTTCAATCTTTGTTTTTATTCGATTAACTTCAACTTTCGGAAATTCAGAATGTAATAATAAAGAGAAGTCTTTGCTGATTTGATCTGAAAGTGCTTTTAATCCATCGATAAATGTAGAATCTAATTCAGGGATTAATGGCTCTTTATAATCTATGAATAATAGTGTTTTAATATGTTTTTCTTTATAAATTATGCTAAATCCAATAGACCCATCAATCCATACAACCTTGTAGCGACCATATCCTCGACCTCCACTCCTCCACCAATCATCACCAAACCGGTCTCCCCTAAGAAGCCGAATCTCAATTGGATCATATAATAAACTCTTTTTAAAATCAAAACTAAACGCTACTAAACCATCATTTTCAGCATTAATAGAAATAGTATTATATTGAGAACTAAAGCCTATATAAGAAAGCTTTTTAATCACCCAATTTCTCCATCTCCTAAAATTTAAATCATTCTCTTTCAATATTTTATTTATTTCAGGAAAGTAGCTATTGGGGTATTTAAGATAAGTTTTATTAGGATCAATTGCCAAATCAAATTCTTGACCTAATCGTTTTAATGCATCCCTACCCTTAATTATGCCTTTTTTAAGATTCCTCTTTAATTGAGCAAAACCATTCTTTAAGTTTAAGGAATACATAAATCTCAATATGTAATATTGTCGTCTTATTTAAATATATTTACAATGATACATCGATTTATATTTTATTCCTGATAAAATTTTTTTTAAGAATTTTTTGTGTGTGAATAATCAGGAAGAAAAAAAAAAAGATACCTGTATTGATTCATTCTAATTGAAAGTAAATGTATCCCCATATCCAAATATCTATATGGGGATCTCCGAATTATAATATGGGAATCTTGACTAGATCATATGGGGATAATACTTAAATAGTTATTATTCTAATTATATTATAATTATGTCAAATTCAGATGGAGAAGCAATAGTTAATATTAATACAATTAGCTATGGCAAAAATAAACTTTTTAAAGTCACCATCCCTCCTATTATGATTCCGGCATCAATTAGAAATCATATTATAAGCAATGCTCAGAATGTTTGGGATACTAAAAAGAAATACATTGATCTTGGATTAGAAAATAAAGAAGTAAAAGAGAGACTCAAACAATATAAGAAAGATAATGACATTAGAGATTTATTTGCTGTTTTTATAAAGATTGGCGATTCTCGATCTACTGTCTTATCCTTTATTACTGGCCACAATAAACAAGACTACACAAAAAACGATACAGAAAGAAGAAATCTAACAAGTAAAAGTATAAACGAAATTTCTTCACAATTTAATAAAGAAGTGTTTATATTAAAGAGTAGCAATACTAAAAGCACTAAATCGCAGGTTTCTAGTGAGATTATTGATAACTATAAGAATACGATAAAATATTTGTTTGATAAATTAGTAGCTTTAAACACCATGATGGGAGCTGATGATAAATTCGAGATGCTTGACTTAGAAGATGATGACGAAGATCTTATTGGTGAGATTGGAGACGTAATGAGAATTGGTATCGATAAATTAATAGCAGGTGAGAGTATAAATGAGTGAAGTTCCTGAGAATGAAAGTCCTTTAGAAAGAAAACTTAGGTTAAAAAAAGAGGCCTTAGAGAAGAAGAAGCAAGAAGAAAAAGAAAAAAAGAAACAGAAATTTGAATGTAAACATTGTGGTAAGGAATATACTACAGAAGCGAGACGAGATAAACACGAAAAAACTTGTCCAAAGAATCCAAAATATCAGCAAGAACTTGAGAGAAGAAAGAGACTCGAAGCTGAAGCAAGGGAAAAAGCGGAACTTGAAGAACAAGAGCAAGCCGAAGCCTTAGATAAACGATTTGAGGAACATAACAAACTACTTAACCAGAAACTGGGAGAACAAAATGAAGAAATCACAGACTTGAAGAAAATTGTCAAGGAACTCGAACAACAGCTTAAAGAATCGCAAGAATCAGAGGAGCGTGTTGATGATAGAAATACTGCCTTATTAATTACTCTTAATGAAATGGAGGAAATGATTAAAAAATTAACTGTTAATGATCCAGACTTAGTAAAAATCTTTAAAGAAATAGTAGATAATTATGGAATTCAAAATAACCGGTTGATGGAGCTTGATGGTCATTCAATTATGGCCTGGGTAAAAAGTTTGGATACAAAAAAATATCCTCAATGGAGAGTGATTATCGAGAGACTAAATTCACCTAGAAGCTCGTATTTTGATGCATACTTAAGCGTTATTAATAGCATTTTATATCGAGATAAAATCGATAATTATTTAACTCAACAGTTTAAAGGAAAATTCGGTAATGCTGGTCTAGATAAGGTTAGTATTGAAGTTGTTAAAAATCATCTTATTGATTATCTTGATTTTTTGAAAGATAAATTACTAAAGGGTTGCTTAAGAGGTTAATTATTTATACTTTTTTTTAATATTTATTTCTCATATGATATATAGAAAGTAATTTTTTTATACCTGTTAGGATTAAAAAGAAATATGTCTGAAACTGAGGAAGAGAATATCGAAGAAAAGGTTCAAAAAAGATTTGGAAAAGTGATTTTAGGCGAAATCTATTTTGATGCTTTGATTACGCTCATTTTTCTGCTTTCTGTTTATAATATCCCCGAATTATATTATTTATCAATGCTAACTATTTTGTTTATTCTCTTAGTTAAGTTTCTCAGAGATATGGAAAGAGTCCTCAATTATATCTATGTTGGAATAGCTCTTTTTTTGCTGGTTTTACCATTTAATATATTTTATGAAATTTTTACGAATATTTTACTTAAAAACTTGTTAGAAAACCCGGTAGGACTCCAAGTAAGATTTAATATTACGGTATTTTTTGCTTATTATGGATTACTTTCATTATTTTCAATAATAGCTACTTTTATTATTGCTCTTATTTACTATTATCAATCTAAAAAGACCAAGGAAGTAGTAATAGTTATTGCAGCAGAAGAGGATACGACTCCGACTTTTGGAACGTGGGAGTATTTTCTTACTGACACCGATTATAAAAAATTCTTTATGTTAATAGTTTTTCTCACATTTGCTGCAATTTTTGAGGAAATTTTATTTCGTTTCTTTCTCATTAATTTATTATTAATGTTTGCTATTCCTATTTTTGTGGCTATTATAATTTCAGGTATTATCTTTGGATTAGCTCATTATGGTAATGGTGGGTGGCACTTTGTGGTGAACTCAATTTTTAGTGGAATAATTTTTGGCTTTAGTTTTTACTACTATGGTCTATTTTTTAGCACATTCCTTCACTTCTGCTGGAATTTCCTTGTAGTGGCTCAGATGTTCATAAACTATAAGCTCCTTCCCAATTATATGAATAACAATAATTTTCGAGAATAAATTATATCCTTCGGGAAAAATAACAATAAATTTTAAGAAAAAAAGGGTGATAAAAAATGGAAAAAGTAAAAACAACCGATAAACTCCAAGAAATTATAGGTATAGATGAGATCTTTAGTAATAAATCAGTTAAAATCAAAGAATTATTAAGAAATAAATTTAAATTTGAGTCCTCTGATATAATCATGCAAGCTATTAGAGATATTAACGAAATTATTAAATACAATCCTATTAAAAATCAAAATATCAAAGCAAAAGTTAACTATATAGAGAAATTGCTTATTCGGTATTATAATAAAAATCTTGGTAAGTCTTCAAAAAAACTTGACTTTCAAATGATAGCTAATTACCTAAAAGGGAAAGATTTTGACTTTTTATCATTTAGTTAATTTACCTGCTTTCTTTCTATCCTGTATATAATCGAGATAATGCTCCTCGCTTCTATGCTTGACGATATTAAGAAGATGCTTTTCATCTTTATCTTTTAGATAGAGTTTTATTTGCTCAATAATAGAAGAATAAGATATCTTTCCCTCTTTCGTAATCCCAAGCCCCTCCACCAAGCTCCATAGATTCTCTCTCTTTGCTTTTTCTCCACCATAGAACTTGACTTTTAATTCAACAGAGGGATATGTTCTCATAAACTCTGACTTAGAGATATAGAAATTCTCCCCTTCCTCAGTTAAATCATTTGAATAATATGGAGACGTTCTATTATTAAACATTCTATCAACTGGGTCAACATAGACAATGACAAACTTATATTTATGCTGAAGAATATTAAGTTCTTTCCATAAATCCCTTAGCTTCTTTACCCAACCTTGCTTCTTAAATGTATCACAATATTGGCATCTCCCTGCTTCTTCTCTTGCTCTTACGATATATAGCTTTACTGTAATCCGGGAGATATCTATGTCCCAACCCTTTTTGAAGTCATAATTTATATCGACAGCCTCTTCATAATCACGAAGAACTCCCTCATATTCTCTAATCTTATTCTCATAAGTTAGTTGCATTGATCCAAATGTTTGATTGATAAGAGTAATTATAGAATTATCAATCTCCTCCAACGCTTCCTTAGAGCTTACATTCTTCCGCTTCTGTAAAGCCTCCATTATGGCAGCAACCGAATCAGAAAAATCATAAATCTCAACAGTCACTCTTCCTTACTCTCCTTTCCAAAAAGTATTTCCAAATCATGTCCAGTAAGCTTAGGTTTTAATGCTTTAAAAAACTCTCTCCGTTTTTCTAAATCATATCTTAACACAAAATCTACAGCAACATATGGTCGAACAAACTCTGTAGCATTCTTTTTAGTTAATAAATAATGAATAGAAGCCTCTCTTTTATCGGTAGGCAATAAAGTCATCCATTCCTCTGAAAAGAACGAGGAAAAGACCTCTTCAACAATATAATTTTGGTCTTGTTTATTAAGATTCGAGAACATCTGAAGTGCTTTTTCTAACTGAGAATCAGTCTCCCCTCTAACCTTAGCTTCAAGAGAATATAACACAGCTATATTATGTTGTATTGCATGAGTTGTTTTTTGAATATGAGCCATATCATCAGAGAGAGATTCAAATTCTTTGGTCTCAGGATTAATATACACTTGCAGATCATTTAACGCTCCTATTACAATCCTTATTCTTCTTTTATCTTTTTTATTTAATTTGACCTGATTGCTATTTTTAGCATCTCGGTATAATTTTTGCATTACTGAGATACATTTTCCTAACTTATCATTAACTTCATAACAATCAACATCTTCTAAAACAAATCTCAATTTAATAGTTTTTAAAATATTTCGATAAATTGTATGATTTGTTGAAAATTTTTCCCACTCATCTTTTAAGGTATCAGGAACAAATTTTTTTAAAAAATCTAATACTTCATGAACATCACTTCGTATTTTAATATGTTTAGACCTTAGCGACTTGATAAAATTCATTATATGTTGTAAATTATTTATTGAGATATCAATATCTTTATTTAAATCAGTTTTCGAGATAGTTATATTAATCACCTTAATCTTTATCTGGTATTCTCTCAGGATTCAATTTATTTTCCTCTTTCCCTGCCCCATTACCTGATATATTTAACTTTTCAAGTAGACCTGGTAAAACTGCTTTCAAATCAGGGCTAACAATTGAGTCATTTTGAGCAGCTAAGACAATGCTGGCTGACATCTGAGTTGCTAATATAGTATTTGTTATTGCGGGATCAAGTATTTTTTCCTGATTTAAGTGTCTGATAATTATACTTAATGCATTTATTGTGTTTTTCTGATCTGCTATAGTTTCTTTGTAATCTTCTTCAAGATCTTTTAATTTTTCTTTATTTGAATCTTTTAATCTATCGACTCTAGCATTAAATCTTTCTGTAAGTTTTTCTCTCATGTTATCTTGATTATCCATAAGATTAAGATTATATAATATTAACTTACCTTTAATTGGTCTAGTCTCTCCTTTATTTAACGCTTTAAAGTCTCGCTTTTCCTCATCCTCATTTAATTCAATCTTAGATGCGATAATATGGCTTCTTGGGAGGAGTGCTTGCGATACGTCAACCACTTCTCCTACACTATTTACCAAGTCGAGTTCAAGAGTATTATTATTTTTCATTGGTATATTGATTTTTCTGACATATTTGCTACTCACGGTTATTTTTGAATAATGCTGATAATAAACAAATGGTTTGATTTTTTCTGGCACTTCTCCCTTAATGATTATCTCTACGCTAACCTGCTCTGAATTTTTTTTTCTTCCCATTATTATAACCTCTTATTTTACTTTTGACCTAAAATCTCTTAGTTCATAAACATTATTTCTCTGAGATGTGATTCTCCCTAATTTAAGTTTTTGATTTAAAGTTACTTGCTTTAATCTTTTTATAATTTCTTTCGATTCTTCCTGACTCTCTATTGCTTCTTCCTGATATTGAGAATGAAGCTTATCTACCACTAATCTAAATGCCTGATTGTTTGAGATCTTGTTTAAATTCTTTTTAGTCGCTTTCTTCAGTCTCTCCTCTTCAAGTAAAATCTTTTTTAATTCCATAAACTTTTTTATAATATCGCTATCCTTTATAGTTGGTGCTATATATTGTGGCAATGCAGGTGTCGATTCTCTTTGACTTATTTTAAAAACCTCAAGAAAATAATATATGAACTAATATAACTATTTATTTTTATTATTAAAAAATCTTTGAATTTAGTTAATAATTAGGAACTGAGAAAACAAATTCTTCACATATTTTGTTTTCATATGAGAGGAATAAAACATAAAAATTTAAATATTCACTCAATATAATAAAACATAATTTAAATTACAATTGGTATAATTAGAAATGGGAACTAAAAAATTACCAAAGAACCATATAACATTAATAGGTAAAAAAGTAGCTAATATAATGCTCGCTAAAAAGATACCTGGATTAGAAGCTGTGAATATATGGGAAAATACTGAAATGACTGATTCTTATAAAAAATACGATATTGAAGCTGCTAAAGATGAGATCGCTGATGCCGCAGAACAAGTCATTATATATTGTTATAACCAAATTTGTCAGGAAGATAAAACTGAAAGCGAACCTACAACTAAAGAAGAAAAACCTAAAACTACTCCAAAGCCAAAAAAAGGAAAATCAGGAACAATTGCTCCTATATTGAATGTTGAACTTTTAAGAGGTAAAATAGGTGTTTTGCAAGATAGAATAGGAAATCAATTACTAGAAAGACTTAAAAAACGAACTAAAGTAGAGGTGGATTGCGGAGATGAAGCTGAAGTTAGATATGTTGGTGGAAATAAGGTTGGTTGTTTCTACAAATAATTTTTACTTTTTAATATTATAATTAATTGGATGTGGTGAATATTGACACAAATTAAGTCAGAAAGAAAATATACTATTAAATTTGGTAGGAAAGATAAACCTCCTAAAATTAAGGAAAAAAGACCGAGTAGAGCAGAACTATTAGGTAAGACTCCAAAGTTTCTTCCTAAAGACCACCCGGAGAGAAAATCCTTAAAGGAAGTCGTAAAGGAGTCATTAGACTCAAAGGAAAAGAAGATTAGCTTGTTATATACGGTGATTACAATCGGTGTAATTATCGCTACCTTTATCCTCTACGGACTAAGAATATGGGATAATGTAGCTTGCTTCATCTTCACCGTTGGATGGATTGTCATAAGAGCAGTTGCCTACATAGTCTATCGACTTACATCTGAAGAAACTTTGGAAATGGTAAGAGAAAATACAGATAATCCAACTCTTGCGAAAATAAGCTTTATAGCTTTAGTAAGTATTTTTGTTTTAGGTGTCGTAATGTATATGAATTTGATGTATGACTTTAGATTATTTGCTAGATGTGGTCTACCTCACACTTGGGGATCAGAGCTTCTTTATTCGCTCCTTACTTGGATTACAGGTCTTATTATAGTAGGTTTTATAATGGTCGCTAATAATTGGGAAGGAGTAAAGAAGAGAGAAAATAAGGAGATACTCACAATGGAAGATGCTGTATTATTACAGAAACGATTTCTTGTGATTATTTATTCATTTGTTTTCATAATTACTCCGATTATTTTCGCAACTGTCTTTATTCCTTTTTGGATACAACTTGACCAAACTATGACTGGAGGACTATTTTTCGCAGGAGAATATTCTGGAGATTCACCACAGGCACACTATTTTGAGGGTCAAGCGTTAGATGATTGGTTTAGCTATACCCTCTATATATTTATCCAAGCTCCAATACCCTCAATAATGCTTGCTATGATGTTATTCGGAGGAATGGTTGTAATTCTGGTTCAGAATCAACGAGGGATAGGAAAAACCGCAGTTGGTTTTGCTGTTGCTTTTATATCCATTGTTCCAATGTTGATCGTTTTTGCTGCGTTCTCTGGAAGCATTGCACCACCAGATCTCTTGATCACAGTCGTAGGCTTATCTTATAGTGTTGCAGCTATTATTCATGGAATGGGTTTAGCTCTCACGTATCTCTTCGGGGTTTCCTTGTTAGGTGTATTTATTGTAACTAGCAGGGTATTAGCGGGGAGCTGGTCTCCTAGTGGTTATTAGAGTTTTAATTTTTTATTTTTTCTTTATTTTCTAAATCCTTTCTAAGAAATATTTTTAATATAATGGAATTAATTTATATAATAATCGACCAAATTATGTTATTATTCTAACATATGTCATTTGCAAACTTTAAAAAGAATATTTCTGAGAATAAAAAAGTTGCAATTGGAGTTTCCTTATCAGGAACTTCAGCGTGTTTCTTCTTAATCTTCGCTCCCTTTATTGCGATCAGTTTAGTTATGGGAGTTTTATGTTTTGGAGTTGCCTACGATTATCGTAAAAGAAAAGAAAAGGGAAAAAGAAGAATGTTGGTGTTGGGCTTGCTGATATTGATTGGAACAATCTATATAGGAACTTTTTTGGCCTTAACCACCCGTACTAGGGAAAGTATGACTGTTAATGAGGATGGCACTATGGAATACACTCAAGAAGGAAATCTTTTTGGAGGGGAAAGCTGGTATTTTGATACTGATTTCAGAGATGAAAATGGTCAAATAGACCCTAAAGGCGAGCTTAGATTTCCTATTAAGCCTCAAACAGCTATTTATCATAAACTTTCAAGCAGTCAACGAGAGGACAACGATGAATATACCTTTCATATAAAAACTAATATTAGATTTAAAAACTACGAAATAGAATGCACGGTATATGGTTCTGATGAAAAAAGCTTACTTGATGCACATAAAATTAGGGATTTCGATATTGAGGTTGATAAATCTGAGTGGTGGACTGGAGGGGATATAACTTGGCGATATGATTCTTTGGATAATATTACTACGGATGGTGATGACGACTATGAGTATTATATGTTTGTCTTTAAAGGAGATGTAAATGAGAATCAGGATCTTGACTTTACCCTCGTCTGGACTTGGATTAGTATAGAAGCAGATGAATCAGGAGGCGAATGGGGTTTTACTGAAGTAGAGGATGAATCTTTATCTGATATAATGGCATTTATTTTAGATGCTGCCTCACCTCTTTATATTTTAATTGTTATGTCTATCGTGATAATAATGGTCTTTACTATAGCATTTCTCTTATTCTTGGGGACTGCTTCTATGCAACATATGGATAAAATACTCACAATAATGACAATGACGGGAATCCTGCTTCTGTTATATTTAATTGCTTGGTCGGAAAACCTGTTTATAATTAAAGATATTCTGAATATCATTAATATTATGCCGGATTTCTTTGGTATATGGGAGGCTATCAAGATATTTGTAAGGATTGTAGGGATGATAGTAGCATTCTATTTATGGTCTTGGACGGTTGGGAATGCTATTATGCTCTGTTGGGGTATGTATTATATATGGAATAGATTTATTGGTGGATTTCTTGACGATGTGATGGAAGAATGAGTTTTAAAAGTGTCCTAAAAGATATATTTCTAAATCATGATGAGGATAGGCGTAGGAAAGGAGATGATTTAGGCATTTTTATTACTTTAAATGCAATTATCTTTATCATTATTTTTTCAAACTTATTTGATACTGACAGGATTAGGTCTTACAATCAATTTTATTTACTTTTTGACATAATCTTTATCCTATTTATTTTCGTTTTTTTTTTAGAAAAAAAATTGAGAGAAGAGAAAGTAAAATTCATTGAGTTCCCCGACTTTGAATCGTCATTTTATATGTTAATTTTTGTTTTTGTCATTTTTCTAATATATGTTGGGATTAATAGGATTATCGAGCCATTTATGTATGATAGTTCAGAGCCCCTTAATTTTACATCCCGAATGACTCTCTTCAATACAATGGACATCTTTCAATTAGTAAGAGTAGTCCCTTTTGAAGAAATAGTATTTAGAGGTTTCGGTATGTTCGCAATTGGATATTTTTTAACAGATACTTTCAATAAAGATAAAACCTCTGAAAATTTTGAAAGAAATGAAAAAGCAATTTGGTATTTTGCAATCATTGTAACAGGTATTCTTTTTGGTCTTTGTCATATTCCTAAATATTTAGAAAATGAGCATTTTCCTTACTTCATCTTTTATATCGGTGGACAGCCTCGACTGGTTCATATTTTCTTTCCGATCTTTATCCTATCTATCTTTGGTCTTCTCCTTGGGTTATGCCAATACAAATTCGGGCTGACTGCCGCCATAATCCTCCATACAGCCAATAATTACTTCGCTGATGCTGTTATATATTCTCTAATTCTCTTTGTTGGAGGTTTTTGATTATATTGCCAATAATTTTCAAAATTAGGAGGTATTAAAACAACAATGAATTTTAACAAACTAAAAACAAAATGGTTTACTCTGCTTTTTTCAATGTATTTAGCAATAGCTATTGTTGGTTTAATTGCATTTATTATTGATTATAATTTCATCGATTTATCTATTTATTATTCATTATACTTAATACCAATCGTGTTTTTAGTCTTAAATAACATTGATCTTAAAAATAAAGAATTATTGGATGAATATCTTTTTATTATAATTACAGGTGCGATGATTGGTTTAACTATAGCTGATATAAAAGATTTTATTAATGTTATTAAAATGTGTGGTCTAATCCCATACTTTATATCTATTGTTTTTTATCTTTTAATAATAAGTATGCTGAATTATATTACAAGAATGATAGTAAATTATAAAATAGGATTAAAAAAGGGGTAAGTTAAGATGGATATGTATATAAATCTAATTGGGATTTTTTTATTGCCTTGGCCAGCTCTCTATGTAATGCTACATAGTTCAGACGAGCTTAAGTCTAAAAGAAGCTTATATCTATTTATTAAAGGTTATTTAATAAGCATAATTTCCTTTTTCGCTGTTATAACTGCGTTAAGTCTCTATTTGAAGATATTTAAAACTCCTATCACAGCACCCATAAATGTGACCTATCTTTTTACTGCTATTTTCTTATTATTCAAATTAGAAGTAGAGGATATTGATAAAAATACATATTTCTTTATGTTAATTCTATATCTCTTTGTTATTCTATACTCTTTTTATTATATCTCATATATCCCCTTAGAACCTGATAGAGAAGCAATTTCACCTCTTTCTTCTGGGACAAGATTTGGAGTATTAATTGCAATTATTCTTATTTCGATAATACCAATTGCCATAACAGTATTGGGTCAAATCTATGTAAAGAAACGCTTGCAGAAAATTGATTTCGAGATTAAGACTGAGGATCTCAAATATATATCATATTATTTATCAATTGCAGTAATTTGCTTTCTCATTTTCACTTTAGTTACCTTTTTTATTTCATTTGGCTCAACTCTTTTTTCAGGAGCTACTGCTAATGATACTTTCTTCGATGAAGATGTTGGAGATGTATTGAATGAAGTCTTCCGTTCTGTTTGGTATGATCCGCTTTTTGGCTTCACCGTAGCATTCACACTCTTAGGAGCATTAGCAAGATCCCTTGACCAAACACCTTACATTTTGTTTGGAAATATCGCAATGTTATTCATGCCTATGGTCATGTGGATAACGGTCTGGTTCGGAGACCCCCCCCGTGCGATTGTCACCCTATTCTTTGGGTTTGAGCTTTTCGCTAAGATATTTCATATTTTAATAGTCACTATAATGTTAGTAATAGTTTTATCCACTTGGCGTTTATTCTTAGCTATTAATAGTTTGAGGAGATAAAATGAAAGGAAGTTTAGAATTACCAGAAGATCATGAAGATGACTTGAGAATAAGATGGATTCATATAATTGTATTACTCTCAACTGTCTTGTTTCTTGTAGCTTATTATTTTTCATATATTTTAGGAAGCTGGTTTCATCAAGATAGTGGTTTCGCTAAATTTTATCCATTTATAAATATGCAATTAATCTATATGATGAGTAATTGGCAAATAGCATTTGCTCTTATATCTATCTTAATTATCACTTTAGGATGGACTCTCGTAAAAGCTCTCTCAGTTGGATATATACATCTCCAAGTAAGAAGGGGTCGAGAATTTAATCGGATAGGTGGAATATTAATAAGGTATGGAATAGCAGAATATTTCTTAGCTCTACTTATTTCTAAAATAGTTTTTTCATTTGAATTTAATCAATTAATTTTATGGGTTGCAGCAGGGATTATTTTTTCATCTTTATTTCTTATAACTTATGGCCTCTTGCATTGGAGAAATAAGCATCTTATGGCCTCAGATACATATAAAGAAAAACTTGAGGAATATAAGTGGTTAGGCTTAAGAGAAAAAGGAGATGATGAAGAGACAATTATTTCAGGAAAACAAATATTATATTTAATTATTATTGCTGTGCTTATTCTCTCTTTTTTTATGTTCTTCCCAATAGTCGCAATATTTTGGAATTTAATTCATTCTGATGAGATAATCGCTATTCTTTTTTGGATTTCTATTTTATTAATATGGCCATTCTGGAAAATTACATCTTTAGTTTTGTATCAATTAGCTAAAATACCAATATATTTAGTTAGGGAGAATCTACAGAATCGGGTAAATAAAATGCGTCTTTATTTTGGTATTTTTGTTCTAAGCTTATTTGCTTTCGCTAATATACCATATTTCCAGAATGAATGGGGTTTAACTGATCTTCAAACTGATATACTTTCCTTGGGTTTATCATTATTTATAACTTTATTTTCTTTTTATGTAACAAGAGGGTTAAAAAAATAATTTAAATAATCTTATTTTTTAATTTCTTAAAAGGATAGGTTAAATTTCGATACCCTACCCATTCATATGGAAATTCAGGACAATTATCTATGAGTTTTTTACTATGAAATGAAACTTGTAAATTCTTAATTTGAAAATAGTATATATAAGGAGCATATTCACACTCTAAGTCCTCTGTCCAACCGTAAGAAAAATAGCTTACTTTAATGTTTTTAGCAAACTGTATAGCTATTTCTAAAAATTGTTGCTTATCCTTATATGCTTTTTGAATAGCTGATGGATTTTTATTCATATGAGCTTTTTTATTTCTATCAAATATATAATCAAGCAATTGTATTAACTGAGAAAGATCATTTTTTTTATAAAATTTCTCTCTTTTTTTTATGATATATTTTTTATGCTCTCGAAAACATTGTTTAAAATGATAAGTCCAAAACAAATAATAATCTATTATATAATAACCATTTCTCCAGGTTTTTTTCTCTGAAATAATATATCCTTTCTTTTTAGCGATTCTAACAAATCTTGAACTAAATTTATTCGGTCTTAATATTGTTATCATGCCTTTTACTTCAAAATTTAAATATTGCTTTAGTAAAAATTTCATAGAATACCAAAATTAGTTTTATTTCTAGTTAAAAAAGATATTTTTATAAATTAAAATTTAATGGTATCTTTTTTCAATACCAGGACTAAAATTGAATTAATTATAATCGATTCTCCTTGGTCAAGATAAGTAAATAAAATAAATTCTCTTCCACATTTAGAACATTCAAGCCAATTCTCAATATATTTCGGTTTAATCTCAATTCCATTAGAGTCTTTAAAAAAATATCGAGAAGTATTTACCAATAAGTCTATCTTGCAGCTTGGACAATTTTTAGTATTAGACTTTAATAATTTTTCGACATTAGAAAGCATTATTGACACATCTTTCTTATTATTTTTATATTACTCCAAAAACAAACAGCAAAACGACTGATAGCACCATAAAGATTCCTGAAAATCGAACTATACCCTCAATTATTAATCTTTCCTTTTTATGATCTTCTCTTAAAAGAGTATTTCTATATAAAATATAAAATATTGCTGTTAATAAAAAAACCATTAAAAATAGAGATTCAATAATTTCGATAATTCCAAATAGCGTTAAACTACCTCTTGCATATCGATTGTGATATTCATAATGCCGGAAGAGAAATGATAAATCCTCAGTATTGATAAATAAGTCGTAAATTAGCAAGAAAATTACAATAAATAAGGTAAGTATCAAAAAGAATCGAGCTTTATTATCCTTTCCTTGACTCTCGGCAATTAAAAGAAGTCCTAATCCAGCTATCATTCCACTATAAAATATAACCATGATTAAAACATTCCTATCATAAAAGAATGATAAGATATACTGGAAAATAAAAAAGGTCGAAACAGAAAAGCCAAGAATCTCAATAATCCTATACTTTCTATAAATACGCTTGTCCTCACCCTTATTTTCGATCATCCCGAACTTTCCAGCAACAAGAAGGAAGAGACTTATTATTAGCATTATAGGGGTGATGAGCTGAATTCTCTGAGAAACTGTATTATTAGCAGCGGCCTCTTGGTAAATAAATAACATTGTTAAAGTAAAAATGACAAAGATTATTCCTGTAATCCAACTAAAGTAAGTGATATTTACTTTAATTCTTATCTTATTTAATCCTGGAGCAGTTTCTTTTACAGAGGAAATTTCTTTTTTCTCTTGGAATTTTATAAAAGATTCATCAAATGCATAAAGAACCAAAATTACAATTGAACCCAAATATATAAATTTAAGTAAGGGATTAGCTAAAGAATAAAAAAATACAATTGAACAGATAATTAAAAATAATAAAATAAAGAATGCGTTAGTTTCTTTATGTTCTTTAAAGTCTATAATTACTTTAGGCATATTTTTGAAAACCTTTTATACTTTTTCTAATTTTTTTAAGTTTTATAAATATGTAAGAATTTCATTAAGGTTAGTAACTCGATCCTTTGCTTCAGGAGAGAGCATTGTAACAACTCCAGCTCGAATATCATCCTCGTTTACAGCTAATTGAACTTCTTTACCCGCTAATTCTAAATCAATTAAGATCACGTCCTCCATAATAGGATGTGGATAAGAATCAACATTTATTCCTTCTTCTTTAAAGTATTTTATAAGCTCGTTTGGGGAGTTTGGAACGGGTATTACATCTGTCTGAACTCTCGTTTTTCTGGTCTTAACCTTCCCTTTCTCAGAAGTCTCGACTGGGGTCTCCTCCTCTTCCTCTTCCTCCTCGTCCTTATCTGTTTTTGCTCCTGCTTTATGTTCCTCACCCTCGGTCTTCTTAAGCTTGGTTTCGGGTTCTCCTTTTTCTTGCTGAAGTCCTGACTCTTCAAGCTCACCGCTCTCTGGTTCTGTGGTCTCCCTCTCAAGATCCTCCTCGCTGGTTTCTCCCCTCTGACCTCTCTGCTCCCTCTCCAGTTCTTTCTCCAGTTCTTTCTCCTTTTCCATCCTCTCTTCTTCAGTTTGTTGTTCCTTTTCCTCCTCCTTTTCTTGTTCTTCTATTAAATCCTCCGTATCGAGAGGTGGTTCTATAGGAAAATCACCATCCTGTTCTTCACCATCGACTTCCTTAAAAAGCTCAAGGTCGGGTGGTTGTTGACCTGCTTGTGGTTCTGCTGCTGGCTCACCTGCTTGTGGTTCTGCTGCTGGCTCACCTGCCTCTGGTTCTGCTGCTGGTTCACCTGCTTCTGGTTCGCCTGCTTCTGGTTCTGCTGCTGGTTCACCTGCCGCTGGTTCGCCTGCCGCTGGTTCACCTGCCTCTGGTTCGCCTGCTTCTGGTTCTGCTGCTGGTTCACCTGCCTCTGGTTCTGCTGCTGGTTCACCTGCTTCTGGTTCGCCTGCTTCTGGTTCGCCTGCTTCTGGTTCGCCCGCTTCTGGTTCGCCTGCTTCTGGTTCTGCTGCTGGTTCACCTGCCTCTGGTTCGCCTACCTCCGGTTCTTCAGCCTCACTTTCAATAGGATTAGTCTCTTCCTCTGTGGCCAATTCTTCTATGCCCTCTATAAGTATTCCTGCACCATATTCTAATTTCTTTTGTAAGAATCTAATTTGATCATTAATCGATTGTATTGTAATATTTGTATATAAATCTATTAAATTTTTTATATTACTCTTAAGTTCTTCGATCTCCTCTTCCAGAACATTTAATTCTTTTATTCCGACTAATTTTAACGTCTTATTTTTAATTTCAATTTCAAAGATTCTATAAATATCATCAAATTTTTTCAATTCTGATGCAATATTCTCTTTATATAATAGTAAAGCTGTCTGGTTCAAAGCATCTTGAATAATCTCTAATCCCGTAGTAATTTTTCCAGAACTTCTCTTTTCCAGTTTCCTTAATAGTTCTAATGAAAGACTTGCTAATGCTTCTCTTAGACCGATTATTTGAATTGTAGCGTTTAATGGATCATCGTTATATTGTTTTTGTAGATCTTCTTCCCACTCTATAAACTTCTTCTTAAGTTCTAAAAGGGATTCAGTATAACTTGAGAAAACAGGATCTAATTCAACAATAGGTAAGAAATTATCAATACTCTCCAAGCTATATTTAATGATCTCAGTTAATTCTTCTATTAGCATTGGTTCGATTTTTCTTTCCTTTTCGGGATCTACTCCCTTTGCGATAGTTTCCTCATAATCCACTTCCTCTTCTTTAGGAATGTCAAGCTCCTCTTCCTCCATTTCAAGTTCTTGCCTTTGTGATTGTATATATTCTCTTCTAAGTGCTTGGATAATCCTCTGACCTCTAATATCTTCAGGTTGTAAATCCTGAATTAATTTTCTAAAGTTAATATAGATTATTCTCATATTAGAACTAAACTGATCAATCTCTACCTCCTTTAAGCTAGTAATGTTTAGCATTCTCTTAATTGATTGTATTGATTCTCTAATAATAAATTTAAAGATTAACAATAAAGTTCTACTATAAAACGCATAGCTTATAAAATCTATAATAGAAATACCGAGATTCTTATTATCATCCTTGATATAAGCATAGACCACGATATTACTCGCACCTCGCTCTATAATATAAAAACTTAGAGTAAAATTAGAGATCCTCCTAAAATAATTAAGAGTTTTATTCCATTTAGTAATATACTGTGATTCAATAATATTTATAGAATCAATAATAGATAATAAATCTAATATTTCACTTTTAGAATATTTGAGATTTAACAATTTTTTTACTAATTTCACCACTCCTGCTATACCCTCTATGGCAACAAGCTCATTTATTTGAGCTTTCTTATTTGTAATGAAATTTAAAATATCAGTTTTTTTTTCCGCAGTAATACGACTCTTTGAAATAAATGGTATAGTTAGCTTCCTCTTTGAACTAGGATAAAAAAGTTTACCAATGAAATCTGTAAAACCATCTTTAATCTCTTCAAATTTATGTTCCAGTTTCATTATTATTTCCTTCTAAACTTAGCTCTGAACCAATCCCATAAAGGATCATCAAAATCAAACAAAATATCATATTTAATTTCAATTGCTAATAGCCCAATTGCCGTGCCAACAATAATTAAGATTGTTCTTAAGGTATCTAAAGGACTAGAAGCCTCCCATAACTTGTCGATAGTTGTAGCTCCAGAAAATAGCGTTCCCGAATTTAAGGAAATGATTACAGCATCAGCTATTATTACTGTGAATATAACACCTAAAACAGCAGCAGAAACACTTGAGATCTTCATCATTTTTGGAGGATTATTTTCCTCAGTCGCTGTTTTACTAATCTTTATTTTATGAACCATTGCTCTAATAAGAGCTAAACTTAACATTAATAGGACGAGTGAGTAATTTATCATCATTATCACACTATCAGTTGAGCTTATACCAGAACCTAAGTATTTGACGATTTCTATTGTCCAATTTAAACAAATAAACGATAAAGCTAACATATAATACATTGGTTCATAATTTTTCCTTTCAGGATGTTTTCGATGATATAAGACAATATTGAAGAGTAATACCATTATTATGACAGTAATAATTATCCAGGAAATCTCCCAGACCCATTTAGTAATAATGGTATGTTCTAACATAGTTGATATTACCATAGAAACAATCCCTAATATTATAGCTAAGGTAAGTAGCACTTCTTTAAGAAAGATCGCAAGAGATCCTTTATCTAATTTATTTAGCATTTGATTTGAGGTGTAAGAACCCTTCTTTTTTATGACAGACTTTAATTCAAAATCACTTTCCTCCACTAAAATCACGATTCCTTTGTTTTATTTTAACATATGTTAATTTCAAATATAATTTTTTAAATTAAAAAAGTTACTCTAAAATTTTAAGAAATAAAGTTATTTTTTTTTACTATATATATGTGTATATAAGGGAGAAAGAATTAATATTATTTAAGTTCAAATACTTTCCGAGCAATAGTTTCAATTGATTTATCAGAAATCATGCTTTCCTCACTCTTGGATTGAGTTTCTTTCCACTTAAGATATCCTTTCGTCTCTTCTCCTCTCCAAATGGCATTTTTTCCAGTTTCTTCCTTATATCTAATCTTTAAGTCTTCCTCTTGTTTTGACATTCTACCCAACCTATGTTTTTACAGATTTAGTTAATTTTTTCAGGTCGCTTCGTGAAACTACTTTTTTAAAGCTTTTAATATCCTTTATCTTCTTAACAATCTCTTTTATTGTTTTACTTGCAGCGATTTCTTCAGCTTTCTCTCTTTCTTCCCTTTCCTGAGCATTCTTTTTGATTATATCATCATCCTCGAATTTCTGGTTTGGCAATAATTTTATAATCCAGTCTTTATATAAATCAGGTTTTTTATATGAGTCAGGATTAACAACAATATCATTATAATAATTAAGGAGAGTAGCTTCATCGTTATTTAAAATAAACTTTTGTAGCTCTCGATATTTTACTTCAATTTTATAAGTTCTTTTAGGTTTACTCTCTTCTCTTTCCTCTATAAATTCCTCTAATTCAAACAAATATTTCTCTAACTCTAATCGTCTTTTTTTAATCTCATCATTTTCCAAAAATCGAATATCTGTATTAAAATCCTCATTAGGTATTGTATAATACCAGCCTTTAGCTTTCAATACCTCCTTTCCTATCGTTTCCCTTTGTTTAATTATTTTAAGTTTCCATTGAGTCAACTGTTTTTTGTCTTTTGTTTTAGGTTTTGGAGTAAACCCTTCAATCAATGGTAGATCGCTCTTTTTCTTTATATTATATGCAGTAATAAGACTATTATAATATTCAATATATTCTAAGAAAGAGTCTTTAGTTATGATATCAGCGAATCCATAACCATTAATCATATCAAGATACCATTTAATCCGATTCTCTACAAACAATCCTGTCTTAGCGGGAAAGGAGTTTTTTTCTAACACTTCATAATGCCGCTCCCTTATAGGATCAAGAAATTCAAGAAAGATATCTGGATTCTGATTTAGAACATCTTTAGTAACATCAAGCATATTTTCTACAAATGCTTGGTCATCAGCAGGTTTCACTCTAAAAAAGGACATCCAATCGTTAAATGTAGTTCCTACTAATTTATCATGACCAATTTTAAAACGCTCTTTAAATGAACCATCAGGATTCTTCATAAAATCCATTAATAATTCAAATAGTGGCATCATTTCGCTAAAATAGATTTCAGCAAATCTATTAGCTGTAGGATCATCAGGAAGTCTTATAGGTGGGTCATCTCCAATATTTCCCACAAATTTTTCTGTTTTAATATCCCATCGGAATTCAGCAGGAGGTAAATTTTTATCCCAATAAGGATCACCATCTTTAATTGTATTTGGAGGATAAGCATCTTGAACACTTATTACATATACCGAATCATCGATAGGCATAAATCTCTTTTTTAATCTAGAACTTAATGTAGTTCTAGCATTTATAAAGGCTGTTTTAACACTAACAAATTCCTTAATACTTTTATTTTTTCTCCCTTTGCCTTGCTGTTGCTTGATAAATTTTGGATTTTTTATCATTTCATCCTCTGAAAGTAAATAATCTGAAACAGTCCACCTAATTTGTTTCAAGCGACCATCTGGAACAATTTTAACACCCTTATAGGTGGGAAATTGCTTAATGATATCAACCAGACCATCCTTACCCTCATCTACCAGTTTATTATGTTCCTTTTGTTGCTTCGTAAGATGATTCCAAAAATCAAATGATTTTACAACTTCCGGGATAGATGGTATACCTTTTTTTCTTAAGGTTTTGATTTTATTAATTTTTACTGTTTTATCTTCAATTATTTGATTATTTACTATTAGAGTAAAATTACCAAAAGAGCTTGAATCATTTATAATTGCGATTAATTTCTCTCGTATTTTTAAAGGTATCTTTTTCCATTTAGATTCTGACTGAAACATATCGTAAAAATGAAAGATTGGAGGATTTTTCAATGTCTTCTGTTTTGAAGTCAGATATGCTTTAGGATCATCTAAATCTATAAGCTCATCATATAGCTTCGACACTAAAGAAAAGCTATATCTAAGCTCGTATCCTAATCTCCAGTTATCCGGGCTTGGTGTCTTAGTTCTTGCGAATACCAAACTCTTTTTAAACTCCAAGATGTTCATTGTTAAGCAGACCAATATAAATGATTTTAATATAACATATGCAAGATCTATTTTTATATTTTCAGTTGTTACTAACTGAAATGCTAAAATGTTGCTATTATGATCCCATATGAAAGTGTAAATTTAAATTTAATCACAAAAAGGCTTAAATAGGATGGAATAATACCATAAAATACTAACTGACGCTCTCTTTGAGTGCTAGAAGAAGTGCTAAAAGTTGCTGCCACAACTTCTTTTCTACTTATTCTTTGCTTATCTTCTATAATCTGATGTGAGAGATTTTTTTTTCTATCAGTTTAAGTTAATAGTTGTTATACAATAAACCAATTAACTATTTAATTTTAATTTTTTTTTAAAAGCTTGATTTAATCAATCAAGAATCCTAAGACGAGAAGCAATAAAAAGATTACCTTATTATTCAACCTTAAATTCAGTCCCTTTTACTAATGCTTTTTTATAATCCCCTAAAAGCTTTTTATAATAAGCTCCCACTCCACTAAACGGTGGGAATTCATAATTAGCATCGCTAACCTTTTTTACAAAATCCGGGAATTTATCTTCTATTAACCGCCCGAAATTTTCATCCAGAACTAAGCTTAAACTTTTTCCATTCTTTTTTACATGCTTATCCGCAATAGTCAGTAAAGAACTTCCAGTTAGATTTAAATACCTAATCGCTTTCACTCTCTCTCTCCTCCTCTTCTCTCCTCTTCTCTCTATAATAAACCTCTTTCCGATATTGCTTAATATTATAGTCTAAATACTTCATTGCTGTTTTGTATTCCTTTTCAAATTGTTCTAATTCTTCTTCTTCATCATCAGTTAAGATTCTCTCTGCTCGAATTAAGCCCAGATCCTCATATATTAACTGATATAAGATTTTTAAGGCAATTAGTTTTCGTGGAGCGAACATTATTGCCTCCAACAATTCTACTTTATTGCTATCAATGATCTCAATTGAAAGACTCTTACTTCTATCTGATAAAAAGCCCAATCCATTCCACTTTTCAATATCGTCAATCTCTTCTGAAACCATTTTCCCGAAAATATGTATTTTTCTAATAAGTAAATAGATTATTACTAATATAAAATTGTCTGTTAATCAATTTTCAAAAAGCTATATTATCAAACATCCAATAAAATTCCAATGAGAAACCAATCAAGAAACTACTAATTCCTATGAAAAATGTAATTGTTATGCTTTTATACAAACTCCACTTAACACTAAATCGAATAACATAAAAAATAATCCAGATACTTATAAATATGAGATATAAAGCAATCCCAATATTCCAAGAAAATGATATCCTCTGATCATTAAAACGATCTATTAAAAAAGAGAGAATAAAAAAGATACTAAATAAAAAAAATATAAAAGCTATAACTAAACCTATGTTCTTTCGCTTATTTATTAATCGTATAAAGGTCATTATTTTTATGGGATAAAAAAATCTTGTTCTGCTAATTTATTCATAACATCCTTAATCTCGCCAACAAATTGTAGATTTTCTGCACTTACTATATGACATTTATCCCAATGATTATAAACAAAAAGATAAAAATTTATCCAGGCCATATCAGAAACGTCAATTTTATCCTTTTCTTTCATTTTTCCAGCTTTAGTTCTTGAGAGAGAATCTATTTTCCTCATTAATTGTTGCTTAGTTATAAAATGTCTACTTGTATCCATACTATTATGAAAATTTGAGTCGTCAGATGTATCTGCTCTTTCATCTTCCTGAACTATCCATAAGAAAAAAAATCGAACATCATCTCGATCTACTAATTCTCTGGAAACTGAGACAAAATCTATCAAATCGCTAGTTCCCATTGCGGCATCTGTGATTACTAAGACATATTTTAAACCCCTTGCATCAATATCAGGATGATAGGGAACAAGATTATAAATATCAAATCGTGTTCCAGATCTATAACGAGAATTATCTAAGAAATCTCGAATTGCTGTATCATAATCATAATAATCATTTGCGATCTCACCTAAAGATGGTATCAAGATTAGTTCCGTTTGTTCCTGAAGAAAATAATAAGGCTCTGCTTCCTTTTCAGTTTTCCCTACTTCATAGGCAATCCGTTTTTGCTCAGAGCTTTCAATATCCTCCATTTCACTACGAAAGAGAGTATTAAAACCAGATCCTCTTTCAAAGGTAGTAATATAACCTGTGAAAAACTTATTTATATCTTTTTCAAAAAAGGATAAAACGATTATAATTAAAAATTGAGCTAATCTATGGACTAATTTCATAGATTCGCTAATATCATAAACCATAAATATCGTTGGAGGAGATTTAATTAGTCGTCTCCTAAAAGTTTGCATTGGGTAAATTATTCCTTGATTAATAGAACTGTTAATAGATCGTTCAACATCTAAAACCCCTCTTGACCCATCCCACCTCTCACTAATCTTTTTTTTCTGTGTTATAGCTTTAAGATTCATTGTTTCTGCAAAAAATTTATGAATATCATTAGCAAGTTCTTGAAAATACTCAATTAAGTCAAATATTCTTATTTCTAAACCATCTCTTGTAAAATAACAGGTTATAATTGAAAGCTCTTCATAAACTTTTTTACCTTGTGAATTAGTCTCAATAAATATTCTTTTCGTTAACTTCTTTTCAATTATTGAAAAAAGTTGCTCAATATTTCTTATTTGAATTGTCTTATTGCTAGTAAAGTCCATAAAAGTATTATTATCCAATGAGGCCTTGCTAGAGATAGATAATGGTGTTAAAGAGATATTAATCTTATATTCAATATTAAATATCATAGATATAAAATCCTTTAATTCTTTTTTAGTCTTCCATTGCGTTGTTCTCTTTAATTCAAATAGACCTTGACCCTTATCTTCTAATTTAAAATTATGAATTTGAGATCCATTCTCTAAATGTTGTTTAATTATATTTATAACATCTTTAGGAACACCGTTTATAGTTTTTTTAGTAAGATCTACAAATATTCCAGTTGGATAAGCCCAAGGTTCTTCGATTTCAGTATTTTTAATTTTTTTACCATTAAAATCTAATGTAATATCTTCATCTTTAAATCCAATGGTGTTTAATAATGTTAATAAAGCATCTGCTATCTCCCTCGTAGTATCCAGAGAGCCAACACTTTTTATTTTATTGAGAATCTTGGAAATTCGATTTTGAAAGTCTATAACTTCATCTAAATGTTCAGAATGAGAAATATCCTCAATGAAAAAGCTTACTAAGGTGTCAAAACTGAATTTTAATAATTTATTAAGTTTTGATAATAGATCTGCTGTTGTATTTTTATCAAGTGATTTAGTTTTAAATACTATATTAAATATATTCACGATATTCTGAGTCTCATAAGTGTTTTGACCAATAGTATATTCCTTAGCTGTCCTAATAATATTCACATCGAAAATAACATATCTTTTATATACATCCTCATATCTCTTCCCATAATGCCAATGTATATATTCTCTACGACCAATATATATCTCTTCCTCTTTTGTTGGAAGCGTAAATTTCAGTTTACCCCTTCCTTTAATTTTATTTTCGCTAAGGATTTCTCGTATTGATCGGATAAAGATTTGTATTATTCTACTTCGTTTAGATTCTGACATGAATTCATTTTTACATTTTTCAACAAATCTCTGATATATTTGAATAAAAAGATCAGTATTATATGATTTAGAAATTCCTTTCTCAAATTCTCCAAATTTATCTTCTATTTTTCCGAGAATTGATTTAGGATATGAGAAAGTGCTTAACACACTATTCTCAATATTCATAAGAATAGTTTCTTCATCGATTTTCTCAGACATTAGAATTCCTTTTTAATAATAAATGATGGTCTCTAAGGATTCAAGGTCTTTGCCATTATCATTGTAATGCTCCTCTATATTCTTAAAAGCATCACTAGCTAAATTTTTAACAGCTTTTAACTTCCCCTCTACTACCTTTCTTCGATTTTCATCGATTATAGGCATAATAATTGTTGCGATTAAAATATCCTCAATAAAAGATTCAAGTTTCTGTTTAGTGAATTTATTATTAAGATCCTCATCCATATTTTGAAGTCCTGATCTTAATGATTTAAAGAATTTTGTATAATGACCAATTCCTGCCGGGAATCGGATTTCATTATGAGAATGCCACCCGCTAATAGCCCGCATTAAACTTTCTAATATATCTTTCTCATAAGAGGAAAGCTTAATCACGCCATCAATAATCTCCTCAACTTGTTCTGTTTCATAATCTGATCGTATGATAAAGAATCTCCTTTTAAGAGCTAAAGGTAATGGTTGATTTCCCACGTCCTGTATGTTCATTGTTGCACAAAACTGCCACCTAACGCCATAAAGATCTGCTCTTCGATTCGGGTTCTCAATAACCCTCCCCTCCTCCTCGATTAAATATCGATAAGGTGCTGCAAAGAAACCCATTAGAAATGCATAGTTCTCAGCTTCTCCTCTATTTAATTCATCTAAACAAATATTCTTTCCCCATCCTATAAGCTCTCCATCCGCAGACATTTTTCCCTTTTTTAAATTACATTTAGTAATGACTCCATAGCGTATAACCTTATCTCCTCCGAAGCTTAAAGGTGAAAACCCTCCACCAAGCTTCGCTATTGTTGTATTTTCATCCACATTAAAGATTTCATAGCCCACACCATACCTCCACTCTAAGTATTGAAGAAATTGTAGACAAATCTCTGATTTTCCATCACCCGGATAACCAAAAATAATCCAGGGTTGGTTAGTATCGATTGATAACAGTATCTTACTTAGCATTGAATCAATAAACAGGAGTTTTTGTTTAAGAATAAAGGTTTTAATTCCTTTCTTTTTACAATGAGGACAGACAAAATGCTCATTTTTTATATCTATTAATGTTTGCTTAAATGTCTGTTTATTCTGTTCAGATAATTTGGAGAATGGATGTTCTTTACTATTTAATGCTTCGTTATATGACATATAATAAATATCCTGCCATAGTTTAAGTTCATCATAAACCTTTGAATTTAAGATCGGATTTTCAGAAAGGTCTGCATCTTTTTTTTTATTCGGTTTAAGAATTAATGCTCCACATTCAGCATTAGGACAGATTCTCAAAAAACATTCATTAAAGAA
>JBHLOF010000104.1:0-13143 GCA_048940805.1 Promethearchaeota archaeon
AAGAACGGGTATTGGCTATCCCTCCCTATTTAATGATGAAGCTTTGATTCCTCTTTTCGAACGCTGGGGTGTTCCACCGCATGATGCCAAGCAGTATGCTGTCAGTGGCTGTGTGTATATCGAGATTCCAGGGAAAAACATTGTACGTCGATCGGTGGGTTATTTTGTTTTACCAAAATGTCTATGGTGGGCGCTACATCAGGGTGTAAACCCTAAAACAGGTGAACAGTATGGAGCTAGAACTCCTGATCCAGCTACATTTAAAAGCTGGGAAGATGTTCTTGATGCATATACCGAACAGGTGAAATTTTTCACCGAAAAGATAGAAAATCTGGAAAGAATTAACAATCAACTTATAACAGAATACTGTCCCCGCCCATTTTATTCTACGCTTTTAGATGGCTGCATTGAGCAAGGTAAGGACTGTCGCAAGTGGGTCTATAACTCTATGATCCATCATTTTGCGCAGGTGATTGGTGGTACAAATGTTGCAGACGCCATCACAGCTATTAAAAAAGTAGTCTTTGATGATAAAAAAGTCACACTTCCGGAGTTAATCAAAATCATGGATGAAAACTGGAAAGATCATGAATATATCCGCCAGGTATGTCTTAATGCACCAAAATTCGGCAATGATGATGATTATGCTGATTTAATTGCCCGTGAAGTGCAAGCTCGAGGTGAAATGGCCATGGAATCAGTAAAAGACCCCTTCGGACATTCACATAGAGGCGATGGTAGTGCGGTATCTGCTACCTATGGATTAGCTAATGATACACCAGCCACTCCAGATGGTCGTTTGGATGGTGAGCCTTTTGCAGATTCCACACTAGCACCCGCTCCAGGAAGGGACAAGAAAGGTCCCACTGCTGTTTTGAGATCTGTCTCGAAGATCAGTACTGTAGATACATTTAATCATCTACTCAATCAAAAATTTCTTCCTAAATTTTTGCAAGACGATTTAAAGTCAGCATTTATTGGTTATCTTAAAACATGGAAAGCATTAAATGTTCCTCACATCCAATTTAATGTTGTCGATAAGGAGACATTGCTGAAAGCAAAAGCTCAACCAGAGAATTATACTGACCTGATTGTGCGAGTTGCTGGATTCAGTGCTTATTTTATCGATTTATCATCAGGTCTACAAGATCATATTATTGCTAGAACAGAGCAGAGTTTGACATAAAAACTGAGAAAGTCGTATATAACATTTTCCAATCCAAGCTACTGAAATTGCTCTTCTACCCATTTTTCCGCCCATTCATACCCATATATACATTTGAGCGTTGATAATTTATTATGAATAAAGATGATCGGGATTTTGTTTGTCGGATAAATATCTGGTAATGTATCACCATCCTGAAGTTTTCTTATGTGGTGGCCATTCTTCTTCAAATGTACCGTGATTTATTTCCCGGTACCTAACAGTTATATTTTTTTGTTTCATGATCACTTTCTTCAATATTTTAACTTCTAACATAAGGAGACATTCTAAGTAAGGCTAATTTCGCAAGGGGAGAAATGATTTTCATACCTAATCTTCTCATTCGAAAGTCATTCTTCATTCTGTTAACATATTGTTGAAATGTTTCAGTTTGGAATTGAAGGACTTTTTGAGATTCCTTAGTGTCCATCCAATCAATATAAAACCAATCTTCCTTTTGTTTTGCCACTTTAAAGGCTTTCTCTGGAAGCATTTTTAATCCAAAAGCATCGAAGAATCCCTTTAAAAATTCTCTTTCTAAGAGTTGACAATCCTCCCCGCCTCCAATGAGGAATATCTTGTTAACATCATTGATAGTTACGGCATTTGCAAAAGCAATTCCGCAATCATTTGAAGAAACAAATTCAATGCGCTGGTCAAGTGGCATTTCAAATAAGAGGGAGTCAAATTTACGAGGAATTTTTTCGACAGATACAGCCGCTAGCCGTAGGATAATCCAAGGAAGTTCACTTTCTCTTACCATATTTTCACATTCTACTTTTGTATATGAATAATTATCAGAAGGATCTAAGAGACTATCTGCATTAACGGGAGGTTCTAAATGAATCGTTACTCCGTGAACACTCGCAGAACTTGCTATTATAAACCTAGGTCTATTTGATAACATTTTTGCTGCAGCTATTAGATTTCGAGTTCCCTCAACATTTACTTTACGAGCTAATTCTGGATTCTTTTCACTCAAGGGTGGAATGATAGCCGCAAGATGAATGATGCAATTAATTCCCTTAACTGCATTGTTCAAATCCTTTTTATTAAGAAGATCGCCCCAGACCATTTTGAATTGTAATTTTTTTGACAATTTAGCATAAATTTTTTTATTAATTGAATTTGGTAAATCAAAACAAGTCACATCATGGTCACGCGTAATTAATTGCTTCAAAGTATTTTGACCAACATTACCAAGTGCACCAGTCAATAAAACTCTCAAATTAATCATCACTCCTATTTCAAATAAATATGATTAAATTTTATATATAAGTAATTGATATATCCTTAAATTATATATACGAATTCTGATATATAAATAATTGCATTACAGAAACAATATAGATAAATACTACAAATCTTATTCTACTCGAATGAGAAAAAAAAATTTCGAAATTATGATTAGAAAAAATTAAAAAAAAATTATTCAGTTTTTTCTAAAATTTTATTGAGTGTTTCTATCGCATTGTCTTTAATCGGTTGTGAAAACATTTTTTTTATGGTTTTTGCCATCATTTTATAAGCTCCTGAGACTGAAATATCAATATCAACAAAAACTCCAATACCACCTTCTATATCTTCAAAACTAACGGTATATAAAGTTTCACCAGCTGAAGGAACAACTTCGAATCTTGAGGAACGTTCAGTTCTTGGACCAA
Source organism: Promethearchaeota archaeon (assembly GCA_048940805.1). GTDB lineage: Archaea > Asgardarchaeota > Lokiarchaeia > Sigyniarchaeales > SOKP01 > Loki-b32. The sequence continues at coordinate 2,869 of JBHLOF010000104.1, forward strand.
TCTCATTAGTTGAAATATCTCTTCCCTGAACTGTTGTAACACGTTTACCAGTTATATCAAAAAATTCGTTTATGACTTCTTGAAGATTGTCTGGTATCTCTTTTATTTCAAATACCAATTCCTTACCTTCAGCTTCTTTTTTTTGTTTTTCTTTACTAGTCGCCACAACCCTCACACGACCGATGTTTTGAATTCTAGCATAACGAGTGTTAGGATCGCCTTGTCTATGCGAGGTTACTCGAATTGCCGGGAAGTAAGTGCCAGGTTCGGAGAAAATATAAGTGGTTTTCACCTCTAAATAGGTGTTTTTCGTATTTTTGAGTTTTTCGGTTATTGGATAGTCACCAGCACCCTCAAAATCCCATTCTGCATAGACTATTGAACCCGTATCAGGTGGGGTCTCGATCACCGCGGAAAATTTAACTTTCTTCCCAACTTTAACATCAGCACGCTCACCTCCATTTACAGTAAGAGCAACCACTGGTTGAATTCCTTTACGCTCTGCAGCAGTTGAAGGTACTTCCACTTGACCATCAACCACTTTATATGTAGTACTTGCGGGGGGTGCAATACCTTTTTCAACCCATGCACTCACATCGCGTAATGCCTGTTGCAAAATACCACTATAGTTGAAAACTCGAGTTGTTATTGCTGGACGGGAGTCTAACGGTGTGATTACTGGTGGTGTATGCATAGCATTGTCTATAAACCAAAGCCGATAGTTGTCATCGAACTTATCTCCCAATGCTGCTTTAACTTTTGAACGATACCAGTCGGCTTGCCAAGGATAGGCTGCTTCATCCATCAACATATTAACTGCAATCATCTTACCTTCAAACTTTCCAGTCTGGACCGAACCAGCACCTTGATAAGTGTGACGGGGACCTAATATTTCGGGTCTTTGTGGATATATCGGTTTACCATCAGGTCCTCGGAATTGGTCCCAGACATAATACTCAGGTGATGGAACTTGATGGCGATGGTAGGTTTGAACCGCGAGATAATTAGAGTTATCAATACGTACTTTGTCTCCTACTTTGACAGCAGATAAATATCGATAGTTTTCCTCACCATAGGCTAGGAATATCATATTACTGAAGACTGCAATAGCATAAACTACACAACCTTCTGCCTCACCACTTTTCAAGAAAATTGAAGCTCCTTGTAGATCACCATCAGGTACACTTTCCAATTCAAATGCTGCTGGAACTGATACATTACCCGCTTGTCCAGCAGATATGGACAATGATCCTCCCATTTGTCTTATTTCATCAGGCATAATAAGTTTACTTATGACTGTATCGTGTGTGATCCGGGTGTCTAAGAGTGATTGAGGAGGATCAGCCCCAAGGTAACCTGGTTTCTTCCAAAAATCTTCGACGTAAGTAGGATCCCATTTCATCATTGGGTCAAGGAGTGTAGTTAAAACTCCTGTATAACCAAATGCAATTCTCCTGTAATTGAACCATGCACGCGGTGGAAATCCCATCTTAGTCACTTCTATAAGAGCTTCTCGTTCCTCGTCATTTAGACCAGCATACATATCTCCACTCCCACCAGGTTCTATTGCATCAACGATGGAGGGTATTTTATCTTTTAATATACGCATCGCATGAGCTTGTACTGAGAACACATTGATCATGGCCATTGGTGATGCGTGGACAAATGGGACTACACCATCCCAAACTCCAACTGTGTTCTCGATACAGCTAATAGTTTTATATGCCCCACCACTACCACCCCATGCATAACCGTATGGTCGGTGGGATCCATACATCTCAGAAGCTAAAACACGTGAATATTTCGCCACGGCTGCACTGGTTCGATATCCCGTAATGGTGCCATCTTCACCAGGGAACATGTCTTTTCTTCCCAGATTTGATTCTACAAAATAACCTCCACTTTCGAATACAAAATCTAGCGAGTAGCTAGGTTCAGAATAGTCTGGTTTCTGTGCAAGGTTCTCATTCCCAGATATCGGCATAATATACTGAAAGAAACGACCATCATATTGCTCCTTTAGCGGGAAGTAGAACGAAAATCTGGCATCGGTACCTTTAAAGCCACCATGAACATATCGATGGCGAACAGGTTCATCCCGCCACTCATCAATATCAATAAATGGCTCGGTGAAGAGAGGATCGCTTGATTCAGAAGACTCATTTACTGTTATTATAATACGCCTATTATTTTTTATATAGTTATAATTTTTTTATTTGATTTTGAATTCTGTTTGATAATTATTTTTAAATCTATTTTAATCTAACTCATGGAATATGATAAAAAAAAGATAATTTCTTTTATTTTATACTTTTAGACTTGAATATTCAATTCATCAAATTTTGGCAGTTTTTATAAATTCTAAAATCAATCTATAATAAAAAAATTTAAAATAATATTAAACCGTAGAGTTGAGTGTTATATCTGAAAATAAACTAAGTAGACGCAATTTATGGGGTTATGGTATCGGTGCAATTCCTAACGGACTTTTAGCTCTCATTTTTAATTTAAAATATATAGAATTTTTTTTTGAGAAACTTCTATTAACACCTATATTATTCATTATTGGTCAAATTATTTATATGATAGTGAATACGCTTAATGATCCGTTATTAGGACAATTATCTGATCGCACTAATCCGCAAAGATGGGGAAGTAGGCGAAAAATATACATAAAGTATGGCGCTCCTATATGGGCTTTAACATTTATGATTGTTTGGATTCCATGGAGCTTTAATAATCAAATAATTATCTTTTTACATTATGTAATTAGTATTTGTCTGTTTGATACTATGTTGACATTAGTTATTCTTGTTTGGCTTGCTCTATTACCAGAAATGACTTCAGATTTGGATGAAAGAGCCAAAGGCAATTTTCTTTCTGTTATATTAGGGGCAATTGTGATTCTTCCGACATTTATTATTGTTGCAGGAATGGATCCAACTTCTGTTGAATTTCGATTTTTCATGGTCATTGTCGCTATAATCTCTACAATCTTATTATTGATTACTGCCTTTCTCTGCCAAGAAAAACCAGAATTTCAAAAAGATGAAGGACTTCCAATATGGAAAGCAGTTAAAGAAACCTTAAAGTTAAAATCCTTCCTCATCTATATGGGTTATATTGTATGTGATGCGTTCCTCTCTTCAATTGGGTTAAGTTATTTGTTTGTGTATCTTTTAATACTGGGTGAGGGGGGAGTATTATACTATTTTATCATAATCTTTTTCGTTGGTTATGGTTCAAATTTTTTATGTATAAAATTGAGACCAAAATGGGGAATGAGAAAGGTTATGTTAAGATTTGGAGCAATAAGAATAATAGGTACTTTCATATTTTTCTTGTTGATATTATTCATTGATTCGCAAATATTTGTACTTTCAGGTTTAGCAATTTTAACCTTCTTTGGAGGATACACTATATTTAATACTCCTCTGTTATACTTATCTATAGATGAGGATGAATTGAACAATGGATCTCGCAGAGAAGGAATGTTTTTTGGAATAGATGCTTTGATACATAAACCCGCTCTGAGTATAGGACCAATAATCGCAACAATTGTCTTGGGATCGTTTGGATATGTCCAAGGTGCGCTAACACAAATAGAATCTGCTTATTTAGGTATTAAAATACTCATGCTATTAATTCCAGTAATAGTTAGCAGTATTGGACTTGTATTTATCTATTTTTACCCATTATATGGAGAAAAATTGGAGAAAATACGAGCTCAATTAAATATTTTACATGAAGAAAAGCGTGAAAGAATAAAATAGCTTTTTTTCTTTTTTTCTTAATTTTTCATTATTGGATAAATGAATCAAAAGTGACCGAAACTTTGATTATACCCAATTAATATTTCGGAGTTTAGATCAAAATCATATTGAATATACATTGCTCTTGAGCGTACCATAGGCTCCAAAAAGAAAAATTTTATTGAAAATAAGCCATCATCAGACGAAAAACGTGGTAAAACGGTCCATTTTGAATAGTAATAGCTTTCCTTGCATAACTCAACTCCTTTATTAAAAATGTCCAATTCTCTGATTGACAAATTTGTGGTATTCTCGAATAACACTTTTGAACTCCCGAAATGAGATTTCTTTTCCAGGTGTAGTGAGATATTATCATTTAAAATAGTCTTTTCGAATATATAGAAATAGAAAGGTAAAACACCAGGAAAATATTTTTGACTATCCGTAAGGTGAAGTGATACCCAGATTTTAGTAAGAATTCGGAACACATAATAAGCTATTGTAAAATATGTATAACCATTAATGACTAGAAGTATTAGGGTTATATCTGGAAAATTGAAATAAATTATCAAGAGGGTTGTAATAAATATCCAAGAAGTTAATAATGTAAATGAACTACCTGCTTTTTCAACATAGAAGCAATGTTCTTTTTTAGATAGGGGAAATAGAAAAGGAATCTTAGTGGTAGTAAGCATATCGAGTGATACATGAATCCCATAAAATATTATTCCAATACTCCAAACAATGATAAATGGTTTTTGTGTTATAATTGAATATATGCTACCTATAATTCCCGCCATTATTATTCCAATAATATATGAATGGGAACCAGCACGATGTTCAAGATAATTTGATTTGAAGATTCGTTTAAGGGGAGAAATAAACACATCTAGATCTGGTAATATAGCAAAAAAAACCGCTAGAAAGAAATAATCAAAGGTAACCTCCTTTAGAAAAAGAAGATACATAAGTGCCCCAAAAACTAAATGTGTAAAAAAATCCATAATTAATGATTAAAAGTTATTTTCTTCTTTTGTAAGGAAAAAAATGCTTCTTTTTTATTTTATCGATTATAAAATTTATACAAAAGAAAGCGTAATTTTAAAAATAATTTGTTTCTAAGGTTATTTCTTTAATGAGAATATCTGGTTCTCTATCTTTCCCAATTGCCAAAATCTTTCCCTCCTTATCAGCTATTACACTTTGTCCGCCATAAATGCGACCCTTCCACGGACCTGAAGAAATTTCACCTATAAGATCTGTCCCAATAACAATTGCTTTCACCTTTTTTGCCACATCATTCACTAATTGTTTTAGTAATTTCCCGTGCTCAGGCCATTTTTCTTGTTTTTCTGCCCATCCATAAGGTATAATCAGTATATCAGGTTTTTTTTGCCTTATCTGCCTTAATATTTTGTTTTTAAAAGTGTCAGCACAGATAAGCATACCAATTCTCCCGAATCTTGTAGTTATAACCGAAATTTTATCTCCTGGAGTATATGGTGGGTCCATTAATGTAGTGAGCAAATTCATTTTCCTATGTTTTAGGAGGATCTCCCCCGTATAATCTATCAAGACCGCAGAATCAAATAAATAAATATCTTTTTTTTCAGATAATCCAATAGAAATCATGATTTGATATTTTTTTGCAAGTTGAATTAATCTATCTGTATCAGCTCCAGGGATCGGATTAGCGAGGAGATGAGCTTTTGGATTAACCCATCCTAGTAAAGAACATTCGGGAAAACAAGCAATATTAACATTTTTTAATTGTTGGAGTACCTTTTCAATTCGTTCGAAATTCCCCTCTCTATCTCCATCGATACAATTAATCTGGCATGCAGCAACTTTTATTTTAATGGAATATTCATCTCAGATTTCTTCACTATAAAATGAATTTAACTGCACCTATATTATGTAATTTGTCGCCTTTTTTAAAGCAGCTTCAGCATCTTTTACACACTTTTCGATAATTTCGGAAACACTTTCAATGCTCTCGATCACTCCAATACTTTGTCCAAGAGGAACAATTCCGCTTTCTACATCACCTTCATAAATTGCATAATTTTTTATGAAATCTTTCCGATATTCTTCTTTTAGCTCTTCCTCACTCATAGCAGCACGTTTTTTAAGAAGAGCTTGTTCCTCGGCTATTTTTTCTTCTCTTGATTTGATCATGTCTTTAGCCATAGAATATTTATTTTTCCACATTCTTATTATACTAAGATTACCGGTTTTTACGATCGTATCGGATGCTTTTGCAGGAGGGATAATATCTTTATAACTATCATGAAACTCACTATCTTTCGAAGCAATAAATCTTGAACCCATACTTATCCCGTCGGCTCCTACGGCTAAGGCTAAAGCTAATCCTCTCCCATTTGCAAATCCTCCAGCAACTAACTTTGGTATGTCTGGATATTTTTGCTGTACTTGCTGTAATAAGGGTATTCCACCAACTCGTTCATATGCTTGATGTCCTCCTCCTTCAAAACCATTAACAACAAGTCCATCGCATCCTGCTGCTACACACTTGTCTGCTAACCAAAGTGCTGGTGCAACATGAAAATGTTTAATTTGTGAGTTTTCTCTTAATTTTTGAAAATCTTTATTCTGAGGCATACGTGTTGCTGAACCTGCACTAGTAAGAGCATATAAGCATTGTTCTTTTAGCCTAGTACTTTTCAATATATGTTTTGAAATTTCAGAAATTAACTTATCAATTCCACGCTCTACTCTTGATGTTCTTATGTTGAAACCAAAGATACCTTGGGTATGGTCAACCACATAATCAAGATTTTTTAACATTGCATCAACATAATTAGATTCAAATCCCATAGGTGATACATTTGTATGGGAAATCATCCCAAGACCACCAGCATCAGATACAGCAATACATAAATCATTAGTCTTGAATGGTCCCATCGCTGCGGAAGCAATAGGATGTTTAATCCCAAACATTTCGGTTATTCTCGTCTTTAACATTAAGAATCCTCAATTTTGTTTCGTTAACATGTGTTTATATTGAAAGTATAATGCTCTATTAGGTTTAATTTTTTATGTCATCAAAATTTTAATTATATCAATTAAAGAATCAAATAATAATTAATCGAAGTTAGGGATTATGGAGAATGATATTTATATTGTCGGAGTAGGAATGCCAAAGTTTGGTAAATTCCTTGATAAAGGCATAAAGGATTTAACCCAAGTAGCACTTTCAAGAGCATTAGAAGATAGTGGACTTGTTAAAAGCGAAATAGAGTGTGCTTGGTTTAGTAATTCAACGTGGGGTGTTTTTAGCTTTCAACATATGATTAGAGGTGAAGTTGCATTATTCCCTCATGGAATTGAGAAAATTCCAGTCTTTAATGTGGAGAACGCATGTGCTGGAGCTAGTACTGCTCTACATGGTGCATGGATGGCAATTAAGGCAGGTTTATATGATTGTACTTTAGCAATAGGCGCTGAGAAAATGTATAGTGACGACCGGGCTTTAACAATGAAAGCATTTACAGGGGCTACAGATATGGAAGTAAGTGCTAAAACTATAGCTTATTTAAAAAAAATAGCAGAAGAAAAAAAGAAAAAGAATGCAGAGCAAGGAAAACAAACAGAAGCTAAAAAGAAGGGTGGCCATTCCGCATTTATGGATTTTTATGCAGCTGGTGCTCGAAACCACATGCAAAAGTACGGAATGACTCAACGTCATCTTGCAATTATTGCAGCAAAGAATCACAATAATTCAACTCTGAATCCTCTTGCTCAATATACATTTCCTCAAACAGTAGAACAGGTTATGAACGATTATGAGGTTGCGTATCCATTAACAAGAGCAATGTGTGCCCCTATTGGTGATGGTTCTGCCGCAGCAATTGTTTGTTCTGATTCATTTTTAAACAAGCACCCAGAATTAAAAGAAAGGGCAGTATTGATACGGGCTTCAATCCTTAGATCAGGTTCTTTAAGAGATGATGATATGGAAAAGAGGACAATGACAGCAGCTTGGAAAATGTCGAATCAGGGAAGACCTAATAATGAAATTTCACTGAAGGATATTGAAGTTGCTGAATTGCACGATGCGACTGCTTTTGGGGAATTAGATATAATGGAGCGTATAGGTTTTTGCCCTAGAGGAGAAGGTGGTCCTTTTGTTGAAACCGGAGCTACCGAATTGACTGGGGAGATCCCTATTAATCCAAGCGGGGGATTATTAGCTCGTGGACATCCTATCGGTGCATCAGGTCTTGCCCAAATACATGAATTGGTCACACAATTAAGAGGAGAAGCTGGAAAAAGACAAGTGAAGAATCATAGATTTGCTCTCGCAGAAAATGGTGGCGGAAGTTTGGGCAGAGGAAGTGCCGCTCAGTGTATTCATATTTTAGAAAAAATTCAGGCATAATTTTTTGTTCTTAAAGGAATATTACGAATTTGAATCCCAAATAAAATGGTTTAAATCAAACTGGTTTGAAAATCAAGATATTTTGGGAGAAATGATTTTTCCAGAAGATACGTATTCGATCAAATCTACTTCAGGTGAATTACTAGAAAACGAGTAGACAAAGGCAGTTTTGGTGAACAAATACTTGAACTAGTTTCATTACGGAACAGTTAATATTAATCAGAAAGCAAGAAAATATCAAATAATTGGTACAATCTTAAAGCTTTTTATAGACTGAAATAGATTTAATAAACAATGGTTGAGAAAGAAATTAAATCTTTAAACAAAGAAAAGCGTTATAAATATGGCATATCATCATTTACTATATTGTTAATTGGAATATTAACATTTGGAATCCAAGTATTTGGGTACATGGAAGCAGAACTTTTAAATACTTATATTGATCATGTACTCAATTTAGATTATATTTTTATCGGTATCATGGTTTCCTTTTCAGCCATTATGGGGTTAACTTTCTTATTCGTATGGGGTGTAGTAAGTGATAATACACGGTCTAAATATGGGCGGAGGAGACCTTTTCTTTTTGTAGGAGGAATAATATCTGGAATTTCGTTAATTGTGTTTGGGTTTTCGTCTAGCTATCTAATGGTTTTTATTATCGATGTTGTGATAATTGGAGTTGCTTCAAATGCTTATTATTCTGCACAAAAGGTATTAGTGCCCGATTTGGTTGAAAAAGAGTATCGGGGAAGGGTTAATGGAATAGTGAACATGTTAGGGATTTTTGGTTATCTGTTGCCTTTAGTCTTGACATTCATAGCAAATGAATTTTATACGATTCCCGATCCTGATATTCCTGGGGGTTTAATTATAACCCAGAGAGGTCACATTATTCTCTTATCAATTGGCGGGATAATCCTCTTAATATGTACACTTATTGGAGGAATTTTTCTAAAAGATAATATGACTCCCTCAGAGTTGCCCGAAAAAAAGAAATTCGTTGAAGAAATAAGAAAAACATTCAATATCGAAGAACTAAAAAAAAATAATGATTTTTTTAAACTTCTTATTGCTCAGACTATTATTTGGTCAGGAGTAATGGTAATTACACCCTATGTTTTCAATTTTATATTGTCAATTGGTCTAAAAACATTGGAATTGGCAATAATTTTTGGAATTGCTGGTTCTATTGGTTTCATTTCATTTCCACTCCTCGGAAAATTGTCCGACCAGATTGGCAGAAAAAAGACACTTGCAATAGTCGTGTCTGTAACAACTCCCGGATTCGTAATGATCCCCTTTATTACAGAATTTAACACTAACCCAAATATTATTTTATTAGGAATTGCCTTTTCTTCCGTATTTATAGGTACACTTGCCTTAATTATTCCGATGAATACATGGGCACAGGATTTAATGCCTGAGGGGAGAAAGGGACAATTTACAGGAATTCTTAACATAAGAGACTCGTTATCTCAAGTTATTGGGTCACTGTCTGCAGGAATATTGGCAACAGCAATTTCTGGAATTGCTGCAAGACCGATCGCTTGGATTTTTTTATTAATTCCATTTTACTTTATTGGAAGTATCCCTATACTCATGAAAGTTAAGGAAACCTTAACAGAAGAAGTTTGATATTTAAAGTTACTAATTATTTTATTTGAAGTTAGGTAAATAATCCTTTTGAACTTCCATCATCTCATCAAAAACAGCTTCAGCAATTTCATAACTACCACAATTCACATCAGTTGCTAAACAGTTAATCGCAAGTTGTTTTGATTCCTGCAATATCGCTTCAAGGCATAAATCTTGTATAGAAGCTTCTATACGTAGAACGGTTTCAATACTTTTTGGAATTTTTCCTAATTGTACACCATGAATACCACTTTTATTCACCATTGCAGAACATTCGATGATTAAATCCTGCGGTAAATTTTCAATAATATTATCATTTGGAATATTTACAGCTCTTTCGTATGAATTTTTATCTTCTAATATAGCTTCGATAATGGGGATCGCTCTCTCACCAGAGGGACCTCGCATAATCAATCCTTTTTCAGGATATTTTCCTTGTTTTAGTAGATCATAGTATTTCTTAAGTCGATTATCACTGGCATCATG
>JBHLOF010000194.1:0-3182 GCA_048940805.1 Promethearchaeota archaeon
CGCTTGTGCGGGAGGAACCCTAGCGATATTAAATGCAATTGCATTAATTGAGAAACAAATCATAAATAAAGCCTTGGTAATAAGTGCTGATATTTCACAATACCACCTAGGCTCTCCTGGAGAACCTACACAAGGTTCAGGGGCAATAGGGCTTGTTATATCAAGAAATCCTCGGATTGCCACTTTTTCTAAGCGATTTGGCAGAATATCCGGCAATGTCAACGACTTTTTCAGACCACCTAACGATAAGAATGCGAGAGCTTTTGGGAGTTACTCTCAAGATACCTATATTAACTTTCAACTAGAAGCCTATGACGACTTAATTAATAATATTGGTGATTTTCATGCGGATTTTTATGCCTTTCATGCTCCTTTTTCTAAACTCCCGTTGAAAATAATGCAACAAATTATCTTAAAACGGTGGATCAGGCATATATCGGATTTACCTAAGTTTGAGAAAAATCAATTTCGATCTTCAATTTTAAAAAAAATTGATTCGTTTTTGCATGATGTAACTGTTTTACCTGAATATCTTTATTTAAAACTTAATGAAAAAGGTTTTACATCCACGACTCTTGAACGATTATCAGATTGGGTTAATACTAATGTAAAAGCGAGAGTGTTGCCTCAACTAAGAGTCCCTATGCACTTTGGTAATATGTATAATGCTGCAGTATGGGCACAGATACTATATTTATTCGAAAATCATGCTCACGCAAATGACATAATTTATTTTGGTTCATATGGATCGGGAGCTACCTGTATATCTGGCCTTTTAAAAGTTGAGGAAGGATTCGAAAAAGCAGTTCAACAAGGTCCGAGTATTAATGATTTCATTCATTTGAAGAGCAAAAAAAGTGTTCTTGAGTATGAATTGATAAAAAATGGTGATGTGAAACCTATGATTTTATTAGGACGCATTACTGAACATGAACAAAATAATCATAGAGGTTTTACACTTCATTTTTGCGATGAAGGATGTATTATACCAAACATTAAGGGATTAAATCATTGTCCTAAAGGACACTCAGGATTTCACAAAAGATTTTTTCCACTATTCGCGAAATTAGAATCTGAACCAATAGCTCAAAATGATTTAGAAGATCTTACATATCTTAAAAAAGGTTTAGTTAGAGTAGCGGGAAATGTAAGTAGAGGTAATACCCTCGAGTATGAAATTCGAAGGGTTGAAATCGAGAATGAGCAAGATATGAACGCTAAGGGATTGCTCAATTGGTCACCAATTTACATTACTATTCCAGAGCATCACATTTATTAATTTTATTCTAAGCTTCACCGTTTCTCACAGAAGTTTAGAAAAGTTTATTAATTTTTAGAAGTGTGAATTATATTATGAAGGATTTTCATTCGGATATTTCTGGTTTTTATAAATTGTCAATGAACGAACGTCGAGAGCTATTATCCTCATTGACAAATTTAGATCAAGATGATATGAATATTTTAAAGGAACTTGGATATTTTACTCCTACACAAATAGATACATTAATAGAAAATGTTGTAGGAAGTTATCAGCTACCATTTGGTTTAGCTTTAAATTTTAAAATAAATGATAAAGATTATATAATCCCTATGGTTATAGAAGAACCCTCGGTTGTTGCTGCTGCTTCGAATGCAGCAAGAATGGCTCGAATTCATGGTGGATTTCATTCTGAGGAAGTAAAATCAATAATGATTTCACAAATTCAGATTACCCAACTAGATGATATTGTAGCATCTAAAGATAAAATACGACAGGATATTCCAAGATTATTGAAGATAGCAAATGAGCAGGATCCCATGCTTAATGAGCTAGGTGGAGGCGCTCGTGATATAGAAATAAGAGAGATAAATACGGGTAAAGGAAAAATGATTATCCTTCATTTGTTAGTAGATGTTTTAGATGCGATGGGAGCGAATGTTGTAAATACTATGGCAGAAGCGATTAGCCCTTATGTAGAAGATATAAGTGGGGGAAAAGTCTATTTACGAATTGTTTCTAATTTAGCTACTCATCGATTAGCCAAGAGTAGAGCCACCTTTGATAAGGAATTGTTGGGGGGAGAAGAAGTTGTAGAAGGAATAATAAATGCTTACGAATTTGCAGCAGCAGATCCATATCGGGCAACAACTCACAACAAGGGTATTATGAACGGAATTGTAGCTTTAACACTAGCAACAGGAAATGATACACGGGCTATAGAAGCAGGCTCTCACGCTTATGCCTCCTTAAGTGGGCAATATTCCCCCTTAACCAATTTTAAAGTAGATTCTGATGGAAATCTAGAAGGTGAGATAACCGTTCCGCTTGCATTAGGGATAATTGGTGGGATGACGAAAATACATCCTATGGCACGTTTAGCTTTAAAAATCTTAAATGTAAAAAGTGCAGGTGAACTTTCTCAAGTAGGTGCGGCTTTAGGCTTAGCGCAAAATGTTGCAGCGTTGAGAGCTTTAGCTTCAGAAGGAATACAGAAAGGACACATGGCACTTCATTCTCGAAATATTGCTAAAGTGGCGGGAGTACCCGATGCTTTACTTGAAAAAGTGGCTCAAGAAATGATTAAAGAGAAAAAAATTAGAGTGGATTACGCAAAAGAAATATTCCAACGGTTACGTAATGGTAAAAACCTTTAATTTTATAAAAAGTGTTTCTGTAACTCCTTTAAGAAAAATGATTATAAACATGTAAATGAGTTGAAATTTATGGGATTTAGAGAATATGTTAATCAGATAGATAAGGAAGGTTCACTCAAAAAGGTAGATCTTGAAGTTTCTAAAAAATTAGAAATTGCCGGAATTTTAAAGGGAACTGAACCAACTCCTGTAATGTTCAACAATGTAAAAGAATCTGAATATCGTGTTGTAGGTAATGTTTTCTGCACTAAAAGCGTTATTGCCGATTATTTTGGTGTTACTCCAGCTGATTTAATACCTATGCTCTCAAAAGCAATTGAAGAACGTACTGAGCCAGAGATAATATCCAATGCTCCTTGTCAACAAATTATCGAGCCTGAAGTAGATTTAGATAAGATACCTATATTATTCCATTGTGAGAAAGATGGTGGCAATTATATTAGTTCTGCTGTGGTTGTTACAAGAGATCCGGATTATGGGCAAAACCTAGATTTTCATCGAGCAATGCAATATTCAAAAGATAAATTTGCTACGCGCATTGTAAAAGG
>JBHLOF010000105.1:0-12990 GCA_048940805.1 Promethearchaeota archaeon
TTGCTATATGTTTGACCTCCAATATTAATATTTTTTCCAATAGCTAAATGGGCTGTACCTATCATCATTTTATCTCCAACAGTTCCAGTAAAACTTTTTTGGGTATGATTGGTACCTATTCCTAACTCAGCAATATTATTTCCATTCTTATCGGCAGCTTTTATTATAGCTTTTATTTTATCAGCTTCTTCAGCTCCTTCAATTTGCATAACCCGACCATTTTCTACCCATAATTCTACAGGCGTTTTTATTGCACCAACTTTTTCAAAAAAAGTATCTATGATCCAGGTTCCTTGAGCGGTCCCCTCTACGGGGGCTATGGCAGCTTCAGCATATTCAGGAACAGCGCCCCATGCTCCAGGTACGGCATGTCTTACCCTAAGGGGAGCTGAAATTCTATCTTTAATAGATAACACAATATTAGTTCCGATTTTTGTTGTAATTTTTGCATCTTCCCCATTCGTCAAGATGTCCGCCAATTTCTCTGTTAATTCTGAAATTTTATAAATATCCTCATTAGTAATATCTGGTTTAATATAAGGAACACCACCTACTCTTACTCCTGCGTCAGTTGCAGCCTTTCGAGCATTCATATGAAGAAATAATTGAATTGTGCTAGGGGGAAGAACGCCCATCACTACATCGGAGTTTAGCATCTGTTCACATACTTCTTCAGGAGGTTCTATTTGAATATCGTTATTATCAACCTGACTAAGTGTAACTTGAGCACCTAAGGCTTCGGTTTCCTCTACCAAAAGTTTTACATTTCTATTTAATTCCTTAGTAAAAATGATTAACACTTTTTCTTTTGGCTTTATTCCCATACAGGTCTCTACAATAACTCGAGCTCCGTTCCGATAATCAAGGTTTTTACTCATTTTCTCTCAAATCATTCTAATTAGATCTTTCTCAAATATAAATTTTTAATTTATACAAAAATGGTTAAGATAACTTATTTAATATAGTATTTCTACTTCAAAATCCTCTTTTCTTTGAGTATACAATTCCCAATAGTTTTCAGCAATAGTAGAAGGATTATATTTCTCATCTTCAGGTTTGATAAGTCCGCAAATAATAACTGAAGCAACATGGATATTCTGTGGGGTTAGTTCTGCTGCTAATGTTTTTACTAAATTAATAAGTGCACCCTTTCCGATTGAGAGCGAAGCAAAATCTTTATGAGGTTCGATACCTAGATGTCCTCCAGTAACAAGAATGGTACCTTCCCTATTTGCTTTCATTGCTGGGAGAACTTCTTGAACTGCTGTGAAAACTCCTGCTACATTCACTTTGAAATCAGTGACTAAAGATTCAAATCGTTCTTCAAGAATATTCCTCATTTTTAAACGAGCAGCATTATAGATTAATACATCTGTATTCCCTACTTTTTCTTTCAATTCTTTAAATGCATTTTTTAAAGAATCTTCTATACTTGCATCGCCTACAAAATAATATGCGGGAATATCGTCTTTTTTTAATTCTGTTTGGAGTTTGCGTAATTTTTCTTCATTACGTGAAATCATAGCTACTGTAAAACCTTCTTTACCAAATCGTCTTGCAATACCCATCCCATTACCTGGTCCCATTCCTACAATGGTAATAATTTTTTTCTGTTCCATCAATTCTCATCTATTAACAGCATTTATTATAAAACTGTGAATCATCTATTTTAATCATAATTAATAGTTATATTTTTTCAAAAAATACTGAAGAGTGAATTAAACATAATTAAATACCAAACCAAGAAAAATTTAAACGAAATGATGAAATAATTATTCAGTAATAAACTCATCTTCTGCTTTCACTATTTGGTCACTTTCTACTTGAAAGGGTTTAACAAATGCCCAACGCCATAGGAGAAATATAAGCGTGAATACTATCGCTGATAATAGAGGGAGTATTTGAGAAGCTAGAAACTGTAAAATTAATCCTCCAAGAATTGGTGTTATAATCTGACCAAAGCTATTTAAGGCATTATTCACACCCAAAATACTGCCAGTTTCTTCTTTTTTAACAGCTTTCGTTAATTTGCTTGTAAGAATAGGGCGACTCACACCTGTTCCAAATGCTAAGAACGAGATTGGAAGAAATAAAATCCAATATCCAGTAGTAAATATAAGAAATGACATTGTGAAGATCATGGCAAAATTGCCCAAAATCAGAAGTGTATTTTCCTTCATCTTGTTTAATAGAGGATTAATGAGAACACTTTGAAAAAGGACTCTAAGTACGCCAATCCATGCCATGTAAAAAGTAAGTTCTTGGGGAGTAGCATTAATTTGGTTTTTAGCAAATAAAGGGAATGTGGTAATGAATAGGAAAAATCCGAAACTATAAAGGAAAAAAATTGCTAATATTCCCCTAATTTTAGCGGATTTAAAGAAAATTTTAGCTTCTTTGATTGGAATGATATCCCCAAATTTAAAACTTATTTTTGACTCTTTTTTAGATAATGATTCGGGTAAAAAAATTGAAACTAAAATGATTGAGAGAAGACTCACTCCTGCGGCAAAAAAGAAAGGAACCGAAAAGTTTAATGAGACCAAAATACCTCCAATCACAGGTCCAAAAATTAATCCAGCACCAAAAACCGCACTTGAATAACCATATATTTTCGTACGGTATTCAGGGGCTGTCACATCGCTTATATATGCTTGACTAACAGTCATGTTGCTTCCTAGAAGCCCATCTACAAGCCGTGCTGCTATTAATATCCAAACATTACTGGCTAATCCAAGGAGAAGGAAACCTATAAAAGTACTTGTTTGACTAAATAATAGCAACGGTCTTCTTCCAAATCTATCACTAAGTTTACCTGTAATTGGGCTAGCAAAAAGTTGACATATGCTAAATATGCTTATAACCAAACCAATTTGAAACTCACTCAATCCCAATCGATCTCCCAAAAATGGGATCATAGGCATTACACTACTAAATCCTAAAACTTCCGTGAATAAAATCAAAAAGATAATTAGAAGGCGTTTATCAAATTTCTTATCTTGATCTGTTGGTATCGAATTAATTAGTAGTCAGACCTCTGAAAATTAATACTTCAACTTCAATAGTAGATTGATAGAAAATAATTAAGTTTTTTGTCTCTATTGTATCAAATAAAAATTTTTAAAAAATCTAAGCAAGAATGAACTTTTATTTTGTATTGATGAAGTATATTCTTCGGGAATTCTTCTGATAATAGATTTCCTAAAAATTTTAAGTCATACCAGAATTTAATTAATAATAAGAAGAATTTTGAGATAATTTATATAGATGGTCTAATCATGGAGAAAGAGATAATTATTGAAACCAAACAGGGAAAAATTAAAGGATATGAAAGAGATGGGATAAAAAAATTCAAAGGAATTCCATATGCAGAACCCCCTGTGGGAGAACTGAGGTTTAAACCATCTATCCGTAAAAAGCCTTGGAGTGATGTTCTCGATTGTACAAAATTCGGTCCTGTTGTGCCCCAGAGAGATTCATTTTTTACTCCTAAACCACGTCCATTACAGGACGAAGAGAAATGTTTAACGTTAAACGTGTGGACCCCAGAATTGGATGATGCTAAACGTCCTGTTTTATTTTGGATACATGGTGGAGGATTATCTTTCGGTAGTGGTTCACTAACGAATGGAACGAATTTGGCCAAACTTGGTGATCTGGTTATTATTTCAATAAATTACCGTCTTGGAATATTCGGTTATATTTTCCTTGAAGACGAAATTGCGAATTTGGGGCAATTGGATCAAATCACAGCACTTCAATGGGTTCGAGAAAATATTATGCTTTTTGGGGGTGATCCGAACAATGTTACAATTTTTGGTCAATCTGCGGGTGCATTAGCAGTTTCTACTTTAATGGCTATGCCCTCCGCAAAAGGGTTGTTTAATCGGGTAATTTCTCAAAGTGGAGCTCCTCATCCGGGCAGGTATCATCCTAAATTCGGAATTAGAGGTGCTGAACGCGTCATGACTGCGTTAGGTATAAAAGGATTCGATATCGAAGCTTTAAAAGCGGTACCAACGCAAAAATTAGTGAAGATTCAAACCAAAATGGAATTAGAAGCACGCGCACAAGGGAAAAATTTTCCGTATGGTATTTATATCGATGGTAAAACATTGCCAAAACACCCTCTTGAAGCGTTAAGGGATGGCTTTGCATCTGATGTGGAGCTTATGGTGGGTACAAATCAAGATGAAGTGAATTTATATACAGCTTTAACTCCTCCAAGGGAAATTCTCGACGAAAAGGGATTATTTAAAAGAATCCATAGAATGATAAGTCTTTTTAATCAAAATGAAAGCACAACTCAGAAAATCATCGAAACTTACAAAAAAACACGGAATGGAGAACCTCAGGAAATTCTGGAGGCAATCTCAACAGACTTTAGATTTAGAATCTCTGGTATACGATTAGCAGAAGCTCAATGCCAACACCAACCTAACGTCTTTTCTTATCTTTTCACATACAAATCACCTGAAATGGGTGGAAAATTAGGTGCTTGTCATGCACTCGAAATTGCTTTTGTTTTTGGAACAGTGGGAGAAAATGCAAGAGGAATTACCCCGAAAAGAAGTAAAGAAACAGATATTCTTAGTCAGAAAATGATGAATTCTTGGATATCATTTGGACAGGACGGAAATCCTAACCATGATGGTATTCCTAATTGGAAACCTTATGATATTGAAAATAGGTCTACAATGTTCTTTGGCACGGAAGTAAAATTAGTAAGTGATCCTTTCAAGACCGAGCGAATGGTCTGGGAAGGAATTTTAAAATATCCTCCTTAATCTATATATATAAAAGCCAAAAAGTTTTATTTAAATTATGGGAATTATAGTAAATACTTCATTAGGGAAAATTAAAGGAGTTCAAGAATCAAATCATCAATCATTTTTGGGGATCCGCTACGCTAAACCACCCATAAATGAATTACGTTTTTGTGCGCCTCTCCCAATTGAAATTTGGGACGGAATTTATGATGCTAGTCGTTTTGGCCACAATGCTCCTCAATATGATAGGGGTATAGGAATTATAAAAGATACTTCTGAAGATTGTTTATACTTGAATGTTTATACTCCTAAGGCAGATGATGCAAAAAGACCTGTAATGGTATGGATTCATGGTGGTGGATTTGTATTTGGAACAGGAGCAAGCAGGGATTATGGGAAAAAAATAGTCCCTAGAGGTAATATAGTTCTGGTTACGATCAATTATCGATTGGGGGTATTTGGTTTTTTCAATTGGCCTGATTTAAAGAAAAATAACGGCTTGCTGGATCAAATATGTGCCCTTGAATGGGTTAGAGATAATATTCAATATTTCGGAGGAGATCATAACAACGTAACAATTTTTGGCCAATCTTCTGGAGGAAGGGCAGTTGTTTCACTACTAGCTATGCCTTCTGCAAAGGGATTATTCCATAAAGCGATCCCCCAAAGTGGTACAGCACACCCATACGCGTATGATGATACACCAAGTAAGAAAGCTTCAAAAGATTTGTTTGATGTATTAGGAATTAAAATTGGGGATATTGATTCATTAAGAAAGGTAGATTGGACCGAATTGAATAAAGCTCAGCATGAAATTTTCCGTAAATTAAATCCGAAAGAACATCGAATTTTATTCCCTTTTAGACCTATAATTGACAATGAAACTATTCCAGTTTTACCATTGGAAGCTATTCGGAATGGTTTTGCAAAAGATATTCCTTTACTTATAGGAAACACATTGGATGAAAGGAAAGTCTATAATAGAGGACTAATCCGGGCAGATCAAACTGAATTAATACATAAAAGACATGAAAAAACAGATGAGGGTAGTCTTATAAGGTTTACTAACAGATATATGAAATTCTATGGTAAAACAGAAAAAGATGCTAAAAAGTTAATTGAGACATATAAAAAAGCTAGAAAGGGTAAATTACCAATAGAACCCTATGAAATTGAGTATACCATCAACACTGATGAGGCATATCGAATACCAATCATTCGAACTGCCGAAGCACAATGCCAAAATCAACAAAATACTTATTGCTACCTATTTGGGTTCGAATCACCTTCATATAAAGATTTACTCGGTGCATGTCATACAATTGATTTACCTTTTATTTTCGGAACTTATGACCATTCAAACCGGAATACAGAAATAATGCTTGGACGTGATAATATAGAGGAACTTGAAACATTTTCAAATTTAATCATGGATACATGGATTTCATTTGCTAAAAATGGAGATCCGAATCACTCAGGGCTTCCCAAGTGGCCAAAATACGAACTGAAAAATCGTGCTACAATGATACTCAAACCAAATCCAGAAATTGTCAATGCCCCAATGGACGAGGAACGCTCTGCTTGGGAAAATATCTTTTGAATTAAAAGCTGATTTTTACAACACACATACTTTAAGTTGAGATTATGGAGGATCCAGATAATAAAAAGACGAAAGGGAGAGTTGGTTAGAACAGTGAGGAAAGATCCTCAATTAACGCCGTCCCGGTTGGATTTTCCTTCTATAACTGAACCATTAGCCAAATATATTTCAGAAAGCCAAATTACCACAATCCCTGACGATATTCTTGAACTTGCTAAACGTCATATCTTAGATACATTGGCTTCAATGGTGGTTAGTTCAAACTTAAAACCTTCTCGTCTTGCACGCCAATTTGCTATATTTAATGGTGGAAAAGCCGACACAGCTCATTTACTTACTACAAATCAAACTACTACCTTATTGGATGCTATTTTTGCAAATGCAGTAACAGCTCATGCAGCAGAAATAAATGATTTTTGCCCTTCTGCATTCGTACAACCCGGTCCTCCAATTGTATCTACTGTTTTATCTATTGGGGAAACTATGGAAGCAACTGGAGAAGAAATACTCAAAGCAGTTGTTACTGGTTATGAAATTGCTTGTAGACTACCAAAAGCTCTGGGTACAATGAACCTGCGTACAGCGGGATTATCATCTCATGGTGTTGGACCTACATTTGGTTCAGCGGCAGCAGCAGCATCCCTATTAAAACTACCAAAAAGCTCAATTGGATATGTATTGGCATATTGTGTTCAGCAAGTATCAGGGTCTTTTAATTGGCTCCGTGATGAAGAACATATCGAAAAAGCTTTTCTTTTTGCTGGAATGCCTGCAAGAAATGGAGCATCCGCAGCTTTGATGGTTCATAAGGGATTTACAGGTGTAAAAGATCCATTTAAGGGAACACCAAACTGGTTACATAGCTCCATATTCATTGGAACTAATTCTGATCTCGATTTAAATAAGTTAATCCATAATTTAGGAAAAGATTACGAGATGCCTTTAGTAGCTTATAAACGATATCCTGTAGGTGGTCCAGTCCAACCCAGTATTGAGGGCTTAGTAGAGTTAATAAAAAAGATAAACCGGACATCAATTGTTAAAATTGAAATAAAGATGCCGGGAAATGTACGAGCTTTTTCTGAAGCGAAAATGCCAGCATTAAATTTACGATATTTAGCAGCTGTTATTTTAGAAGATGGTGACCTTTCCTTTAACATGGCACAATCTCATGAACGTATGGCCACTGAATCAATTAGAGAAAAGATGGATTATGTTAGCGTAATCAATGATCCCAGTCAAGAAAAAGAACCCCGAGTAGAATCAGCATTGGTTAAAGTAATGTTAAAAAATGGTGAACACCATGAGATTTTCATCGAACATGTCCTTGGATTCCCTGAACGACCTATGAATCACGAAGATGTTGAAAATAAAGCTAGAAGCTTAATTACATCGATATTAGGTCATTCAAAAACAAATAAATTAATTGAGATAATTTGGAATCTTGAATCCTTATCAAATATCCAAAAAATTATACCATTATTAATTTCACCATATAATTAATCAACTCAATATTTTACAAGTTTTTTTATTTTGAATAATTGAAGTGCAGAATATCCAAATTCCTTAGCTAAAGTTTCAATATTTTGATTAATTTATTAGGTGAGAGTAATAATATTAAAATAACATTGATAACTGGTGTATATCCAGTTAAATTTTGTTTACATAGTCTAGAAAAGCTTTTGCAATCATATGAAACTTGGGATCAGGGACCACACTATTATGGTCTCTTCCTTGAATTTGAAAATGACAAGCATCTGGAACTAATTGAGCTATTAAGGTCTTATCCCCAGGAAAATCATCAGATCCCATAACAGTTAAAACTGGAACCTTGATCTTTTTAAGAGATTCTTTTCTTTGGGCATTAGTTTGGACTGAATTTCTCTCACTTTGAACCCCACCCTTCACAAAGGCTGCTAAAGCATCTAAATTTAGTAAATCGAAATCTTTATAAGTCGAAATTACGCGTCGAATTCTCAGAGCAACTGGACTTTTTATCTCATCAATATTTGCTTTCAAAGCTTCCAGCATATAATTTGGTCGATTTTGAGCTGCTGATCTTTCTTCATCACTAGGGAATCGAAGAGCAAATCCACCAAGAATCGCGCTTATAAAGAGTTCTTGTTTGTGGAGTAAAAGTTGAAAAGTCAATCTTGAACCCATAGAATACCCTAAGAAGTTAGCCTTTTTTATCGATAAATGATCAAGCAACTTTATTATATCGTCAGTCATATGTGCGCCATATTGGGTTGGATCCAAAGGCTTATCACTTTTTCCATGCCCACGGCAATCTAAAAGTATTAATTTATAGTTATCTTTTAGAACTTCCACCCAATTTTTTTGTTTCCAATTACCTTCTAGACTTGAAGCAAATCCATGTATCATTATCACTGGTGGACCTTCCCCTTCAACTTCATAGTATATTTTAATTCCATCGTTATTAAAAAATGGCATAGCAATTATTCCTCATAAAGTATACGGATAAAATTTTGATCTTATATAATCATTTTTTTCAATTAATAGTAGAGGATCAGCTTCTTTTCTTTATCATTCCAATCCCCAATTCCTAATAAATTAATAAAATAGCACTGAATTAAAACATTTTTCATTTGCAAATAATCAAAAAATCTTAAAATCTTCCAATACTCGATTTTAATTATGAATTATTTTACTAAAAATGACCTAATCTCTACAATAGGTAATCACGCAAGGCTTATTGATTTCGATTCGGGTACAGGGTCCATTATCATATCTGAACACGGAGGAAGACCTTTAGGAATGTTTCCAAATAATAAATGTTATAACTTACTTTGGGTCAACCCTGAAATCAAGGAAGCTATTAAATCAAGAAGTCATGTAATTGGGGGTGATCGTTATTGGATAAGCCCAGAACGAGATTTTTTTTATAAAAAACCTGAAACATTTGAAGATTGGACATGCCCTCCGGCTCTTGATCCAGCAAATTATGAAATTTTGGCAAGTTCGGAACGTTATTGTACCATATCGAGTGGAATTTTACTTCAAAATCAAAGAACCAAACAAGGATACCAGGGAGAAATAACTCGGCAATTTAAAGTCATAGATGAACCTTTTTCTACTGGTGTAAACTATTGTGGGATTGAAATTCTTGATGATTGTATATTTTATAGACCTAATCTGAAAATAAACGGCTGGTCTTTAGCAACTGTTATCAGTGGAGGAGTTTCAAATCCAGGAACAGTTCTGATTCCAACAAAAACAGCTCCTACGCCAATATCATATTTTCGGACAATTCCAGAGGACCGTATAAAAATTGGTAAAAATTTTATAGCTTTTAAAATTGATGTGGACGACATATATAAGTTGGCAATCCGTCCAGAAGATATTGATTTTAATCGAACCGCCAAAATTGGATATATTTTGAAAGTTCCTGATTCTGAGGATTATGGGTTTATCGTTAAATTATCAGATGACATTCCAAAAACGCAGAGTGAATGTTTTGATATTTCTAGAGATCATCCTGAATCGGAAATTGGAGTTATACAGTCATATAATTCAGAATCACCAAATAAACCAATATTAAATTTTGGAGAAATTGAGCTTCAACTTAATTCTTTTAAGACTATAGATAATGCGTCTCATGGAAAAACTATCCATGAAATCATCGCGTATATCGGTACTAAGGAAGAGATCTTATCTGTTGTATACAAATATCTTGGAATCGAAGATGCTTTTCTATTCTAAGAGACTTTTCTCTAGGTTAAATTTTTAAATTAGTTCTCCAGAAATTTATTTTATTAATCAAATCTTGCCTTTCAGCAACACTAAGAATATTAGGATTCACTTTTAATGGATCTATACTCATCCTCATTTGCCTTAAGACTGCACTATACCCTTTTTTCTCAAGAATATCATCTTGTAAACTCTGTAATTTACTTGCGATATCAATTCCAGTTAAATCCGCTAGACTATTCAGCAATTCATCGACCAGAGATGATAAGTACGCATCAGTAGTTCCTATTGCTGCTGTGGATATTTTCATTTCAGGTTTAACCTCAGGAATTTCTGGGGGTGGTTCTGCTTTTAAAACAGGTTCCGGTTGAATATTTACCGGCGGTTCAATAACAGGTTTTTCGGAAGGTGTTGGAGTCACTGTTTCGGGTTTGAAAGTTGGAGTAAATTGTTGTTTAGGAATAGAGGGTTCTTGTGAACTTCTTATAGTATGTAGAACCTCCATTTGGTCTAATTTTTTGGATTGAATCCATACATCTTCCAAAACGGTAGCAAATAATTTTACATGTTCTTCCATTACTGAACCCATTCCAGCAATTTGAAATTCTCCATCCTCGGTTTTTGAAACAGCACATACAATCACTTCCTCAAAGTCCTTATTAATTGACCATAAGTTTTCACGGGAATAATGCCTAATGGAAAAATTTGGTAAACCCTCAACTTGTTTAAATCTCATCAGATCATCGGGATTATGCATATCAAAATTGGTGGAAATCCTTATATTTATATGCTTTTTCAACCTTGAGAGTGCAACCAGATCAACATCTTTTAGCTTTGGAGCAATAATGTGAACCCTCATTTTCACTCGAGTTAGTGACTCATTAATTTGAGCTTTAATTCCTTCTAAACTTCTTACAAACCAGACATCTTTAAAGCTTAGTAGGGATGCTTCCTTTGAACGTTCCCAAAATTCGTTCATTGTCATTTCTGAGCTTTCTAGTTGCTGGATAATATTATTAATTATATCATTTTGAATAGTTTCGAAAATTTCAGTTCTAAATAGACTCTTTAATTCCTGAATTCCTGAAATTATATCATCATAAACTCCAGAAACTCTGCTTTCCAAATCTTCTAACGTAGATTTTAAACCACTTTCTATATCTGTAAAGACTGTACCTAAATCCGAACTTATCTCACCCGCTGTATCTGAAATATTTCCTAATTGCGCAACCACCTGATCTAGCATATTTTGTGTAGTTTGAACAAATTTATCACGAAAAAAAACGCTAATCTCTTTAAATTGCTCTGAAACCACTCGAGATACAATTTTTTCTGCCATACTTTTTAAAGCGCCGACTCTAAACTGTTTCTCGAATTTATTAGAAATTTCCGTTTTCATACCATCTAATCTACTTTCCATCAAGCCAAATTCCTTTGTAATTTCAGCTGGGACAATTTCTTTTAAGTTAAGAATAAACCTTCTTACATCTCGAAATCTATTTACTTGTTCAAGTTCCTTTTCAAATCTATCGAACTGTGACTTTATTTGTTCTGGAAGTTTTGTTTTCATTAACTGAAGATAAGCACGATAATCATCTAATTTTCTTAGTTTTGCTGAATGCGTTTCTAGTGAATCAAATCGTTCTTGAATATTCTGAGGAGTGACATCTTGAAACGTTTTGATAGTCTCTTTAAATTGATGAATTTGACCTAAAAGCGCTGCATATGGAGGTAGAGCCTCATAAATTAGTGCTTTACCGGGAATTTGCTTTAAAAGGCCTTTATGAAATAAATTATCAGCAATTTCAGCAGCTCTTTCTTCTTCAACTCCTGCTAAAAGTGCTATTTCACCAACCATTACAGGTCCTCGGCCTGTAATTTTAAAGTATGTATTTACTTCATCATGGGCTAACCCTATAAGCTCCAATACCTGCATTGTAGTAGAGTTTTTCTCATCAGACAAATTTTTCACCCTTATTTTTTATACGTTTCTTCAAGAAATTCTAAGTGTTTTATTGCTACATTCCTCTTTAATTTTCCTTCTGTACTATCCTTTCGAATTTTTTCTATCATATATTCAGGATAAAATGTGTAAGCAGCAATATCAGTGAATAATAGAATCCAATCAACATTTTTTTCATCTTTAAGTATTATAATTATATTATCATCTACCATATCCTTTAAAAAACCACCAATTTCTTCGGTACTTTCTCCGGGACCTCTTGGTATCTTGTTTATTGGATATGCTCTCTCTCTAAATAGAGTAATATAATCATATTTATCAGGATTCATTAGAGATTGGGCAATCTTGAAATTATCCTCGAAAGTGGGTTGATATTGTGTGAAGAATTTAGTAACTGCCTCAATATATTTAGTTGCGAGTGTGGGGGTTGGGAGATTTTTCCTAGCGTCTTCGATCAACTTAGTAACTGGTGTTCTAAAGAAAGTAAAATCTGTTAAAAGAAATAAAGATATATCAGAGACACCTTCTACCCAATCTTGCTTAATTAAACCCGTTTTAACAAATGGATCTAACGTAATTTCAATATTAGAAATTACCTTGTTTATTTTTTCTTCTAATTGTCCCTTCAACTCTTTCCTTGATAAAGGTCTTTCTTGTAATATCTCTAATATAGTTCTGGCTTTTTCACTGACGTATATTTGAGCTAACCTTTGTTCTTTCGTGAGATTTTTCAAACGTTCAAGCAGAAACAACGCCGATTTCATATAAAGTTTTAATTGGTTCACAAGATCATAATTTTGAGATACATTTGTTCCCATTTGAAGTAAAATATTTAAAATAGATTCATTGATTTCATGTATTATGGTTTCCCCAAACATTTCGGGTTCTTCTCCTAAATCAAGCATTAAATTAATCATAAATGGAGTTTCAGACTCCATTCCGGTGAA
>JBHLOF010000015.1:0-25336 GCA_048940805.1 Promethearchaeota archaeon
AAATTCAGGCATTAAATCCATAATTTTTAAGGCAATTCTCGAATGGATGGCTGAATCTATAATGACCCATTCATCTTTTTTTTTTACAGCTTTTAAATAGTATTTTAGCTTGCCTTTCGACTTTGTAAACAAAACCTCTACACCCTTTAAGAGTAATTCCGTTAATCTGCCAGGATCATGAATATGAGCAGTTTCCATATTTCCTTTATATATTATATCTCCGACAAATCTATTAGGTCTTGATATAAATGTTCCCTTCATAAGATTTGGCATTTCAAATATAGGAATGTCTTGATTAGGCATAAATAGACTTAATTGAATATCTCTTTTTTTATCTAATTTAACAAGAAGAAAGAATTATACTGTATAAACTAAACAGATAAATGCACTTTTTTATTTGATAACTTATAATGAGTAAAGCAGAAGATAAGTCTCTTATTGAAAGTTATGAATTCCATCATATAGATATAAGTAAATGTCGAGATTGTAAAGACTTTTCCTGTGAAGAAGCTTGCTTTAGAGGGATATATGAAGTTATTAATAAAGACTCTATTCCTAAATGTATTATTGTAGAAGATCGTGAAGATCGTTGTGTAAAATGCCATATGTGCACTACAGCGTGCAAACCAAGGGCAATTACAATAGATTAGTATTGGAATTTAAAATAAATTAGTTTTTAAATTAAGCTAGCAATTGCATTTCTCACAGCATAACCTGTACAATTCTAATTCATCACGCTCAAGGTTCAAATCTATGGGAAGAACAAAATCATTTACAACATCTGCTATTACATCAAGATGTACACTAACAACATCAGGATTATTTCTGAAATGACGATTAATAATATAATCAAAATCTTTTAAACTAAGTCCCGCAACTAAAATACTTATATTTGAGTTCCCACTAAGTCGAAATGCATTCAGCATAAAAGGGCAACTTTTTACAATCTCAATCGTTTTTTGGGGATTTTTTGTTTGGAGTTCAATTCTAGCAAAACAGAGATCTGCTACCTTCAAATTTATTCCAGCTTGATACTTTAAAACACCTAATTTTTCAAGTTTCCTAATTCGCATACCTACCGTAGGTTGACTACGATTCACATGTGTTGCAATTTCAGTATGAGTAAGATTTGGGGATCTTTGGATTAAATCCATTATCTGACAATCAATCTCATCAATACCCATTTTTTCACTTATCATTTTCCCTTCCTTTCTTATTTAAACAATATTAATAAGAATCAAAATTCATATATCGCGATATTGCGATATAATAGTATTACGACAACATAATATATAAACTTTTGTGATTTTCGTATTAATAAGAATATACTAATAATCTATTTAAATAAGCTTTAAAAGGCGATAAATACACATTCTTACAATACACAAACTGGAGTTCTATGAGCGAATTAAAAAGAATTACTGTTGAGTTCCTTAAGGTACTAGCTGATCCTGTAAGATTAGATATTCTAAATAACTTAGAAAAGAATAAATTAAATTCTTCAGAACTTCAAAAAGAACTAAAACGATCGCAATCAACTATTTCTAAACACCTTAATATGCTTGTTGAGAATAACCTCATAGATTTTGAGAAAATAGATAATATAAATTATTATAAAATTAAAAATAGTGAAGTTACTAAGCTTATAAATATTATAAATACCATGGTTTTGAATATTAACAGGAGTAAATTAAAAGATCTGCAAGAATCAGATGTTCATGATGTCTTGTCACCTTAGATGAAAAGCAATTATGACTAATTCAACAAATGACAATTCAAAAGAAAATTCAATAAAAATCTTGTTAGTAGGATTGGATAATAGCGGGAAGACATCAATCCTAACCTGCTTGAAAGGAATAAAGAGGATTTCTGCCTTCAATGCTCTTAAACCAACCAGAGGAGCATTCTGGAATGATTTTAATGCATTAAGCAATAATTATGTAGTTGTCGATCTGGGTGGTCAAGAAGCATTCCGTGAGGAGTACTTAAGTGATTTCACGGATTTATTATCAGGAACAAAAAAAATAATATACGTGATTGATGTACAAGATATTGATCGCTATGACGAGGCCTTAGAATATATGCAAAGAGTGTTAAATCAAATTAGAAATCCATATCATATTGATTTTTCGATTTTTCTTCATAAATACGATTCAGATTTTGAATTTGATGAAAATAAGATTGATGAATTAATTAGAAAAATAAAACAGACAATTCCAGCAAATTTTCCCTATTCTATTCACAAAACCTCAATTTATGCCACTTTTGAAAAAACTATGATAATATAACAGATTTTTCAATGAAAAAATCCTAAATTTCTTAATTGATAATAATATCATAGATTTTAAAAAAGAAGAATTTATTGATGATTGAAACAAATAAACCTGAACATAATCGAAAATTAAATGATGAGACTGTAGAAATAGTAATCTTTCTCTTAGCGTTATTTTTCGTTTATTTAACAAGTTTCTATAGATATCTGTTATTCCATAGTATTGCTGAGTTATTTAGTATTGTTATAGCTGGTGGTATTTTCTTAGTTGGTTGGAATTCTCGTAGATATACAACCAATTCTTTCTTTTTGAATCTAGGAATCTCTTCTCTATTTATTGCTGGAATTGACTTAATTCATACCCTGTCTTATACTGGCATGCAAATCTTTTTAGAATTTGATTCAAATCTTCCAACATCATTGTGGATTGCAGCTAGATACCTTCAAGCCTTCGCATTTTTGTTATCCTCATTTTTGATAAGAAGAAGTATTAAACCGAGGTATCTTCTTTCTTTATACTTTACGATTACAATTCTATTATTTGTCTTAATATTTAATCAATTGTTCCCTGTTTGTTATATCGAAAACTACGGTTTAACTCCTTTTAAAATTATCAGTGAATATCTAATAAACGTTATTTTAATTATTTCTCTTGTGGTAATCATTAGAAATAGGATACAATTTGATAGAAAAGTCTTGATTTTGATTATTAGTTCAGTGGTTTCAACAATGATCGCTGAATTAAACTTCACATTTTATATTGGTGTGTATGATTTTTCTAACCTTTTAGGACATCTTTTTAAAATAATAGCTTTTTATCTACTTTACAAGGCTATAATCCAAATTGGGATTGAGAATCCATTTGAGCTATTGTTTAGAAGAATCTCAAATTTGTCACGATTCCCATCTGAAAATCCAAATCCTGTTTTGAGAGTAGATAGTAATCAGATAATTTATACTAATAAGACTGGTGAAATGCTTTTTCATGTAGAGGAAAAAAGCCCATTACCAAAAATGTTGGAGGAATCCGTCAATAAAGCTCTTGTAGATAATAAAACTCAAGAGTTAGAATTAAAACTAAACAGTAAGACATACACATTAGCCATTACTCCAGTTAAGGAGATGAATTATGTTAATGTTTATGGAATGGATATAACAGATCGTAAAAAGGCAGAGGAGAGATTATCACAGTTAATTTCAACTGTGTCGCATGAATTACGAACACCCATCACGGTTTTATTGATGTCTATTGATTATCTCACAAATCATAGAGATGTCCTCGATGTGGTGCTTGAAAAGAAACTAATGGATGGGATTTCTAGAAACATTCAATTGCTTAATGAATTAGCAGAAGATATATTACTTCTCTCGAGAATTGATGAAAACAGATTACCCTTAAAATCAAAACAATACAGTCCTCTTGAAATTATTAATGAGATCCTTTATCTCATGGGACCTATCGGAAAGGAAAAAAATATTGTTTTTGAAGTTGATATTGATGAAAATATTCGATTAGAAGGTGATCCCAAAAGAATAGATCAAATATTCCGGATAATTATTGATAATGCCATAAAATATTCAAATGAAAATTCAAAGGTGGAGATAAAAGCCTTAAAAAATTATAAAGGAAAATATAATACTGATGATAATCCAGGGATCCTCTTTCAGTTTAAAGATTATGGTCGAGGTGTACCAGAAGAAGACCTACCTTATATTTTCGATCGCTTTTTCCGTTGTAGCAATGTAAATGAAGTAAGAGGAACAGGATTAGGATTATCTATTGCCAAAGATTTAATTGAGGCACATAACGGTCAAATTTTTGTCGAGAGTGAATTGGGGAAGGGGACAACCTTTCATCTCTTTTTTCCTCAGTAAAAGCAAAATACAATATATAGATAAATCAAATAAATGGGTATGAATATCAATAATTAAGAAATTTAATATAACTGAAAAATGTCACCAACTAAACCCTTATTATTCATAGTGGACGATAATAAAGATATACTTTTCAATCTTAAAATAATGCTTGAAGGAAAGGATTATGATGTTTTAACTGCATCGACAGGACAGCAAGCACTTGAAATACTTATTAAACAGGACATTATCCCTGATGTAATAATAAGCGATATCATGATGCCCAATATGAGTGGGTATGAATTTTTTGCAGCTGTATCCTCTTATCCAAAATTAAATCATATCCCATTTTTATTCCTAACTGCAAAATCTACACCTGAAGATATCCGGTTGGGTAAAATGTTGGGAGTAGATGATTATATCACTAAACCCTTTAATGAAGAAGATTTACTCGCATCAATTTCAGGGAAGATTATTCGAAATAGAAAATCTAAGCAACTTAATGAAAAACTGATACAACTTCTCTCCTCGATTGATAAGGAATCTCAAGCCTCTATTTCAAAAAATGAAGATATAACATTTTGCCTATTACTTATGTTTTGGGATGATATCGCTGGACCTGTATTAGAGAAAAGTTTCCCTTTAGAAAGTGATTGTCATATTTCAATCAATACTATAGGGAAACAACTTTTCCACTCAGCTACTTCAATTTACGGAAACAATAGGATTACCACAGCAGAGGGTATATTATTAAATATAGAAAATATAAAGAATAAAGGTTATCTCCTTTTTGATTCCTTCCCTAAGGAAGGAGAAAGATTCGGGGAAAAACAATATATGCTTTCTGTAATAGCCCCAAATATTACATATTTTGACTCTCTTAAAATTAAAGAAATTTTGCAAAACATTTCAGAGAAAATAAAAAATGAACAAGATTGGGATATTAAGCAATCTTGGAAACAAATTTCTGAAATATTAACATCTGGTTCTCTTTTGGTTTCTCCTCATTAGAGGGCTTTTAATCACCAAATTGCTTGAATCTTTTTAATTCAAAAAAAAAGATGTTTTTCGTTTTAGAGTTTTAAGTTAATTCTTGGTTTCTCTAATATACCATAGGAAGAACCTTTAAATCGGCTACTGAGGATGGAATAAATAGAATTCAAATTTAAAATTAAGTTTCAAAGTGAAAAAAATGGAAGAACCTAAAGAAGAAATTGTTGAACAAAAAGAAGAAGACAAATATTTAATGTCTCCTGAAATTTGTTCTTGGGCTGATGATGAAACTGAAACATATAAAATTGAAATTCAATTACCAGGAGTAGAAAAAGATTCGATTAAACTCAAAATGCACGAAGATAGCTTTTTCGTTAAGGGAGAAACCGATGATACCACCTATATCGGTACTTTTGCTATTTGTTGTCCAGTAAAACCAGAAGAAGCGAAAGCAGTTTATCATCAGGGGCTCCTAAAGGTTGAAGTACCTTTTAAGGAAGCCGAATATCACACAATTGAAGTAAAAATTGATTAAATCTTTCTTTTTATTATTTTTTTGTGAGTAAAAATTATTAAAAACCGTAATTTCACTAATTCTAATTAAATTTAGACATTTTTTCAATAAGTTACTAGTTCTAAAGAAATTTCAAATAATTGGATATTTATAAAAATGATCTCTAATTTCACACTATTTAAGGTTGAAAACATTAATTATCTGTACCGCGACTTCACTTGGGGACATTTTAGTATTATCAATTTTAATATAATTTTTAGAATAAAAAAATGGATATTCTTCGTTTGAATTCAATACATACTTTTTTTCTAAATTGAGAAGATTACGTTCAGAAGATTCTATATCCTTTTTTGAAGGTTTCGCTTCAATTCGAGATTTAGTTCTGTTTCTTCTCAAACGCTCGGATAAATCTGCTTCTAACTCTACATAATATACAGATCTGCCATTTTGATTAAAAAGATGAGTTACATTATCTAAATAAGTCCTTTCTTCTCCTAAATTAAAAGAGGCGACATATGTATAAATCAATCCCTTCAAATCTGAAGAAGCAACTTCTTCTAAAATTCGTTTACGGAACGATCCGTTTAGTATATTAAATTTCTTACTTCCATAGCCAAAAAATTTAAGAGCCAATTCTATAGTATCATGATTTACTAATAATTTATATCCCATTAATTTTGCGAGTTCAAGACCTACTGCCATTTTCCCAACCGCGGGAGGTCCAATAATAAATATTAAAACCATTCTTATTTACATAGAATTTTCGTAATTAATATTCAATATTCACATCTTTGAGATAATCAAAAGCAGAATAGGCAGCTATTACGCCTTCAGATACACCTGTAATCGCTTGTTTAAATGGTGCATCAGCCACATCGCCCGCAGCGAAAATACCCGGGATATTCGTTTCTGACTTACGCGATATCATGATTTCTCCCTTTTCATTCGTCTTTACTCCTATTCTTCTTGCTAAAGCCGAATTCGGAATGGAACCGATTTCTATGAAAACACCATCTAATTCAAGTTCTTTTCCATTATCAAAAATAACTGACTTCACATTGGAATCTCCCTTTATTTCTACGACATTTGTCTCGTAGATTATTTCAATTTTATCGTTGTCATATACTCTCTGCTTGTTTATTGGCTCTGCCCGTATTTCTTTACCACGATAAATAATATATACCTTACTAGCATTCTGAGCTAAAAATAATGCTTCTTTTGCGGCTGAATCACTTCCACCAATTACACAAACCACTTTATCTCTGTAAAATGGTCCGTCACATGTGGCACAATAAGAAACACCACGACCAGCAAATTTTTCCTCACCAGGAATACCAAGTTTTTTCCTTTCTGAACCAGTTGCAATGCATATTGAATATGCCTTAAAATTTTGAAAAAACGAATGGAGTTCAAAATGATCATCAACGCCCTCTATACTTCGTATTTCATCTGAAATATACGGGATATTGAGGGAGTTCATGTGTTCTCGAAACATTTCCATAAGTCCAGTACCACTTATTGATGTGATAGCCGGATAATTTTCTACTATGTGCGTGGTAGCAATTAACCCTCCAAAAGTTTTACCAACAATAAGCACATCCATAGCAAATCTTGCAGCATAAATTGCACACCCTATCGCTGTTGGTCCCCCACCCAAAACAATTAGATCATAAGTTTTTTCCAAATCAACTCCTTCCATATCAAAGCTAAACATCATATCCACTCCATTCTATAATATAATATATCCTTAAATTATTTAATTTTAATATTTCAACAAAATGTCTTTAAAAAATTTCTTCGTTTCAAAAAAATAGAAAATAGATCAATATTGTACTCTTATATTTCCCCCAATCAATGCCCTTAATATATCAGGAGCCCCCACCATACCGACTAGGGTCTTCTGATCATTTATAATTGTATATGGTACCCCAGCTGCGTCATAATACTGCCCTATATCTGGATTTGCTATAATATCAATTATAACAGTTCGAATCTTACCCTCTGAGGCTATGGCAAATGAGTTACTAATTGCTATGACCTGAGGACAATAAGGACAAGTCTCTGTCATCATAATTTTTATAGTGGATTCTTGAATTCTTCCTAAATTTTGTTTTATAGTAGTTTCATAGTAATTAGGCATCCCCGCAAAAGTAAATATCGATTGAATAAAAGGTTGAATCTCACCACCTTTAGGGGCAGCCAAATATCGAATTACTTCTCTCCCGTTATTATCAATAAATAGTATTGTAGGTACACGTGTAATGTCATACTTTTTAGCAAATTCAGGATTATCATCAATTGAGAGTTCTTCTATTGTAAGCATACCATTCGAATTTTCTTCATAAACTCGTAATAAGGCCATGAATTGTCCACAATCCATACAAGCTCTTATTTTTGATCCATCAGGTTGAATTTTTTGTGAAGTAAATACTTTTAACGTTACGGGTTTAGTTAATTTAGCCATTTCGGTTTTTATTATTTCCTTATATCTTTCATCTTGAGACATTTTTTCTTCTCACCTCAAATTGATTATGCGTACATTCCTCCAAAATCTCTTCCTTTTGACCCAACTAATTTATCCAGCAGATCCTGGGGAGTAAACATTCCGTGAATTACGTCCTTCTCATTGATGACTGTCATTGGAACGCCTTGAACTTGATATTGTGTACCAATATCTGGGTTCAAATTCACATCAATAATTTCCGATTTAATCTTCCCTTTTGAAACTATGGAAAACAAAGTTAAAACTGGTACTGTCGCTGGACAATACGGACAAGTGGGAGTTATAAATATTTTCATTTTTGATTCCTTTATCTTCTTAAGATGAGTAATGATTTGATCTGCATAGTAAGGTCGCACTCCCGAAAAATATTGAATACTGTTGAGAAAAGGTACAAATTCCGATCCCGTTGGATGTGCAAGATAACGGATTAATTCTTTATCATTTTCGTCGATAAATAATATCGCGGGAATCCTTGAAACATTGTACTTTTTTGCTTCTTCTTCATCCTCCTCTATTGATATCTCTTCAATTTTAAGTTTTCCATTAGAATATTCTGCTAGAGATTTTAATAAATCATAGACTCCTTCGCACGCCATACATTTTCTAAGTTTAGTCCCATCTACTTGAGTTCTAAAATCCGTAAATAGCCTTAGAACAACGGTGTTTTTTAGTTTATTCATTTCTCTCTTTATATTATTTAGTTCATTTTCAGAAAACATTAATAAATTCACCATCTTAATTAATTCTATTTTGAATATCTGAATTAATCCTTAAAATAATTTTTGATTTAAAATATAAAAAAATCAAAAATTTAATCGATTTTGAATAAAACCTAATAAAAATATGCTAATAATTAAAAACTATCTTTAAACCATTTTTTCGGTGTTTAAATCATTTTTTTTTAAATTTTGATCTCTTTCTAGTATTTTTCTAAATATTAAGTAAATTAGAAGACCAATGAAGAATCCAATTGTAATATTTAAAAAGAAGCATATTATTGCCGATATAACTATTATCGGAAATTTCTTTATGTTGAAATCCTTAAATGATATTTTACCTAATAAGAAAGATGTATAGATTAACATAGCTCCTAGAATCGAACTAGGAAACTCGGAAAAAAGCAAAAAAAGAGTCTCTGAAAAAAATAAACCGAGAACTAGTTCCATTATTCCTTCTAAAATCATTGATCCCCCGGTTCTTGCTCCAAAGGCATATTGAGCCATTAATCCTCCAGATCCATGACATAAAGGCATTCCCCCAAAGAAAGGCAGAAACAAATTCATGGCTCCCATATTAAATGCTAAGATATTTGCATCAACTTTTTCTTCTCTATCTGGAAACAAATCCTTGATTAAAACGACAGTTGCAATCATTACATTTGTAACAGTGAGGAATAGCTGTGCTATGCCCGCGTTAATCATCCCCAATAATAAATTTTGCCATGTGGGGAATTCAAAGCTAAAAATTGGGAGACTCACCTTCATATCAGATAATTGAACCACACCCGAAAACAAGACTATTAAAATGCCTAATAAAGTAAGGACTATCGCAGAAGGAATTGGTTTATTCTTAATGAGTAAAATAATTACTAAGATTGAAATGAATCCAAGCAATAAATTATTACTAAAAAATACAATCCCTGCCCATCCCAAAATTAAAGCTAAACCTAGTTGAATCCCTCGTACGGCAATTATTGGGATTTTTTGTACTATTTTATTTAGCTTTTTTGTAAAACCTAATAAAAACCAGATTAACCCTGTCCCAAATCCAGTAGAAATTACCATATTGGAACTCCATTTTTCTGATAATGCCACAGTTCCTATTGTTTTTTGTGGTTGAACTGGTAGGGGTAAATTAAAACGAATGCCCACAATTATGTTAGTTAAACCCAGAGTGAAAAAAATACCAGCGGGTTTTAAACCCACTATTGAAATATAACCAATTATAAACGGTATTAAGGTTCCCCAATCCCCAAAAGCACCTCCAAATTCTCTAATCGAAAATTTCTTGATTTCTTTATGAGGAGGTTTCTCCTCATCAGTTGGTCTTAATTTCAAGATAACTCATCTATTAGAATTTCATTTGAAATTAAACTTCTGATTCTTCTTATTAAAAAGGATATTGATTTGCGAAAATTTAAATTATTCTAATTAATCATACTTTCAGAAATATTATTTTCTGCTCTACAATCGCAGTTATTAATTAACATTTCTATTTGTGAATTTCAAGGTGTCATTAGAGAAAAGACTAAATGTCGAAAAGATAATATCATCGATTTCTTCCAGGTTTGTAGGAAAAATTGATCTAGATAAGGCAATTAATTCTTCTCTTCAAGATTTAGGCAATATATCTAGGGCTGATAGAGTGTCAGTTTTTCTTTTTAATGGCGATACTAACTGTATTACAAATACCCATGAATGGTGTAGGAAAGAGATTAAGCCACAATTAGATATCCTTCAGAGGATTGATAGAAATACTATATCTTGGTGGATAAGACAAGTAGAGAAACTGAACTTCATTAATATTAAAGATGTTTCAAAATTACCCGTTGAAGCAAAATTAACAAAAAAATTTATGGAATCTCAAAACATAAAAAGTTTTCTGGGATTCCCAATTTATCATGAAATAAAAATCAAAGGATTTGTTTGTTTTAGTAAAGTGTTAGAGACATTCCAATGGAAAGGTAAAGATTTTGCTATTCTGAGAATTTTTTCTCAAATTCTTGAAAGTACTTATGAGCGAATCCAAGCAGAAAATGCTTTAAGAGAAAACCAAGAGTTTTTAAGTGCGATGTTTGATGCAATCGCTGAAGGAATAATCGCTATTGATAATGATGAACAGATCACTCGTCTGAATGAAAGATTTATTTATATGTGGCGTGTTCCAGACGAGTCTGTTGAAAAAATGGATTTTGAATCATTAATAGAGAGTGTTTCTTATCAACTTAAAGATCCAAAAAAATTCAAACAGAAATTACACGATTTGAAGCATGATCAAAAAAATGATTTTGATATGATTTTCTTTAAGGATGGAAGAATTTTTGAGCAATATTCTTGTCCTATAACCCTTGAAAGGAAAAAAGCTGGTCGTTTATGGAGTTTTAGAGATGTTAGTGAGCATCAACATGCCGAGCAAGAGTTGAGGAAATCTGAAAAAAGATACCGTAAAGCATATGAACGAGCGAATTTCTATAAAGATATTTTTACCCATGATATGAACAACATTTTTCATAATATTCAATTTTCAACGGAATTAATATCAATGTTAAAAGGCAAACCCGAGAAATTAAACGAATCTAAAGAGATATTCACTACAATTGAGAACCAGATCGATCGGGGGGTAATGTTAATTAATAATGTACGAAAACTATCAGAAATTGAAGATAGGGAAACTCGTTTGAAAGAAATTAGTCTTAATCATATCCTAAATGAGGCTATTGATTTTGCAAACAAAAGTTCTCAAGGAAAGCAATTGAAAATCAAATATAATGACATTGATAAAGAATTTAATGTTCTTGCTAATGAATTTTTATTAGATGTTTGTGAAAATATCCTACACAATGCCATCAAATATAACCAAAATCAAATTGTAGAAATCCAAATTAATCATTCTAAAAAGAGAATTGATAAAAGCAAATTTGTGAGATTGGAATTTATAGATAATGGTATTGGAATTCTTGACGAACATAAAGAAATAATATTCCAAAGAGGCAATAAAAAAGAAAAATATGCAAGAAGTATGGGAATTGGATTATCTCTCGTGAAAAAAATCATTGAAAGTTATAATGGAAAAATTTGGGTTGAAAATCGAGTAAAAAATGATTATCAAAAAGGAAGTAATTTCATAATTCTAATCCCGGTAATAGCTTGAAATCATTTTTTTTATAATAAAAGTTTAAAAAGATCTACTGCTTTTGGCCTTATTTTACATAATTTACTAAACCTTCTTAAAATCCACCAACACGAGGGACAATATGTAGTTACAAAATCTATATCTTCTCTATCAAAATCAGTCATCCTCTTACGAGCGATGTTTTCAATTATATCTTTACGTCCCAACCATCCTGTTCCACCTCCACAGCACCAATGTGGGAGATCTACAACCGTATACCCGCTTTTCTTAAGTGTATCATCGACTTTATATTCAACTCCTTCCTTTCCCCTGTTCATTAATTGACATAAATGTTGTACTCCAATCCTTCCTTTTTTTTCCGTATTTAAGGGGCTTATATATTCTGAAATGTATTCGAATTCTGTGTCTGTAGTTAATTTAGGTTTTAAAAAATTATTGAAAAGATAAAAACACGCTGGGCACAAGCAAATAACTTTTTTATACTTACTGAAGATTTCAATATTCTCATTGCAACAAATCTCAAATTCTGATTTTAAACCACTGGCAAGTAGATGCCAACCGCAGCAAATCTCTTGCTCCAAAATTGTGAAATCAATTTTTTGAGTTAATAAATATTCGAGAGCGTGTTCAGTATATCTCGGGATTCTAATTGTAGAAAGACATCCCATAAAAAAAAGAGTATCCGACTTATGGGGAATCTCCTTAGGTCTTCTTATACGCATTTTATTCGTAGGATAAGGTGATCTATATTTGTGGAAATTCTCGATCATTTCTTGATGTTCTTCAAAAGTATTCCCATCTTCAATGAATTTTTGCTTTAACAGAAGTCTTTCATCCTCTGTTTCACATTCACCACAGTGTACACAATTAAAAAGTTTTGGAAAATCCTTCTGGGAAAATTGAATTTTGTCTTTTTTTTTAATTAATTCCCTGATTTCATCATCGTTAAGAAAGTTTTTTGAATCAACTTCTTCAGTAGGATAATTCTTTCTCCCTTTTATTCGTTCTTTCATGGTGTGAAGAAAATTTATAAATTTGATATTAAGGACTTAAATTACTGATTTAATTTAAAAATATAAAGAAAATAAAGATTTGGCTTTAATCATTATTTATCTTCTTTTAACTTCACGTCTGTTCGTTGAACCCCCACTTCACGATTAGAAGGTAGAGCGGCTCCACATTTATCTCGTTTTGCCTCATTTTCCTTAAAAGCTTTATCAAGTTCCGCTTCTAATTCTTCATCAGACATTTCACTTGGCATAGTTATCAATTGGAAAACGCTATATTTAAAAATTGAGATTATGAATTATTGATATATTGGTTATTCTTTCTGTTTAAAAAGAAAATACAAAAAAATATGTATTCTATTTTTTTTGATTAAAATATTGCAATGCTGCATTTTCTTTATCAACGGGTCTTCGTTCTGGAACTAATATATAATTCACGCCTTTTTCATAGAAATTTGGACTTAAATAAAGATTGCAATAACAAGCGTTATATTCTTGTATATCTAAAGCAGCATAATCACATGGGCATATAAGATCCCTGTCTAATTCTCTTTTACCGCTTGCAAGCCTGCAGGGGCAGGATTGGTAACCATGATTAATCTTATTCGCAACTAATCCTTCAATCAAGTCTGTAAGTGTTCTATTATCTTCGTTTAAAATCCATTTATTTATTTTTGCAACTTGGGCGACATAATTTTTCATTCCTTCCATTGTTTCCATTTCCACCGTTATCCCCTCATTTGCTTAATAATTCTTCATATTGATTTGGATTATACCCAA
Organism: Promethearchaeota archaeon; assembly: GCA_048940805.1. Lineage (GTDB taxonomy): Archaea > Asgardarchaeota > Lokiarchaeia > Sigyniarchaeales > SOKP01 > Loki-b32. The sequence goes on from JBHLOF010000015.1 coordinate 13,776, forward strand.
TTACATGACCTTTTTCACATGTTAAAAAGGGGTAGGATATCCTTGGATTATATTTAGATCTTAAATAATCCAGTATTTGCGATTTTTCTTCTCTTTCAATTTTATCAACATCAATATATCTATATTTTAAGTTTCGGTCATTCAAGAATCGTTTACATTTTTTACACCACATGCATGTTGATAACGTAAAAATAAGTATGTTGTCTTCAACTCCCTTTTCTCCTTCGACATCAATCGCTAATTTATCAACTAACTCTTCTATCGACATTATCTCTCATATTTATTATTTATTGAAAACTAGAATTACTCGCTTTCACTTATTCAATAAAAAAATCTATACTATTAATAATCTAATGGTAATAATTTATTAGAAATTTTTAATATGAAGATCAGAATTTAAGTAAATTTAGGCTTTACTTATTATTTATTAATTTTCTTAGTCCTTTTCGTAAATACCATTTTATTCATAGCTATTCATGTTAAATTTCATAGATGAAAATTATATATTCACATAACTTAATCTTTAATTATGGCTAAAGCAAATACACCAATTATAATTACAAAAGAAGATTGTCATCGATGTCATGAACTAAAGGATTGGCTTAAAAAGAACAATGTGAAATTTGTAGAACGAGATATAAATGATGAAGAATTTGTTCATGAACTATTACATGATAAGAATTTTCTTTCAACATTTTGCGATGCAGATGGGTGCATTGTTAATACTCCTGCAGTTTTATACAAAGGAAAATATTGGTTTAAAGAACTGTGGGGACTGAATGGTCTGAGAATTAAACAAGCAAAGAAATTATTTGATGTTAAATAATTTAATTTTTTTTAAAAAAGTTATTTATGATAGGCATAGTCTCGTCTACCCTTTAAGAACCTCCTTATTGCTCCCACAAGAAGAGAAAGGGCAATGAAAATTGACACTATTAACCATACATTCTCCTGCACATACGGATAAACACCTTCTTTAGGGAAAAAGTTAAGCAATCCATGAGTAGTAAGGGTATAAGAATAGTCATCCAAATTATTTGTCCAAGATACATTATATCTCCCTGGTAATAATACCATCGAAACTACATCATGATTTACAAGCTTATAACTCATATAACCATTTACTTGATAATTAAAAGTGTAATTTCTTCCAGAACTCAAATGAGAAAAAGTTATATTCCCAACCAGATCAGGAGTCCATAAAGTTGGAATATAGAATAATACTGTAATTAAATACCTATCTGGTAATAATAAGCTTCCTGGTACATAAATTTCATCGTTACCTGATAATGCTGGGCTTTCACTAGTTCCCCATATCAACCATGAACGCCCCGCAATTACAATTCCAAGTTGTGTAAGGCCTATGGATAACAGAATTATCGAAACTATAACTGCTTTTTTAAATTCTAACTCTGGATCTTTTTTATGATTCAGATCTTTTTTTGTTTGACTTTTTATTTTTGGGTATTTCATATCTTTTCCAATTCTTACGATAATAATCCAATTTTCGATTAAGAAAATTATAAGGCGTTATTTAATTTTTCCTAGCGAATTCAAATATAACTTAATTTCTTGAAATGTTATATTTTGAACTCCTGCATTCTTTTGATTACTTTTCTAATTGCCCTTAAGCCTTCCTCATCTTTTTGAATACCATTCGCTCCTAAATCATTGCTCCACAAACTTGCTCCTAAATTTGCTCCAAATGCTCCCCCCGATACGCTGATAATATGATTCTGCTGATAAAAATCTAATATACTTCTTATTGCAATTTCTTGTCCTCCATTCCTATCACCGCCTACTGCTAAGGCGGCTCCTACTGTATTCTTAAACACTTCTGGATTCTTAGCTACTAATGCCCGGCAACGATCAAACACAGTTTTCAACTGGCCAGATAGTGTTCCCTGAAATACAGGAGTACCAATAACTAGAAATTTTGTATTTTCAAGTAAAGGATATAACTCTTGCAAATCATCTACATTCACACATCCCTTCCTTTCTCGTATACAATAATCACAATGTGTGCAGAACATGATTTTTTTTTTCTTTACTGACCAAAATTCTGTTTTAAAATCAAATTTCTTAGAAGCATAATCCAATGCATAATTAACTGCATAATCTGTTCCTTCTTTTCTAGGGCTTCCACAAATTCCAAGAATTAGATTTTCAGTTTTAACCATAATTTTATTTAATTTTCTGCCATATTAAAAAAGTACTGAATAGAAAATAAGATTAAGATGAAATCTGGAAAATCGAGTTTGGCACGGATAAAAGTAAAATTTCCGGATAAACTCTGGATTTCGCATATTTTCAAAAAATTTCCTGATGTAAGGATGGAAATTGAATACTTTCTTCCTTATGATCTCGAAAAATCTATAGGAAATTCCATATTTGAAATTATGCATTACGATACTGAATTAATAATAAAAGAAATACAAGAACATCCTTCAGTGTTTGAATTCAGTCTTCTTGAACATGAAGAAAATAAGATAAAGATAAATGTAAAGACAAAAGATCCTTATTTATTGTATGCTGTTATAAATTGTGGCGTTCTTGTAGATTTTCCCGTAAATGTAAGGGATGGATATGCATATTGGAGATTAATCTCCTCCAGAGAAAGTATTGATAGTCTTTTAACTCTATTTGATGAAAGAAAAATCGATTATGAATTGCTACGAATTGGGACTGCTCCTTACGATCTTGAGGATGATAAATACAAATTGAGTCTTGAAGAATCAGAAACTCTCGATCGCGCCATAAAAACTGGATTCTTCGAAGTTCCAAGAAAGATTTCACTGGAAGAATTAGCGAAACAATTGGGAAAATCAAAATCTGCTTTATCAGTTATGCTTCGGAAAATAATTAAAAAGAAAGTCTTATTTCAGCAATAATTAAATAAAAAATAGAAAAAAAAAATTATATCCATTCTTCTTTTATAATATTTCCTTGTATTCCTACGACTACATATTTAATGGGAACTTTTCGGTTTGCTCGTTTAGCACCTTCCTGAGCTAAAGCTAATAAACCTGAACAACAAGGAACCTCCATAATAGCAACGGTAAGTGTATTTATTTTAGCATCATCAATCAAAGATTTAATCTTTTCAATATAAATCTCTTTTCCTTGATCAAGTTTAGGACAGGCAATAGCAATAGATTTTTGTTTTAGGAAATCCCGATGAAAATCACCGTAAGAAAAGCCCACACAATCTGCTGATAATAGAACATCTGCTCCCTGATAGTATGGTGCTCGAGGATTTATTAAATGCATTTGAACTGGCCATTGTCGTAGAGCTGAAGGTATTTTTCCCGTCCTCACTTCAGTTTGAGTATCAGGTTCATCAAAAACCATTGTTTGAGCTGATGGGCATCCACACTGCGTTGCATGCTCGGCTACAATTCTACGTATTTGTTCTGTTTCAGTTATTTCCCCATTCTTCATGGATTCTAAGTGTTTTTCTACAGCTTCCTCATCGAACTCAAGAGCTTCTCGTTCTATTATTTCGAGAGCACCCTCAGGACAACCAGAGATACATGCACCAAGACCATCACAGAAAATCTCATTAATGACTCTTGCTTTTCCATCTATTACTTTTAACGCTCCTTCTGCACAGTCTACAACACAATTACCGCAACCTGTACAAAGATCTTCGTCAATCTTTATTATTTTCCTCTGAACTAAATTTTGTTCTGCTTCAGTCATAATTATTAACTATTGAAATTAAGTTATAATTTTAGTCTCGAACATGTTCAATTACTAGTGTCTCAGTGGAATTAATTGAAAATAATAAAAACCTTAAAATAAGATGATAAAACTAGTTTCTCTATGAAGGTTGTTATAATCGGCAACAATGTTTCAGGTACTTTTGCAGCCCAAAATTTACGATTTCTAAATGAAGATGTAGAAATCGAAATCTTTACTCAAGAATCATATCCCTATTATACAAGGGTAAATCTACCTGAATTAATCTCTGAAAAAGTTTCTATTGATGATTTAATTGTGTTTAAAGATGAGTGGTATAAAAATAAAGATATACAATTAAATCTAAATTCTCATGTAAAAACAATCGATCCACAATCGAAAACTATCGAAATTGTAGGTAAAGACAAACCAGTTTTATATGATAAACTTATTTTAGCATTAGGAAGCACTCCTAATGTGCCGCCTATAAAAAATGCTATTGAAATGAAAAACGAAAAAAAAGGAGTTTTTACTTTACGAAGTATTGATGATGCCTTAGCTATAAAAGAATTTATTAAAGATAGAAAAGCTAAAAAAGCTGTCGTTATAGGTGGCGGACTTCTCGGTTTAGAGCTCGCAAATCAAATTAACAACAGCAATTTGGATACCACTGTTGTAGAATTTTTTCCTCGATTATTGCCAAGACAGTTAGATATTGAATGCGGTGGGATGTTGAAAGAAGAAATTGAAAGCCGGGGAATTAAGGTGGTGTTAGATGCTGTTACAGAAGAAATATTGGGGAATGGTTTTGTTTCAGGGATAAAATTAAAGGGAGGCCAAAAGATTGGGGCAGATATGGTATTAATTCAGGCAGGTATTCGTCCTACGACTGAATTGGCAAAGAACGCAAATTTAGCTACAAATAGGGGAATTATCGTTAATCAATTTTTAGAAACTAGTAAAAAAGATATATTTGCTGTAGGGGATTGTATCGAATATAAAGAACAAATATGGGGTATTATACCAGCTTGTATGGAACAATCTAAAATCGTCGCCGCTTCTGTTCTTGGTACCAAAAAAGTTGAATACCACGGTACCACTCCTAAAAATACCTTAAAAATTGTAGGACTTGAAGTCACCTCAATCGGGATTATTGATCCTTCAAAAGAAGAAGCGGGAGGGTGGGAAATCCTAAGAAAAGCAGATAAAAAAGATTGCTGCTATCAAAAAATAGTGTTAAAAGAGAGCAAACTTAAAGGTGCAATCTTATTCGGAGAAAATAAAGCATTATCGTATGTTAACAGTAAAATGGAACAAGATATAGACAAGGATGAGCTTAGGGAGCTGTTAGAACTCTATATTTATGTTTGTCAAAACTGTGGGATGGAATATGACGATGCAAGAATGGATATTCCCTTTAAAGACCTTCCAGATGATTTCAAATGTCCAAATTGTAAAAATCCTAAAAATGGATTTGATAAAAAAGAAAAATCGAGAGAAGAGAGATAATTTTATGGAAATTCATAGATGTAAAAAATGTAATTATTTATATGATGACGAAGAACAGAAAATACCATTCAGAGAAATAGAAGATGAATGGAGATGCCCCAAATGTCGTTCTTCTAAAAAATTTTTTGTTTTAAAAGAAATTCCTAAATAAATTGGGATATACTTTTTCATCGAAAAAAACACTAGCTATAAAAATAGAGATATCTAAATCTAGTTATCTTAATTAATTGATTTTCAAATAATCGTGATTCTAAATGGGAGAAAAAACTTCTATTGAACATTCAAAACTAAATATGGCTTCCTATGGTTTCGGTAAATTTTTGACTGAATTCATGGAGATGGCGTTTACCGTCTGGTTATACTTTTTTTATGTAGTAACTATTGGCGTTGATTCCCTTATCATCGGATTAGCGGTTGTGATATATGCAATTTGGAATGCCGTTAATGATCCTTTAGTAGGATACCTTACTAACCGTCCCTTTAAATTTACGAGAAAATGGGGCAGGAGATTCCCGTGGATAATGATCGGCGGTTTCGCATATATCTTAAGTTATATTCTAATATTTTATCCCCCAAATGTAGATCCTCACTCGGGAGCGTGGATTTATTTCATTTGGTTCCTGTTCTCAACGGCTATTTTCGATACATTTAATTCCATATTTTTCGTCAATTTCGCATCTCTTTTTCCCGATAAATTTCGTTCCGTAGATGAACGTAGGAAAGCGACAGGGATACAAACTCCGATTGGAATAGTGGGAGTAGCTCTAGGAGCAATATTACCCCCTATGATAATAACAGATAAACTAAATGCTAGCCTATTTGTAGTAAATGCAGGTTTAATAATAATAATAGGGATAGTTGTATTAACGCTTGCTATCCCTGGTTGTCGAGAAGATCAAGTTACTATTAATAGCTATCTCGCAAAGCATGATCGTGAAGATAGAACTCCATTCTTTAAAACCCTTAGAACAACATTAAAGCAAAAGTCTTTCTTATTTTTCATAATTACATATACACTTTATAGATCCTTAGTAATATCATTCCAAGCCTCCATCCCATTTTATACGGAGTTTGTGCTCGCAGAAGATGTTCAAACACTATTATCTGCCGGATTTCTTGTCGGTGCCCTAATCTCTTCACCAATCTGGGCTTATCTCGCTCAAAAAACTAATAATAACAAAAAGATTATGTTGACAAATAGCTTTTTGTTGACAATATTCACAATCCCATTTACTCTCGTAAATAGTGTTATTATAGCAATGATTGCAGTCATACTTTGGGGTTTCGGCCTTGGAGGTTTTTGGACAATGTTAGCACCAACTTTCGGGGATGTTATTGATGAATCCGTCGTTAATAGCCAAAAACGTCAAGAAGGTGTATTTAATGGATTCTTACAATTCTTTGGTCGAATAGCTATTCTAGTGCAAGCGATTAGTTTCGCAACAGTACATACATTAACTGGATTTGTGGAAGGTGGAACACTTGGCGAACAACCCTCATCAGCAATATGGGGTGTGCACGTTCATTTTGCCTTACTTCCAGCAATTTTTATGCTCCTTTCAACTCTGATCTTTTGGAGATTTTATGATTTAACACCAGAAAAGGTGAGATTAAACCAAGAGAAGATTATCGAACTTAATTTGTAAAACATACTATCATCATTTTTTTTCTTTTCAAACTAAGCTCCTTCTCCTTTTAGTACAATTTATAAAATATTAAATTAATATTTTTAATATACATTCAATTAACAAATCCATCAAATCATATAATTAGACTCAAAAATATAGAAACGTGTGAAATATGGGAAAATGGGAATGTCAAGCTTGTGGATATATCTATGATGAAGAGGCTGAAGGAACTAAATTTGAGGACCTACCCGATGATTGGACTTGTCCAGTTTGCGGAGTTGGGAAGGATATGTTTGAAAAAATTGAGTAATTAATTTAACTCTTAATTTTTTTCTTGTTTTATTTCTATAAGATTTTATAATCAATAGAATATAAGTTTATAACGTGATTTGTATTACTATTAAAAAAATAACATTCAAATCCTAATCAAAGGTGAAATTAAGATTACACATTTAGAATTAATGAAAGATATCTATTATGTAGGTTATGTAGATTTTGAAGTCAGGAACTTTCACGGTTATTCAACCCACAGAGGAAGCAGTTATAATGCCTATATAGTTAAGAGTGGGGAAAAAACAGTATTAATAGATACTGTAAAAAGACCATATTTTGATTATTTTTTAGAAAGTATAAAAGAAGTGTGTGATCCTTCTGAAATCGATTACTTTATCACAAATCATGTAGAACCTGATCATTCAGGTTCATTTCCCCTTATTTTAAAGTATTTACCTAAAGCAGATCTAATTGCGTCAGAGAAAGGAGTTGAAACCTTAAAAGCCTATTACCATCAAGAGCTTGGAGATGATATATTTAATAAAATAAGAGGCGTTAAAGAGGGAGATACATTAGATATCGGAAATGGTAAAAAATTCACGTTTGTACCTATACCTATGATTCATTGGCCAGATTCAATGGTCTCATTTATGACAGATGATAATGGTAAAAATGTATTATTTTCCAATGATGCATTTGGACAGCATTATGCCACATCTAAACGATGGGATGATGAAAATGACCTAAGTGAAGTAATGCAAGAAGCGGAAAAATACTATGCAAATATCTTATTACATTTATCTGGTTTAATTGCTAAAGCACTACCTAAAGTTGGATCACTTCCTATAGATATTGTCTGTCCTTCTCACGGAGTATGTTGGCGTAGTCATATTCCCCTAATTGTTGAGAAATATACCAAATGGTGTAAAGGAGAAATTGATGAAAAAAGCGTATTAATCGTATATGATACTATGTGGGGCAGTACTGAAAAAATTGCTAAGGCCTTAACTGAAGAGATCAGTCATCGAGGTATCTCTGTAAAAAGATTCAAATTGACATCTGCTGATTATTCAGACGTCATCACCGAAGCTATGAAAGCTAAAGCAATCCTAATAGGAAGTCCGACTTTGAACAATGGGTTATTCCCAACTGTAGCAGAATACTTGTCTTATCAAAAAGGATTAAAACCAATGAATAAAATTGGTCTGGCTTTTGGTTCATATGGTTGGTCAGGTCAAGCTGCACAAGAAATCGCCAATATCATGAAGGAGACAAAATTCGATGTACTTGATGAGATAATAAAGATTCAATATGTACCAAAACCAGAAGATTTAGATTTTAAAGAAATTGTCGATAAAATAATTAAAAAAATGAGTTAAGAGGATATTACAATGAATTTTGATTTGACAGAAGAACAAAAAGCATTACAGCTTAAAGCTAGAGAATTTGCTATCAAAGAGATTTTACCTTATGCTGCTAGTTATGATGAGGCTGAATTAATGCCTCTTAGTATCATAAGGAAAGCCTGTGAGGTTGGACTTGCAAATATAACTATACCAAAGGAGTATGGGGGACAAGGGCTAGGCCTAATGGAATCGGTCATCGTAGTCGAGGAAATCGCTGCCGCTTGCCCTGGAATCGCAACATCAATTTTTGATAATGATTTAGGTTCCGCCCCAATTATAATAGGTGGGAATAAGGAGCAAAAGGAGAGAGTTTTGAAAGACATCACTACAAATTCAAAATTAATATCCTTTGCAACATCCGAACCAGGAATGGGATCTGATGTAGCGGGGATGCAATGTCAAGCAGAACCTGATGGTGATGATTTTATTTTAAATGGAACAAAATATTGGATTACTAATGCAGGTTATGCTGATTATGTTTCTTTATTTGCCTCAGTAGACCCAGAAAAAAAACATAGGGGTATTGCGGGGTTTATAGTGCCAACGAATAGCGAAGGGTTTTCCACAGGTATGCACATTCCGAAGTTAGGGCAGCGAGCATCGAATACTTGCTCGATAGTTTTAAAAAACGTCAGAGTTCCTAAAATAAATGTTTTAGCTAAACCTGGGAGAGGATTTGTACTTGCAATGCAAACTTTCCAAGCCACAAGACCACCTGTAGGCGCCTTTGCAGTTGGGTGTGCTAGATCAGCTATGGAATATTCCATTGATTATGCCCTTAAACGAAAAACATTCGGGAGACCAATTTCAAGTTATCAAGCTATTCAATTTAAAATTGCAAATATGTATAAAGATATTGTAGCAGCCCGATTACTTACTCGTAAAGCGGCTTGGGAAGGTGATCAGGGACGAGACAGCAACTTATCTTCCTCAATTGCTAAGGCTTTTGCTTCTGATGTAGCTATGAATGTTACAACCGAAGCAATTCAAATATTTGGCGGTTATGGTTATGTGAGAACATTTCCAGTAGAGAAATTATTTAGAGATGCGAAATTGTTTCAGATTTATGAGGGGACATCAGAGATTCAGAGAATTGTGATTTCTCGATTTCTTCTAAAGCAGTATGAACACGCAATGCCTAATTTATTTGAGCTTCCAAGGGAAGAAATTAATGTTGAGCAGAAAGAAGGCGAAATATCCCCAGCTGTTTTAAAAACAAGTGAAGAATTGGGAGGGAAATATAAATGCCAGGTATGTGGCTTTGTCTATGATCCTGTAAAAGGAGATCCTGATGGTGGAATAGCTCCAGGGACACCCTTCTTCGAGATTCCAGATGACTGGCATTGCCCGGTTTGTGGTGCTACAAAAAGTCAATTCACTAAAATATAATTATATTCCTTTTTTTAGAGCCCTAATTTATAATTCAAAAGATTGAAAAGCGGTTTTTTCTTTTCTATATTATCACTTTTTATTGAATAATTACTAAGGTTGACTAGTATGACTGAAACGAATACAGATTTTACAAAGCATGGTATTTCAGAGATGGTTCCTTTAAAAGAGAAGCTTGCCTATGGCTTTGCTAACATGCCTGGTATTTTTTATGGAGGAGTTATGGGTGTCATCCAATCTTTCTATTATGCATGGATGGGACTACTTAATTTCTGGATTTTAATTGCCCAAATAGCTTATGCGATTTGGAATGTAGTTAATGACCCAATCTTCGGAAATATGATTGGAAATACTCGATATCTTAATAAGAATGGGGAATTGCAGAGGTATATTCCCTACATCAAGTTTGGGGCTCCTATTTTTAGTTTATGTTTTGCGTTAGTGTTTTTCCCCCCTGATCTTTGGAGGGGACAAACAGGAAATCTAGCTGTTCAAGTTTGGCTTTTCATATGGTATCTTATAACACAGTTTGCTTACGATACCCTTTTTACACTTGTGTTAATAGCACACGTTGCTCTTCTTCCTCAAATGACACTAAATCAACGCGAAAGAGAGAAAATTCAATTGTATGCAACAATAATAAGTATACCTGCTATGGCAATAGGATTTTTTGTCCCCGTTGCATTTTTAGCACACCCTAGTGTAGAATCAATAGCACAATTTCAAATATTAGTTGTGGGTATAGCTATTTTTGGAATTTTTCCCTACCTTTTATTGTCTAAATATGTACATGAACACAGTGAGCTTATTCCCGAAGAAAAAACTCCGCTCTTAAAATCAGTAAAATTGGCATTTAAAAATCCTTCTTTTAGGATATACGTGATATATGATGGCGTTTCGGTATTTTTTATAAATATTATGATGGTAAGTTTACCATTTTACCTAACTTGGGTTCTAGAACCTATGCCTGGAATTAATATGCTTATTTTCTGGATTCCACCAATAATCTGCTTGCTTATCACAGTACCGATTATCCTAAAAATTGCAGAAAAAATCTCAACAAAGGCTTCTTTAACTTTTTATCTTTCGCTATTAACAATAGGAGGCTTCTTTACCTTTTTGGCAGGGTTATCCGGGAACTGGATACTTGTTTCGGCTGGTTTTTCTATTTTTTTGGCTGGTTTTGTAGGAGATTTTATTCAGCACAATCCTATGAGAGCAGATACAATCGATTATGATTTTTGGAAGATCTCAGGAGAAAGACGGGAAGGATTGTATGCAGGAGTTGGGCCATTACTTAGTAAGCCTATGATCAGTGTTGCTTTAGCGGTTCCTCCCGCAATAATGACTGCCTTCGGATTAATCTATATAGATGCGGTGGGTGGATTAGTAGCAACCCAGGGAGCTATTTTGGCTTCTTTAGGGGTTAATATTTGTATGACATTAATACCAGGGATTACTTCTTTAATTGGCTTAATTATATGGATAAAATTTTACCCTCTTACAGGGGTAGTAGTTAAAGAAATGAAAAGTGAATTACAGAAAATACATAAGCAGAAGAAGGAGGATTACGAAACAAGTCGTATTAAGAAGACCTAATCTAAATCCTATATTTGAGCTATAGTTTTTTTTTTAATTGCTGCTGTTTTTTTCTTTTTCGTTTCTTAAGGAAATC
>JBHLOF010000015.1:25436-51731 GCA_048940805.1 Promethearchaeota archaeon
TCTTGTTCTATCTTTTTTAATTCATCACTTTTGAGGTTTCTAAAACAATCGCAACAGTGGAATTCTAAAATTGGAGTTTGCCATAATTTTAAGATATATTCTGGACTAAAATTGATATTATCACTTAAAAAATCATAGATATTGAGATCTTTACCACAGTTCCAACATCTTCTCTCTTTAAAATTAAATGTTAATTTAATAAGATCTCTTAGTTCCTGTATTTTTTTCCACATGTCAGCATTGTTTAACTTTCTATAATACATAAAAGTCTCAAAATATCCTTATACCTATTTTATTAAATGATTAAAAGTAATGTAAGTTTTTATAATGATCGTTTATTTTGGTAAAGATCAGTGTAAGAGTTATGAAATTTAGACACTTAAAATTTGATGAAGTTAAATTACTCAAAAATAAAAAAAAAGTTGAGAAGTTGTTTTATTCTGTTCCTTTCCAAAGCCCGTGCAGGTTGCAGTATTCTCTGGCGATTAACCCGCTTGTATCTGCAACAGTAAAAACAGCTTTTGGTTCCATTCCGGGAGATAACATCTGCCGTTTATAGCAATTACCTTTACAGATGAGCTCAATCCACATGATATAGTGTTCATTGGTCATAGGATGCGGAGTACCCATTGAGATTCCCACATCAACAGTAACCTTATTACCTTCAATCGTGATTTTAGGTACATGTTTCTCACCTTTCCAATCAGCTGTCTGTTCTTCCATTAAAACCATAGGTTGGCTACAACAAACGGTCTCTTGAGTTGCAGGATTAAGGATTTCAATTACTTTTCCACAAATATTACATTTCCAAATTTCTTTTTGTTTCATTCTCTCTTCACAGATTCTATTTCTGTTGTTCTTTAAATCATTTATATTGATTTTTAAAAATTTTGATTTTAAATTAAAAACTTTATTTAGAAATCTTCGCATTTCTTTCGATAATACGCTCTTGGATGGTCACATGAAGGACACTTGAAACTTTCTGGTAATTCATCCATTTCAACTTCATAGCCACATTCCATACAGACCCAAACTATCTTTTTACCTCGTTTAAAAAATGCATCATCGCCTACTAATTTTAATAACTTTCCGTATCTTTCTGCATGGTGTTTTTCAGCCCTAATAATTCCGTTTACCCTTTTTGCAATGTGTGGATACCCTTCATTTTCAGCAGTTTTTGCTATATCGGGATATAGAGTTTGCCATTCCAAGTTTTCTCCTGCTATAGCAGACTTAAGGTTTTCTATTGTATCTTTATGAGTCGTAGGAAACATTGCCTCGGGAAGAACTGTCATTTCCTCAAATTTTCCTTCCCTTTTGAAATCTTGGAGCATTTTATAAAACCAACTTCCATGCTCTTTTTCTTGATTAGCTGTTTCCAAAAAAATCTCAGAAATTAAGGCATACCCTTCTTTCTTAGCGACTTTTGAGAAGAATGTATAACGATTTCTAGCCTGTGATTCACCAACATAGGCTGTAAATAATTTTTTTGCAGTTTCTTTCATAATTTTTAACCTCTTTTTTGTATATTGGAATATTCGTACATATGAATTTAGTTGGATTTATAACATTTCCCCTTGTTATTAACTTTTTTACTTATATTTTAAAGAAAATCAGAAATAGAATTAATTAATAATAAGTCTCTGTCATACTTTTTTTTTCAAGCTCTGCGGGATAACCTTTTCTGTGCCATAACATCATACCTCCAGTTAAATTTCTAATATCTTTAAATCCTGCTTGAGCTAATATTTGAGCAGCCATCATAGAACGAGAACCAGAATGACAGATTGCTACTATTTCTTCATCCTTATACTCCTTAATAACATCTGGATTATTCATTAATTCTCCTAAAGGAATTAATTTCGTATTTTTAATATGACCATGTGGTCCTTGATATTCTTGGGGTGTCCGAACATCAATCATTAGTGGAGGTTCATCTTCGGTACCAATTCGTTCAAAAAGTTCATCAGCACTGATATTTGATACTGGAGGAGCATCAGGAGGCCGTAATTCTTTTCTAGTTTTCTTTTTAGGAGGAGTTATAACCTCAATTGGTTGAATTTTTTCTAAAGTTGCAACCAACATCCCTTTTTCTTTTCCAAGAGATAATAATGTTACTGCTTGATTTAATTTAGAATACGCCTCAACACTAGATTTAAATCCAGGATCTGTAGCATAGACTTTTAATTTCTTATTTTCCGGCAGTTTTTCAATTCCTTTAATTAATGCATTCAACGGACCAGGGCATGAAAGTCCACACGCATCGACCTCAATAAAATCATCACTTTCAATAGCTTTTTCATGAACAAATTCTTCAATAACATTCTCCGATCCCCCGCATGCAGCCATTATTTCTTCTGTAGTAGCGTTTGCCATCTCAAATATCTTGAATCCTCCGGTTAGTTCATATACTTCTTTAAAACCGCTTTGTAAAAGAATTCTTAATGCTAAATAGCTTCTATAGCCTACTTCACAATATACATATATTGGTTTATCTACAGCAAGTTCATCCAATCGGTTTCTTAATTCCTCAATAGGTATATTTACAGAGCCATCTATGGTTCTTGCAGCAAATTCCTCTTTAGTTCTGACATCTACTAAAAGTCCTCCATTATTTGTAATGGTACTGTAGTCATGCCAGTGCCAAATAGGCATATCTTGTCTGAGATAATTTGCCGCAACAAATCCAGCCATATTAACAGGATCTTTCGCTGAGCCATAGGGCGGAGCATAGGTTAATTCTAATTCCTCAAGATCAAAAACATCGCCTCCCATTTTTATCATTGTTGATAATACATCAATCCTTTTTTCACTTCCTTGCCCTCCAACTATTTGAGCGCCCAAGATTTTACCAGAAGGAACCTCAAATATTAATTTGAAAGTCATGGGAGTGGCCCCTGGATAATATCCAGCATGGTTGTTTGGGTGGATGTAGATCTTATCATATTTGAAATCTAAGTTTTTCAACTGCTTTTCAGTTAATCCTACAATAGCTACAGTTATATCAAAGATTTTAACAACAGTAGCACCTAAAATACCTTTATATTCTGAATTTCTCCCTGCAATGTTATCTGCTACTATTCTTCCTTGTTTATTAGCTGGACCTGCTAAAGCCATTGAAATTGGATTTTGTGTTTGAAGTTGATGAACTTGAACAACATCTCCCACAGCATAAATATTTGAATCTGAAGTTTGCAATTTTTTATTGACTACTACATAACCTTTTTTTGATACTTCCAAACCGGCATTTTTTGCTAATTCACTTCGAGGTCTAATCCCTATTGATAAAATAATCAGATCTGTTTCAATTATTCTCCCACTTTTAGTTTTAATAAATGGGTTATTATCTTCAGTTCTTCCAAAAGAATCAACTGGGTCTTCTAAGACAAGACAAACGCCATTCAAAATTAATTCCTGATGAATAAATTGTGCCATTTCTTTATCAATGGGGGGCATAACTTGATCTAGCATTTCGATTATTTTTACTCTTATACCTTTCTCTACCAAATTTTCCGCCATCTCTAAACCAATAAATCCCCCTCCAACTATTACCGCCTTATTTATATGTGATTCCTCAACATATCGCCTTATTTTTACTGCATCTGGAATTGTCCACACTGTAAAATGCGGGACATTCTCAAGTCCTTTAAAAGGTGGAACAATTGGTTTTGAACCTGTGGCTAAGACTAGGTAATCATATTCTAGAGAATATTCCTCATTTTTTTTTAGATCTATGATTTCTATTTTTTTTTTCTCCTTATCAATTGATATAACTTCGTTGTGTACCCTAACATCGATATTAAACCTTTCAAGAAATCTCTCAGGAGTCACCAATTCTAAGGATTCGCGATCTTTAATTATATTTCCAACATAATATGGGAGTCCACAATTTGCAAATGAAACATAAGGACCTTTATCTAGCATAATAATCTCAAAATCTTCCTTTAACCGTCGTAAACGTGCTGCTGCCGAAGCACCACCAGCAACTCCACCAATAATTATTACACGTTTCATTTTCATTTCCCGAATTACTAATTAATTACTTTTTCCTACCTACTTACAAAAATAAAACCCTAGCTTTAAAGCTGTTTATTATCATCTATAAATCTTCTTTGAGAGATTGAATTTCTCTTTGAAATTCGTGATGTTTGTTAAAAGTCCCCTTAACAGGACATATTTCTTCAATTTGTTTCAGAACTCTATCAATTTTTTTTATACTTTCATCAGAACTAATATACCAAGTATATTTAATTTCAAAGAAACCAGGGAACGGTTCTTTCTTTGGGTTAAGCGACGCTCTTTTATCATACAATGCTTCTACCTTTACTTTCAGAGAATCAATTTCTAAATTTGATATTGATAAATAGAGTAAAGCAGTAATTTCTAAACAATTCGCAAGACTTGCTAACAACATCGGCATTGGTCCTGGAATCGTTCCAGATCCTCCTAAATCTTTTGGGCCATCATTTTCTATTATAAGATCCCCAACTTTTGCTTTAACATGTAAATTCTTTATCTGTTCAGAAAGAGCAGTGACTTTAGACAGAAACATTTCATCTCCTTCTGGGGTATTTCGATAGTTTTGCATTTTTTCAAAACGATTTATATAAGCTTTTTTAGTAGCGTCTGAAACTAGGGTCTTTTTCATAATCAATTCTAATCAATAATTTACTTTATTTTTTTCGATGAAATTAAACTATGATAAATAATTTTAAATCATAAAAATTATAAAATATAATTACTTCTTAACCGCGGGACTAAATACATGAATGACAAGAAATTTTTAGATGAGATCCAGTCATGTTTGGATTGTATGACATGTTTAGAGGTTTGTGATACTTATAAAGTCACGAAAGAAGAATTTAAATCTCCAAACGGTAGGTTAAAAATTGCTGAAAAGATTTTTAATAATAAAGATGTAACAAGTGAAGAAATTCTCGGCGTTTATACGTGTACTTTATGCGCTTCATGTGATTTAGTATGTCAGCAATCTATTTCAATCGTAGATATTATTCATTCTTCAAAAATTAAATTAGTTGAAGAAAGTAAAGCTCCATTGGAAATACATAATAAAATCATAAAAGGAATTCTTGAACAAGATAACTCAGTTGGAGGAAAACCAGAAGAACGATTAGATTGGTTGCCGGAACAATATAGAAATCAAGAAAATTTTGAGTATAATATCTCTGAAACCTTACTCTTTTTTGGTTGTATGTCATCTTTTCGAGTAAAAGAAAGTGCGAGTGGGCCATATGAAATTTTAAAACATGCGGGATACGATTTTAAGATTTTAAGAAATGAGCCTTGTTGTGGTGAATATGTCTATTCTGCTGGTAATGTTAATCTTGCTAAGAAAATCTTTCGAGAAAATATTGATTTATTTAAGAGAATCGGGGTAAAAAATATTATAGTTACATGTGGTGGTTGTTTGTATGCTTTTGACAAGGTCTATCCGAAATATTTTGATGATTTCGAGTTAAATGTGAAACATATCGTTGAGGTAATTTATGATTTGGAAAAGCAAGGGAAAATCAGCTTAAAACCATTAAATAAAACAATTACTTATCATGACCCTTGTCGACTTGGGAGAAAGTATAAGAACGGACCTCTTTTCTCTGAACCTAGAGAACTTCTAATGAAGTGTGGGTTGGAAATTAACGAGATTTCAAGTAATCCTATGGAAGCATCATGTTGCGGAGCAGGTTCTGGAATACGTGGGGTTGATAGTAGTATCTGTATCAATATAGGAAAAGATCTATTTAGTAAAATAGAAGCAAATGAAATAAGTTCCTCCTGTCCTCTCTGTATTTTTAATTTTAGGTACGTCAACTACAAAAATCAAACAGAAAAAGAAAGTAAATATATAACCGACTATCTCTTAGAATCTATGAAATAGGGAAAAAAATTTTTTAGGTTTATTCATGAATAATTACGACATCTATGACACTGTTTTTAATCATATCAATACATAGTTTTACTTTATTTTTTTCGATAATATAAAAGAGTCTTAACATCAGACATTTTCAGTTTTTCCTTAAATTCTAATGAGCCTGATGCGAATTTGGCTGAAGTTGATACAATGAATATCTCGCTTTGAATTGTTAATTCTAAGAATTTTTAGTTGGCTAGGCTTTAGATTTATATGAAAATTTAAATAAAATATAAAAAAATGTTTATCCTCTATAATCGGAATATATTACAACATCCAGAAATAGTTCGTAATTTTCATCTTCATCGAAATCATGAATTACCACTTTTTCTACTTCCCCAAGAGTTCCTTTTACTTCAATAATTTCAGATTGTTGAAGCAATTTGACGTCAGAATGTTTTAATTTTTTAGCAATCAATTCCCTTCCTGGAATTTCTTTTGATGTCGTCGCAACTATTACCCTTCCTGTATACTCAGTCAATTTTAATGCAAGTTCCAAAGATTCATCACCAGTATCGACGATTATAACTCTTTTGTCTTTAAATTCCTCTAAATTTTTAGGAATTTCTTTATAAGTTCCTTTTCCTAAAAATTCATTAAAGCCAATAACCATTTGAATTTCCAATTGACATGCTGTCTCAACTTCTACTTCTGGTTCAGATCCCGTTCTATAATTGTCAATAGCCGCTTTTAACGCGTCCGCAGCTAGATTTGAACAATGCATCTTTATCGGGGGGAGACCCTCTAATTCATCAGCAACATCTTGTCTTGAAATCTTGTACGCTTCGTCTAAAGTTAATCCTATTGCCATTTCTGTTATCATAGATGACGTAGCTACTGCAGAACCGCAACCAAATGTTTTGAATTTAATATCTTCAAGAATTTCCTCATTTTTTTCATTTTTACCAACTTTTATATACATAAACATGAGATCCCCGCACACAGGATTTCCTACGCGGCCGAAACCGTCAGCATTTTCGATTTCTCCCATATTTCTAGGATTTCGAAAATGGTCTAATACTTTTTCCGAATATTGGGTTGATTTCATATCACTCATTTTATTCATTCACCTCATTATACTCTTTTATTAAATCTGGAGGAGTCAAAGGGGATAATAATCTTAATCTTTTCACAATATTTGGCAATTTTTCTAATAATTCATCTATATCTTCTTCTTTTGTTCCTCTTCCCAAAGTTATAACTAATGACCCATGAGCCTCTTCATGAAGCAATCCTATTGCAATTAACGTATGAGATGCTTCTAGCGTTTTTGATGAGCATGCTGAGCCCGTTGCTGCTGCTATTTTTTCATCTTTCAAGCTTAAAATTAGTGATTCACCTTCTATATAGTCGAATCTAAAATGCGCATTATGTGGAAGCCTCTTTTCTGGATGACCGTTAAGATGTGATTTGGGAATAGTTTCTAAAATCCCTTTAATTAATTTATCTCTTAAGACTGTTAACCTAGCTGATTCATCATTAATTTCTGCTTTCATTATTTCAGCAGCTTTACCAAACCCTACAATGCCTGGTATATTTTCTGAACCTGATCTCATCCCCCTTTCCTGACCTCCGCCAATGATAATTGGATTAACCCTTACACCCTTTTTCAAATATAATGCACCTACACCTCTTGGGCCATAAATGTCATTTGAAGAAAGGGTCATCAAATCGACAGGAATTTCCTGAACATCAATGGGGATTACACCCTCACTGGCAACAGCATCAGTATGAAAAAGTATCTTATTTTTAGCTGCAATCTCACTAATTTCTTTTAAAGGTTGGATCGATCCAACTTCATTGCTTGCTGTAGCAATGGAGATTAATATAGTTTTATCTGTGATCAAACGTTCAAGCTTGTCAAGCCTTACAATCCCATATTGATCTACTGGAACTCTACTGACTTCAAACCCTTCTCTTTCCAAATACTTCGCTATATTTAAAATCGAGATATGTTCAATTTCTGAAATAATAATGTGATTTCCCTTCTTTTTATATCGCATAGCAACCCCAATTATCGCTAAGTTATTTGATTCAGTTGCACCAGAAGTGAAAATAATTGATTCAGGTTCTGGAGCGTTTATGAAATCCGCAACTTTTTGTCGGTATTCGTGTAAAGCATCTGTAGCATCATCACCCTCGCAATGAAGAGAAGAGGGATTGGCAAATTTATCATTTAAAAAAATGGTCATCTCAGAGATTACCCTTGAATCAACTGGTTTTGCTGCCTGGTAATCTAAATAAACACTCATATTCAACGCCTCTATTATTTAACCTTTTTAAAATAGAAGATCAGATCGTTACCATCTTTTTGAAATTCAAGTAACTTTGTTTCTGTTCTTTTAGCCCACCGTTTAAGGTCTTCCTCAGCAGCGGGGTCATCTGCAATTACTTTAAAGCATTGACCGATTTCAAGAGTCTCACTCAAATTTCTTACTTCAAATAAAGGTTCTGGACAATATAATCCTCGAGTGTCTAATAGTTCGTCACATTCAAGTTCTTTACTTTCGCTATCAGACATAATTTTATCCTCCATTAAATCTATTATAATACGATTTATTTTATAGGTTCTTGGGATCTTAACGATTATTAATAGGTATAAATATTCTCCTTATATTTTAATCAATTTCAAGACTAATTTTAAAATTACCATAAAGTAGTTAAAATAATGGTCTTTTAAATTATAAATATCCTAAAAAGACTACTTAAAAAAAACAAGATGGCAATTAAAATATTAAAATTGAAATTGTTAGACTCTTAATTTTTTCCTGCTAATTGTTTAATGTGCTTAACACCATCAACGGCATCGTCTGCAAAATCATCAGCCCCAAGTTTTTTTGCGAGTTCTTCATTTAACGGTGCACCACCAACAATTAGTTTCACTTTGTCTCGAAGTCCTGCAGTGATTAAGGCGTCATGAACAACTTTAATTTGCTCTACAGTCATTGTAAGTAATGAACTTAAAGCAATAATGGAAGCATTTGTTTCTTCAACTTTTTCTACTATCGTGTTTTCATCTACATCCATTCCCAAATCATACAATTCAAAACCAGAACTTAATAATAAAGAGCCCAGGATATTTTTCCCAATATCGTGATTATCCCCTTTCACGGTAGCGAGAATAATTTTTACTTTATCTGTGGATTTATCTGAGGCTGCCAACGCAGGTTTTAGCACCGTAAAAGCTTCTTTCATTGTTTCCCCTGCTAAAACAAGTTCTGTTAAATAATATTCTTTTGCTTCATAACGTCTTCCCACTTCATCCATTCCCTTCGTTAAAGAATTCAATATATCAAATGGTTCCTTTCCTTCATCTAATGCCTCTTTTACTGCATCAGCAATATCATCAACTTCTAATTCGATAATAAGCTCAGTTAATTTTTCAAAATCCATAAAAATCTTCCTAATTATAAATAATACTCATTAAGAACTATATGTGGAAATAAATTAAAACAATCCTTTAAATGTTATTTTTTAACAACCACAGAGTTTCCTTTCATTAAACGATTCAAAAATTAAAATGAGAACGAGGGGAGATGAGAAAAACTCAAAATCTTAAAAAGGAAGTTTAAGACTTTGGTTTAAATTTAGTTACTTACCATTTTAATTAGGAAATTAGGGGATATTTTAGAATTTTCTCAGTCTTCCCTCTGAAATATTATTATGACACTTTAATATTTAAACTTATTTTAAATTCAAACATAAATTATAAAAATACAATATTAATTCTTTACATCAAAATTTGTCATTATCGCAATCATCGTAAAACTTTTACGCAAGATAAAATAATTACCGTTGATTTCATATCAAATCTTATAATTAGTCGAATCTGGATATAAATTAGGGATGAAGGAAGATATATTAGAAGAAAATCAGGATATAGATGAAGTTAATTTAGCAAAAGAGCTATTTGAGAAAGCTCTAATTATAGTTGGTAAAGAACTTGTTAAAAATTATGAAATTGGGGATTTCCTTGTTAAAGCAGTTGATAAAGTATCAATAACTGTAAAGACCGGTGAATTTCTTGCAATTAAAGGTCCAAGCGGGGCGGGAAAGACTACACTGTTAAATTTATTAGGGGGATTAGATTCTCCTAATTCCGGGGCGATATACAACCAAGGTGTTAAAATTTCAGATATGGATCAAGAATCATTAACGTTATTCCGTTTAATGAATTCTGGATTCATATTCCAAAATTATAATCTTATAAGTACTCTTACAGCTGAAGAAAATGTAATGTTTCCAATGAATCTCTCAGGCATGAAATTTGAAGAACAACGAGAACGAGCAGTTAAATTATTGAAAGATATGAGACTCGGGGATCGGCGGGAGCATTTACCTTTCCAATTGTCTGCGGGAGAACAACAAAGGGTTGCTATCGCAAGAGCTTTAGCTAATGATCCCCCAGTCATTTTAGCTGATGAACCAACTGCGAATTTAGATAAAAATTCGAGTCAATTCATTAGAGATCTTTTTAAAGAATTAAAAAAAAGTGAGAAAACAGTCATAATTGTGACTCATGACGATGATCTAATAACCCTTGCAGAGAGAGTAATACAATTTGACCAAGGTAAAATTATTGATCAAGAAAATGAGTAGAAATAAAAATATTTTAAAATTAATACAATGTCCTCATTTGATTTTGCATTAAAGGATTTCTATCGTAAGAAAAACCAGACTTTCCCATATTTAATGGTAATAATATTTGTAATAGCGATAACTGAATTCCTGATATATTTTACTTCCTCATTAGGCTTGAACTTTTTCATTAAACCTTTCTTCTCAAATGTATTGTTTTTCTCAGGAAGTATTAACTATATTTATACACAGTTCAATACATTAATTCAGATTTTGTTCTTGATTTTAGCAGTTTTCATAGTAGTGACCATTACAACGACGCTCATTATAAATAAAAAAAGAGATATAGGGATTATGAAAGCTTTAGGAACCCTTCCTCGGAGATTATATAGTTTTTATCTCCTCGAAGTTTTCATAATTTTTTTTATAGGATTCTTCTTGGGATTAATTATCGGTCTTTTCTCATTCGGTTTATTCAGTTTAATAATGAATAGCTTCTTTTTATCAATTAGCTTTCAAATTGATTTAATTTTTACTCCTATATTATTTATTTCTTGTTTTTTTGGCATATATTTCATAACAGGATATAGATTAAGAAAAATAGGAAGGGAACCAATTATGAAATCATTTTCAAAAGACATTCCTTATAACTTTCATGCATTAAAAAAAATCCAGTTTATTCCAAAATGGATTTCCTCATTTGGAATTAATGTAAGAATGTCCGTTCTTAATACTTTAAGAAGAAAAGGTGAATTTCGAAGATATTTACTTGTGTTTTCATTAATTTCGATGATAATTTTTACCTTAGGATTAGGATCTATCGTTTTAATGACCTCCTCAGAAGAATGGATTAACAAGGCACAGAATGAAAATATTGTGATATTCGGACATCAAGATGTCATATCCAATTATTCTTCAATGTATCAGATGTTTTCAAATCCAGACATCTTAATAAGCAACGGTGACATTAACTTTACAAATCCACAATATCTATTTAACCTAAGCACTGTCGATCATATTAAAGATATTCAAGGTATTAAGGGATTTGATGAACGGATAATTAATTTTTATGAAGCAAAAGAACAACTTGGATTACATTTTTTTGATGAAATCGGAGAATTTAGGCAGGTTGGGCAAGACCGAGAAGCAATAATACCAATTATTGGTGTAAATCCAGAAAGCTTAATCCAAAATTTTGAAATGGAAGGAAGGTTCTTTACGAATGAGGATTCATATGATAATATTACGATTGGGGATGGTTTGGCTTATAATTTATTTGATTATGCCATGGAACAGAGTGTAAAACTAAATCCCGATGGAACTTCCTTTCATATTAGTGGGGTGGTTATTGATAGTTTTTACTCAGGATGGGTTGCTTATGCAGGAATAAATGAAACTCGTGCAATGTTAAATCTCGAAAATGATGAAATAAATTTACTAATGTTGAAGCTTTCCCTAGGGTCATATGAAGGAGTAAAACCTGAGCTTGATAATCTTACAGCAACGTTGGGAGGAAACTTTACTCATCTTAGATTAGATGGTGTTTTTGAGACAAATTTAAGATTCATCTCAAATCTTTCTCTTTACCCGATTTTTTTAATCGTAATGATTGCTATTCTCGCGATATTATCCTTATATAATTACCAAAAAGGCGGAATAATAGAAAAAGCTAAAGATTTCTTAATTATGAGAGCAATAGGCGCAAAAAATAAATCATTGAAAAGAGTCTTGTTCTTTGAATCACTTTTCATTATAATACCTTCACTTTTAATAAGTCTGGGTGTTGGAATGATTCTCAATTCTATTGTTATTTTTGGTCGTGTCTTGTTACCTCCGATTTACATTCCATTTGCAGTATTTCTTATTACATTATCTGTACTTATATTGTTTAATTTTCTAAGTCTTATCCCGATTATGCGTAAAATCAATAAATTTTCAATTAAAGATTTTGATATTTATTGAGATTTTCTGATTTCTTAAATAGTATGGACGTACTTAAAAAACAGAATGAGTTAAATTTTAAAATTTATATTTGTATTTATAACTTAATTTCTATAAATAGAAGGTTGTTCAATATGCCCAAGGAATCACTTGAAAATAGAATAAAAGAACTAGAGAACAGAAGTAAAGAACTAGAAAGCGAACTTGCAGAAAGAGATAATGAGATTATCGATTATCTTTACAAACTCGAACAAAATGAAGCTAAAATAGCCCAATTAGAACAATTAGTACCAGAAGAATCAGATAAGAAAAAAGGAAAGAAGAAAAATATCGCAGATTCAAAATTTGCTCTGATACTAGAGGAAAAAGATCAAGAAATTAGAGATTTAAAAAACAGACTAGGTTATCTAAGAAAAGAAAAGGTCCAACTTCAGCAGGAAAAAGATGAAGAAATTAGAGATTTAAAAAACAGATTAAGTACTTCGGTGATAAGAGTCGAAGATTTAAGAGAACAAACTCCACTAAATGCCTTAGTAAAAGAATTGCAAGATAAAGTCAATAAACAAAAATCAGAAATAAATCGATTGCGTTCCAAAGCTAAAATGGGTGACGAATTTGACGATAAAATGAAAGATTACGAAGTAGTCATTGAAACCTATAAATCAGAAATAAATGAATTAAACCAAAAAATCAGTGAGTTAAGTATTCATTCTGATAAAGATGCTGGTGAGTCAATGGCAAAAGATTTAATTGATGACCTTCAAAAACAATTGAACAAATCCAAATTGGAAATTGTGGAATTAAAGCAAAAACTCTCGAGAAAAGCTAAGAAGGAAGATAAGAAGGGAGAAAGTCGAGAAATTAAAAGATTGGAAGATCAAATCCAAGAATTTAAAGAATTATTAGACATAAAGAACAATGAAATTGAAAATCTTAAAGTTTCTGTTAGCGGTGGGGTTCCATCAGTTGAATCGGGCAAGGGATCATCAGGAATGATAAAAACTCTAAAAGAAGATTTACAAAATAAATTGAATAAGGCAAAACTAGAAATAAGGTCACTTCAAGATCAGCTTAGTAAATTTAAATCAGGAGAGATCTCTGGAACAGGTGAATCACAGAAAGAACTAGAAGGAAAAGTTAAAATGCAAAGAGAAATGGGGATGTTTTTAGAGAAACAATTAAGAACAAAAGAA
The DNA here is from genome assembly GCA_048940805.1 of Promethearchaeota archaeon. Taxonomy (GTDB): domain Archaea; phylum Asgardarchaeota; class Lokiarchaeia; order Sigyniarchaeales; family SOKP01; genus Loki-b32. The sequence goes on from JBHLOF010000015.1 coordinate 39,078, forward strand.
GAAGAAATCGAGACTATAAAGAATGAAGCTGTACAAATTAAAAAACGATATAGACAATTAGAAAACCAACTGAAATTAAAAGATCAAAAACTTGAGGAAATGCAGAGACAAATTGATAGTCAAATTATGCAACCTTCTGTTCCACAGCAAGACGATCCTCAATTAGCATTAAGATTAAGAGAGCTTAAAGGGATCGTTCAAGATTTAGAAAAAATTAATATTGAACAACGATTAGAAATTGCTCAACTTCGCAAAAAATGAGTCTAGACCTTATAATATTAGGGAGTTCCGCAGCAACACCTACAAGAGACCGTAATCTCTCTTCAACCGCATTAAGATTTCGTAATAAAATTATTGTATTTGACTGTGGTGAAGACTTTCAGCGTAGGTTTGCCGAGGCGGGTTTAAAATTCAATAAACCCTTGTTGATTTTTATTAGCCATTTCCATGGAGATCATATAATTGGACTTCCTGGATTCTTATTTCGTCTAAGTTTAAATGAACGAACCGCTCCTTTAACTGTTTTTGGCCCTCGAAACCTATTTTTATACCTTTATATTCATAGAAAAATTCTTGGATTAAACGCTAAATATCCCATAAAAATTATAGAAATTGACCATACAACTAACGAAATAATTGAATTCGAGGGACTGGACTCAGAGATACCTATAGGAAAGCGCGAAATAAGTGATATGACAATCCTGGATACCAAATATTTCTTTATGAAATATGCGTTGGTGGATCACTCTATCATAACATACGCCTATGCCTTTATTGAGAAGCCTCGTCCTGGTAAATTTAATCCCGAAAAAGTAAGAGAATTAGGTATCCCAGAGAGCCATCTGTGGAGCAAATTACAAGAAGGAAAAATAATTGAATTTAATGGGAAAGAAATTGACCCTAATAAGGAAGGAATTGTGGGACCTAAGAAACCTGGTAGAAAGATAACTTACTCTGGAGACTTAAGCCCGAGTTCATCATTGATAAATTTGGGTATTAACTCCGATATACTTATTCATGAAGCAACATTCGCTAATAAATTAGCTGAAGTTGCAAAAGAGAAAAAACATTCAACTGCTTCTGATGCGGCGATGGATGCCAAGGAAATGAATGCTAAAAGATTAGTTCTTACACATATTTCGACGAGATATCAAGAAGATGCATTAAAACTCCTTGAGGAAGCCAAAGAAATCTTTCCTAACACCATATTGGCAGAAGATTTATTAAAAATTGAGTTAAAGTAAAAAAAAAACGAAATAAAGGGATAATAATTATGTTAGAAGAGAAGCAACTTTTTCTTCCAATGTCATAGTACCTGTTCCAAATATCTTATCTATTGTTTTTTTAAATTGCTCAAATCTTGTCACATCATTCATTTTACATCCATTATACTCTGAAATGAATCTTTTAAGTAATTTATCTAAAAGAGGTTTAATAGTTCGATTTAGATATTTTTCGAGTCTATCATCTTTATCAATTACTAGAAATGAGTGAATTTCATGTATCTTCTCATAATAATCTTGTATGTTACCTTTGTGGAAAATTATGGTATATTTACTGGTTTCAAAATACTCTATTGGTGTCATCAAGCATTCTGCAAAGGTTAAAAGTCCACTCATAGTTCCACTTAAACAAATTAAATTTGTCTTTTCCTTACTCGCTCTGTGATAACTAGTAAAAATTAAAGGCATACCATTAAAGATGATACCGGCTTCTCTAATTAACATATTAACTCCTATATGATTTTGAGCCAAATCGCTATTTGTATATATTCTTAACGGAAAGTCCTGATATACAATAAAATTTACTCTTTTAAATCTTAATGTATTCAAAACAATTTGTTCAGATAGAACAACTAAAGGTACAATATATAAATAACTCTCGTTGTGGAATGTTTTTAACATATACTATTAAAAATTATGAGTTCGCTAAAGAATATGAAAGAGTAAAAGAAACAGGTTACTCTACACAACATAATTAATAGGTAATTTCTTCCAATTTTTATTTTTATAATTATATAGAGAAAACTCGACAAATTTTAATATTATTATAATAGCGAAAGACGCTGATTGCGAAAAATTAGTTTTAGTCCACATAAATCAAAGATACAAAAAAGAGATTAATATCGACGCGATTAAGAAAATATTCAATAAAGAAATATTGATAGCTCAGAAATTTATGACATTAGAATGTTAAAATTAAAATTGAGACAAAATAGTCTGATTAAAAGGGTGAATTAAAAAATAAGAGACTACTTAAGATTGAGTTAAAATAGGTTGTGTAAATTTAATATCCCCCAACAAACTAAATTATTTCTTAAGAAAAAACATAGTTGAGTTGAAAAACTCTTCTTTACGTTTTTTATAGTCTTTTGACGATTCCCCCCTCAATCTAGCATGACTAATGGAAAAATTTAGTTTTTGCCATACAAATCTATGCCTGAAATTCATCCAAAATTCTAAGCTATTCGATCTTTTCTTTATACCATAGGGATTATTAATTGGAAGGTTACATAACACGGGAAGAGGGATTTTTTTGGTCTCATTCTGTTGTTGCATTATAATTTCTCCTAATATATCATAAAGATTTTTCAGTTTTGGATGACTTATTTTATCCCTAATTTTTTCACCCAAGGCACCCCATCTACCCGAGCTAGTCGCTAATAATGGATATGACGCACTCGACGTTTCCTTCACCTTAAATTTAGAAAAAGGGCAGAGCATCCTATAATTAGTAATAAACCCATGACCTTTAAGAATGATTCTAATGTAGGTTATGCCTACTATTATGACTTCTCCGACAAAATCACTTATGATATGTTCATCAATCTCATGAGCTAGAAATCCCTGTATTACCAACTCCTTTTCTATTCTACATACTTCTTCCTCAGAATATTTTTTGATTAGTTCTTTTCTGATCTGAGGATAAAATTGATTACAAAATAATTCAGCATCGGGCTCTAATATTTCTATTAATAGGTCAGCAAACTCTTCCAGTAACCTCGACTGATACAGGGAAGAAAAATAGGTAAGTACCATTTCCATAGTATGTGAATTAAGACCTACAGCCTGAATATTTGCAATTATTTTATTTTTCAGTTGCATCTCATCCATAATTCTTAATAAATACAAGTTTTATTGGTTCTTATGAGTATTTTATTTAAATAAAATAAACAATCGAGATTACCTAGATCTATGTTTGATGCTTCTTTAAAGTAATAGGATTCAAACATAACTTCATCATTTCTAATTTGATTTTTATCTAATAATCATAAGATCAGGTCTATTAAAAATATTTTTTAGAACTATTGTTAACTTTACGAATGAATTTCAAAATGATGGTGAGAACATAATCAGATAAAGAGCTACTTAAGATCGAGTTAAAAGAGTTATATAAAAAAGAAGAGAATAAAAAAATTGGGATTTAGGGATTATCCTCCCGCGATATGAGGTAAGATGACTATTTCATCAGTTTCCTTAATTTTCGTATTCGGCTCTGCCTTCTTTCCATTTACAAGAATTCCGAAGTATTTATCTTCCAGATTCAATTCTTTCAGAAGATCAGCAACCAACATTTCTCTATCGGGAGTGAATGTCTCGTAGAGACCAGTATCCAACAAGTCGTTTATTTGTCTTATAACTATCACCTACCAATTTTTTAATTTAATAATATAATTATCTTGATCATATTTATAATTATTTTTTAACTTATATTTGTCTCATGTAATCTTCACATAATAGTTAAAGTAGAATTTATTTAACATATAAGTTACTTGAACTATTTTTCAATATCCAGGGTTTCACAACATTAAATATCGTTATACGAGACTTAAAGTTTATATATATGTGTGTCTTTTTTTTCTTTTGACTTAAATTTTACAGAAATGTATAATACAAAAAGAAGAAAAATTATAGGGTGAAATCAGTATTATAAAGAAAAGCATTGCACTAGATGCAAAATACTTAGTCATATGCCTTGCGGTATCATCATTTATATTATTACCCGTCGTAAATGTTCGTGCTGCCCCAAGTACTCGATACTATGCCGGTTACTACTATGAGGGATTAGACTCTAACAACCCAAACACAAATCGGTGGTAGCCATTTTAGTGAACTACGTTGGTGATAAAAGAGAATTGAATCTGATATTTGTGGTTTGGCCATGAACCAAGAGCAGATTATCCTTATTATCTAACTGAGGTTTCTGATTAGGAATTTTATGCATGGGGAGGAGGTTAATAACGAGAAGACGAGATAAATCTATTATGAAATCGTTGGTGGGTATAGTCACGTTGGTAATTGTAACATCATGGACCCTGAATATAAGGGAACCAAGCATTATACATGAACCTCCTGATTTTTACGGAACTTCTAGGGAAGTGTCATTGAATGAAATGGTCGATTTTGCTAATAAAAATAATATGTCAATCTATTTACCATCTGAATTGCCTACCAATATTGAACTTACCATTATATATCTAAAAGATAGTCCTTTCATAGCAATAGTTGTCTATAGTGCTGAAGGTAATAAGGATTACAAGACTGCTGAGTTAGTAATTCAGATAACACCATCAGAATTAACGCCAACATATAATGAACTAAGATCGGAGGCTGAGACTTCTGAATATAAATCAGCCCTCGAGATCAATAGTTGGCCTGTAATTGTTGACGAAATGGCGAACTCTGGTGGATGTGAGGTGTTTAAGGAGAAATATGGAGATTTTACGCTGCTAGTTAGAGTATGGATCGATGGAATGCGATATAACCTAGTTGCTCCAACTCTGACGAAGGAGAGTGGTGAAATGCTAGTGAAATATATGAGATTATTGACACCATAGTTGTGGTTTTAAGAGGTTAGTGAAGCGTAAACGTTTTTCTGACTTGACTATAAGCTCAAAAGTTCTGAATAATTAGTAATATTTTTTTATTAACGCAAATATTTAGAAATTTTCTTTATGTGAAAAAAACTTAAAAAGAAGTGGATATAATCGGAAAGAAGAATCTAGGAGCTTGGCTAGTAGGAATAGGAATCATTATGTTGTGTGTAGCCTTCTTTTTATATATTTTTTGCGATGTAATTGTGTCTTTTGGGGGAGCGGTGATATGTTATATGAATATAGGTATATTTTTTGCTATTTTAGGTTTTATTTATATGGTGATTGGAGGTTTAACGTGGAGTAAAAAGGAAGAGTCACTCTAAGTGTCTTTCCAGATCACTGTTTAGATCATATTTATAATTATTTTATAAGTAGTATTCGTCTTGGGTAATTTTAATAGTATAGTTAATGTAAAATTTTAGTGATTGCAAATCTCATTGATCACGGTTTAATTGCGGGGGGCTTATCAAGTTCCAACATCTCACTCCTTTTGACCGAATTTACTAAAGCTTGCCAGATTTCCGAATTCTTTCGTATAGCATCAGTAAAACGCGTTAACTTCTGCAATACAAGGTAAGATTCTTAACAAACTAGTTAAAGAGAGCTAATCCAATAATAGAACGAGAACGAGTGCTTGAATAGATTCAAGCACCATTCCTAATTCTTGGCTAATCGAATTCGCGCGATCACTAGCAAAAATTTCATAAAAGCTTTTAATAATGTTTCTAATCTGAAATCATGAGTTTAATAATAAAGTTAGCTTATTTGTTTTCTCCTTTTATTAGATTAGTCAATTTGATTAAAAGGAAGGTATCTCCCTTATTTGCTCATTTTCGTGCGTTAGAGCCATCTAATACCACTTTTAAACTTGGTTCATGGAATGATGATGCTATTGTACAAACGAAGTATGGTTTAGTATCTGGTTTTTTAGATAAAGGGTCTTGGTGTTGGAAGGGGATTCCGTATGCAGATCCTCCAATTGGTCCTCATCGTTGGAAAGCGCCACTAGATCCTATCCCATGGATCGGAACTCGCAAAACAAGAAAATTTGGTAATTCTGCAGCTCAATATATGCCTTTTTTAGGTCCCATTGGCTCAGAAGATTGCCTTTATCTTAATATTTGGCGTCCCAGAACACCAGAGAGTATGTTACCCGTTTATTTTTATATCCATGGAGGAGGAAATTCAATTGGGTCATCTGCGGAGGTTGGTTATTATGGCAATGCGGTCGTTGAGAAATCTAACTTATTATATATCTCATTGAATTACCGTCTTGGAGCAATGGGTTGGTTTATACATCCTGCGGTGACAAGTAATGGTTCTCCTGAAGATAAAAGTGGAAACTTTGGCACTCTTGATCTAATAAAAGCCTTAGAATGGGTAAGAGATAATATAGAAGCATTTGGAGGGGATCCTAAAAATGTTACAATAGCAGGGGAATCTGGTGGTGCATTTAATGTTCTTTCACTCCTTATTTCCCCACTCGCAAAAGGGCTCTTCCATCATGCTATAGCTGAAAGCGGATTATCTCTGATTTCTAGTACTAACATGGCAGAGTCTCAAAGTACCGATCTTCTTATCGATCTCCTCATCAAGGATCATAAAGCAAAGAATCAAGTAGAGGCAAGAAAAGTCATAGATAAATTATCGGGAAAAGAGGTTAATGAGTTTCTTCGCTCAAAATCTGCATTTAAAATTTCGAAATATATACCCAGAATGGATTTTGGAATGGCTGAATGGCGTACTGTCTTCACTGATGGTGTAGTAATACCAAAAGAAGGGTATAAGATATTTTCGTCTGGAAATTGGGCGAATAAGGTACCACTAATTATCGGTTGCACGAAAGATGAATTGAAGCTTTTTGGTAATTTTAGAAAAGATCCTCCCAAGAATACAAGAGAATATGATTTAGTTTGGGGTTATAGATCCCTACTATGGCGCGTGAGTGGTCTTGATTCCTTAGTATCTAAGATGTTTTCAAAGACTAGTATACCTATTTATGCTTACCGATTTGATTGGGGAAGCCCCGATAAAGATGATTTGAGTGTTCTGCCTAAAGAGATGGGCAGAAACTTGGGCGCTCATCATGCTGCAGAAATCCCTTTCTTTTTAGGGATGGGTAATAGTTCAATATTTATGCTAATTGGAAAAACCCACACTAAGCGTAACCGACATGGTCGGGAAAAATTAACGGATTTGTGTATGAAATATCTAGCCAATTTTACAAGAACGGGAAACCCAAATGAAGAGGGATTACCTTATTGGTATCCTTGGAATAATACTAAAGGAAAAGATAAAATTCTTGTCCTTGATGCGGATATCGATGATTTGAGGATTTCATATTTAGATGATATACTTACCGTGAAAACTGTTATTGACCTCATAAATTTTGAGCTTAAAGAACCTGAATTAGGAATAATCCTATCCTATCTTAATGAGACCTTACCATTTGGAGTTAAAGAACCTGAACTTTGAATAACATTTTTTCTTGGAATTGTCATTGAAATCAGACGTTGAATTAAAATTTATAAAAGGAGTTCTTTTTTAAGCTTCGATTCAACATCTTTTAACTCCAGCTTTTGTAATATTTCAGAGGTGGGTACGCCTTCCTCATTCCATCCCACTATCGCGTAATATTCGGCTTTCAATTTTTCAAATGCCTCTTTATCTAGTGATTCCCCTTTATGCGGTCCCGATGGGAGCGGTTCCCAAAATCTAGACGGTAAAGTATCATCTTGCTTTGATCTCCATACAGCATCAGGTCCTCCAAGCAATGAAACAGCTCTCTGTAATTGTAAAATCCTTAATCCTTTTTCACTGAACCAATTTTCTTTTGTTAATTCCCAACCGGTTACTGCAAAATAGAAATCAGCAATTTGAGCAAAAGCGAGGGTAAAGGTGGTAAAGTTGCAATATACTCCAGAATCACTCATAATGGAACGTAACTCACTTCCACGCCCATCAATAGGAAGAGCTGCTGATGAGGTATGGTCTCCTGCTTGAACTGATACACTATATCCAATAGGCGTTGTTGTGACCATGTCTTTACCACTCCTAAGACCGTGAGCTCCGATTGCCATGCCTTTAAGATGAATTGCATATTTGAGAACTTCTGTTTTTTTCATTTCTTCAAGCTTCAAAGCCGCCCGATATATACCTTCTGCTAATATATCCCCAATACCTTCTCTATAAGCTATTTTTCTCGCTAATTCTGCGAATGCATCAGCATTTCCCCATTCAAGATTAATTCCACCTAAGTCTTCTTTTGTAATGATACCTCTTTGGAACAATTCCCCTGTAAAACCCAAAATTGCTCCACCTTGAATACCACAAAATCCTAATTCTTCTATTATATAAGATAAATAGATATTCTGTTCTGGTGAAAAAATACCCAAATTTGGCCCCAGGAATGCCTCGAGCTCGTAATCAGGATTATCACAGATAGCTCCCTCATATTTTCCATCTCTTAACACCGCCAACTTTAGACATGTAACTGGACAACCGTAATCTCCCCAGTATTTTTTTATCCAAAGTTTATCAAATTCTTCACCTCTATAACCTTGCTCATTATGCCATTCTTCCTGCCAATTTCTAACTGGCTCTGAACTTGAGTCAGCTCCAAAAGTGTATCCTCCCGATCCTGTACCCCAACGTCTAAAAAATTCTATTGCAAAAACACTATTTGAAAATTGCTGGATTAGCTCGAGCATTTTATCCTGATCGAAAACCTCTGGTAGGGCTCCAAAACCTTTGACAACCACAGCTTTCAAGTTTTTAGATCCCATTACTCCTCCGTATCCTCCATAACCCGCGGCATGTGTATATTTTGCTGCAACAGCAGCTACTCTGGATTTGTTTTCTCCAGCAGGACCAATATAGAGAACAGAAGGTTCCTTAAATTCCCCATAATTAGGATTTATTTTTTTGATATCATTAATCGAATCCTTTATCAGAACACGCATAGATTCTCTGCTAGTTTTACCCCATATATGTGAAGCATCTTTAATTTCTATGTGATCATCACAAATAAATACATAACTCGGCTTTTCAGCCTTTCCAGTAAATATTATTCCGTCATAACCTGCACATTTCAATTCCATACTAAACTCTCCCGCAACAGTAGAACCTATAATTCCATTACCTTGAGGTGATTTACCAGTTACACAAATTCTAGCACCAAGAAAATATCCTGTAAAAGGACCAGTAAGCATGAGTAAAATATTTTCAGGCCCTAGAGGATCAATCGTTTCCCACTTATTTCCAAGCCTATCCCACAATATTTTTACTCCTAATCCCCTTCCTCCAATGTAATCTTGAAGAATTTTATCTGAAAATATAATTTCTTCAACTGTATTGTTTGTGAGATCTATTTCCAGAAATTTTCCCGCATACCCATTCACCATTCATACACCTCTTCAGTTGCTTTTTCCCCTAATATTTTAGTGGCAGTTTCATGTGCGATTTCTTTAGGGGTTTTGGTGGGGATTTTTTCTGTTTCTATATCTTGACTCTCTAAGAGAACAAGAGCATCCCATTTACCCTCTTGGCAAGCAGCTGTACATTTCGGCTTTCCGCCGCATAAATCACAAATTACTATATGATCATCTTGAGGATGGAGATGTGGTACCTTTCCTGGACAGGTATTAATACATATTCCGCATGCGGTACATTTCGATTTGTCAGTTATGACTGCCCCAGTTTGATCATCTACTGATAAAGCTTCCTCGGGACATTCCTCAACACAAGGGTAATCATCACATTGAAAGCAGAGATGAGGTATTTCAACGCCTGGAACAAACATGAAAATTCTAACCCTTGAAGCTTCTGGCCAAATTTTCCCTTCATGATGTAGAGAGCATGCAATCTCACATCTTCTGCATCCACTACATTTTTCATAAATTCTTTTTATCCATAAATTATTTACATCTCCCATATCAAAACCTCTCTAGTTTTTTACATCTTATATATCCCAGTTAATCTTAAAATTAAAATCTTAGACAAATTATTTTACCTTTATGTATATAAGTTTTAAATTTTTTGACACCAAAGTATATTTAATTTGTTAATGTTGAAGCTAATGGTTTCTGATTCATTACATGAGGGATTAAAACGAGTAAATAATAATGAATAAATCAGTACTGGAGGAAATAGAGCGAGAGTGGCGACTCCTAAACGAAGGGAAAGAAGAAGAGGCAATCCAATTAGTAGTTCAATTCGAAAAAGGGAATGATCATATTTCAGAAGAAAAACATGCTTTTCAAATCCTTAATGGATTCTTAATTTATATACTAAGCAAGCTATAGGAAGTACTCGAAATTGGGAAACAAATAAATAAGGAAAGTGAAAATTTAATAACAATTTATTTATTATTTATTGAAATGTCATGAAATTTTTCTTAAAAAAAAAGGGATGTAACATCAAAGAACTGAAGTTACCTCCGCAGTTTTAAGAAATTCGGGAAATGGAATGTTATATGCATCACACGCTTTTTTAAATTCCGTTCTAAAAAATTCATAACTTTCTTCCGAAATATTTAGTGTTTCTTTGGCTCCCGTAGCTAAAATCCTATAGTTCATTCCTTCAGGTACAGAAAGTCCAGCTAAAGCTCGAGCTGAATAGATTGTACTTTTTACTTCGGGGGGTAGCTCATCAACTGCTATTACACTCGCTCTCACTAAAGTTTTCATATCTTCATCGTTTAAACTGTTAAATGCGTGTATTGTACCTTCAATTTGCTTAGCTAATTGTTCCTTAGGTAATTTTATCATTTCCTGCGTGCGTTTACGAGCCAATTCAATTCTTTCTTCTTCCGATGTGTTAAGCATATTTTCCAGCATTTCTTTCATTTTTGGATCCATGTATACCACCTCTGCGACGTATTTTAATTTACTTATTTTGGACAAATTTCGTCTATTAAAGCATTTGTTTATACTTTGTAAAAATCTCTTCTAATAGACATATATGTATTTTCAGTTTTCCTTAGAAATGTTAATAAATTATTATAATTTCTCATAGATTCCGATTGTAAGCATTCATTCTAATGTGAAATAGGAGAAAAACAAATTTTTTATTATCTATTTAATTTCAATACATAGTTGTCATTTGTAATCTGAGGAGATCATAAGATTATCGAAGAGGAAGAATTCATAGATTACACGGAGTTTTTGGAGAAGATCAGGGCCTGTGAAGTAAGAATTAGAGAAATTGATGATCCCGTGAAGAGAACTGAATCAATACAAGATATAATTTCATCATCAATAAACTTCTCTGATGAAATTGCACAATCGGGTGAATTTTTTGAAGCTGGTGAATTTTTATATGCTGCGGCTATGATAATAGAGGATCTTGATTTTTCTGAAGCACTAAAGTTATATGAAAGGATTATTGAACTTTATAAAAAACAAATTGTTGACTATAAATTACAAGCAAAACTTCATGAAATTGCGGAATTATATCTTAGAATTTCCGAAATTTCTATAGAAAAATTTCAAGATGCAATTTCAGAAAAAAAGAATCTCTTTAATAGTATAATGTTTTTGAAACAAGAGAGTTCTCTCTTAAAAGATTTTAATGAAACAAGGAAACTTGCTCAAAATTACCAGAATATTGCTGAATTATACTTAAAACTATCAGATTTTAAAAATTCTATAAAATATTACGCAAGAGTCATAGAAATTTCGAAGATTCATCATTATTATGATATGCTTTCATTCTCTTATAGGCAAATTGGTACTTGTTATGAAGAAATAGATGATTATAGTCGGGCTCAAGACATTATTCTTGAAGGAGTTGAATTCTTCTCAAACTTAGCTACGAAATTAGAAGAAAACAATGAGAATCTAGCGTTAGCCCAAATATACCAGATATTAAAGAATCTATATAAGATTTTGGATGAAGAGGATAACTATATCAATTTTTCAAAGAAAGAGGCGGGAGCTTATATAGATCTTGCTGAAAGTCTTGAAAAAAAACCCGAGAATTACCACAAGATTGCAAGATATTATCGGGGTGCAGGACTATGTTATCAAGAAATTGAAAATAATTTGATTGAATGCGCCTCCTGCTTTATTTTAGCTGGAAATTTTTCTACTAAAGTTGAAGATTTTAATCAAGCCGCAATGAACTTTTTCGATGGTGCTAATATTTTTAAAGAGCTTAATAATATGGATTTATCCTACAAGCACTTTATAAAGGCAGGTGATGATTATTGGAAAATAGGAAGCATTAATGAATCTACAGAAAGTTATTTAAACGCGTACGACGTCGCTATAGAAGGACAATTGGAATTTGATAGATATGGTATTTTCAATCAAATAATAAGGGGCTTAAATAAGATCGCTGAAGAGGAAATAAAAAACAAGAAATTCTTTACAGCTGCAACACTTATTTTGGAGAGTATAAAATTCTATGAGCAACTCGAAACAGCAAAAGATTTTTTGTTAAGGGAGATGGTCAATAATCTATATCGATATTATTACCGGGCAGCTAATTTAAAAAAAATAAGCACTTCTCACGTTATACTTAGTTATGTATTAGCTTCGATTTCATTAATATTAAATGGGAAATTAGATAAAGCTTGGAAAGTTATTTCGGAAATTAATTCAGAAAGTAGCGCTGTTAAAAAATATAAAGAAATAATTAAAATTATGATTAGTCTTATATCAGAAGGGAAAGAAGTTACCTTAGATGATTTTCCTTACAATTTAAGAAGATTAATTGCGAGTTCTGAAGAAATACTCTTCCTATTGAAACTTTTTAAAGGATTTAGACTTGAATAA
>JBHLOF010000106.1:0-12476 GCA_048940805.1 Promethearchaeota archaeon
GGAAGCTCTTCAAGATCCACAATTAAAAGCTCGAAACATGATTGTAGAGATGGAACATCCCAAGTTGGGTAAAATTCGGAATGTCGCATCCCCAATTAAATACTCTAGAACAGCTTTAAAGATTAGACGATTTGCACCCCAGATTGGTCAAGATACAATAGATATTCTAAAATCTTTAGGTTATAACGTTAAGGAAATTCAATATTTTAAGGAGAACAAAATAATATAAGGTCGCTTATAATATTTGAAATCCAATTAAAAGAATTAGAATTGCAAATATTAAGGAAATTATAGAAAATGCTATTAATATAATGAACATTGGCCAATCTTTTAATTGCCCATAGAATCCTGCTGCGTTAATAGTAGAATAAATTGCCATCCCTATTGAGATGAAAAATAGAGCTAAACCCCATGGTTGGTTCATTATCAGTCCAATTCCACCAATTATAAGTAATACAGACGTTAATAATTCAGCAATTAAATGGAAATATATTTGTGTCGGTTTAGTAGATAATTCAGGAACTTCCCTCTTTCCCAATAAAAATAGCCACATACTTAACATTGCGAGACCAATTACAATAATATAAATCGATGCCACTAATTCAATCACTATTATTATCACCTTTATGGATCTAAACAATGACAGATAATTGTTTAATAAATTTAATTAAAGTTTAATAAATAAAATTACTCAAATAATTCTACAAAGAAAAATAAGAACTTCTTTGAGAGGAGGATCATGAGTATAGATAGTAAAATATATGAAGTAATTATGAACTCCAGAATAAATCTCATTCTTTCCTTACCTTGTATAATGCTCAAGGATTTGTTAAAAAAAATTGAAGAGAAGAATGAAATTATGCATATTCCAGTTACTAGAGAAGAAGAGGGTGTAGGAATTGGAGCTGGTGCATATTTAGGAGGTAAATTTCCGGCAATATTGATGCAAAACTCAGGTTTAGGAAATTCTGTTAATGCTATCAAATCTCTTCTTCATCTTTTTAAAATTCCGATTGTATTTATAATGAGTCATAGAGGTGCTGAAGGAGAAAAAATCGCAGCACAAATTCCTATGGGGAAACTTACTCCTAAACTTCTGGATATATTAAATATTGAAAAATTCATAGTAAAATCCAAAGAAGAAATTAGGTATATAAACGATGCTGTGGAGATGAGCGCATCTACAGAAATGCCTACAGCAGTTTTACTTAAAAGAACATTATGGGGAACAAAATGAAGAGATTTAACGCGATAAAAAGAATTGTAGAAGTATTAGAAAAGGAATTAATTATATGCAATATCGGAGCCCCTTCAAGGGAATTATATAATATAAAAGACCGTGATAAAAATTTCTATATGTTAGGTTCGATGGGTCTTGCTTCTTCCATCGCATTTGGAATCGCGATTTCAAAACCCGAAAAAGCTGTATGGTGTATTGATGGAGATGGGTCATTATTAATGAACTTAGGTAGTTTGAGTACCATTGCTAATAATCATCCTGAAAATTTGACACTAATCGTCATCGATAATGGTTCTTATGGATCAACAGGAGATCAAAAAACATACACAAGTAATAAAACGAAATTAGACGTCATAGCGAGAGGATCTGGATTTGATTCGGTAAGTGTTATTACTAATGAAGAAGAGATAATACCTACTCTGAAAAATTTAGGGCGAGGTTGTCACTTTATAAAAATAAATGTGTTACCAGGAAATGCAAAGGTAGAAAATATCCCACTGAGCCCAGAAGATATTAAAAGAAGGTTTATGGGATCTATGGTAAAATAAATGAGGGAATGAAATACTGCTTAACTCCTAATTATACATAATTTTAATTAAGTAGAGCCTTATTAATTTGGTAGAATAAAATTATTAAAAATCATATAAATAATATTTTCTAAAATGGCCGAAGAATCTAAAACTCCGGATAACCATAAAGAGACAGATAAAGGTAATTTAGAAAAACATTCAGAAGAAAAAGAGCTTTTTGAGGAGCAGCAAGAAAAAAAATTTGAGAAACCTGTTGTCATTAAAGCAGAGGCATATAAGACTATAATTCTATATGCTAGTCGGTATGCGAATAGATCAATCCCTCCTGAAAATTGGAAAGAAATATATGGAGTATTAATTGGATATACTGATGATGATCTTGTTTATGTTCTTGACGCAGAAGCATTAACGTTTGGGCATGAAACTGATGTTGTATTAGATAAGAGACATTACACATTTATATCCGAAATAGATGATAAATTATATAGTGAAAATAAAGGCCATTATGTTGTGGGATGGTTTCATTCTCATCCTGGTTTAGGGTTATTTTTTTCAGATATCGATTTAAGAAATCAAGTTTTTTTTCAAACTCATGAAGATGGTATAGGTTTGGTATTTGATCATACATTATTAGGAAAAAAAACGCATGAAAAAGCTGAAGATTCCGAGTTCATTACTACAAAATATGATACTGGTTTTGAAATTTACAGGATTACTGACATTACCATGGATACTAATAATTCCGAATATAAAGATAATTATCATAAAGTTTATTATACTGTAGATGGATTGAACAAGTTCTTTTTTGCTAATGTATTATCGGAGTTATCTGCTTTAGCCACTGAAGGAAGACCATTACAATCAGCTTATGGAGAAATTAAAAATTCAGAGGGAGATTTAAATGCCCAGATAGAATACTCCTCGAAAATCAATAGGGACACACACGAAAGCCTTTTAACAGAAATTCCAATGAACGAAGATATCACATTTAAAGTGGAGAATTTTGGATTGGGGGATTTTAAGTTAGAACAAAAACAAAAAGATATGCAAATCAAAGAAGAAGCCGAACAGTTAATTTATGAGGGTAATCAAGCATTTGATAATAGAGATGCATTTACTGGAATCGAGAAATTTAGACAAGGAATAGATAAGTATAAAAAATTGAAAGATATTGAAAGGATAATGGATTTATTAAGAACAATCTCACAGAAATGTATTACCAACGATCATTTAGTTTTTGCAAGAGAATTTGCCGAAGATTTGTTCAAACTTGCTAAAAAGAATAAAAATTTGTTCTATGTGGGCGTTGCTAATTATATTTTTGGATATTTACTTTTAAAACAAGGCGATAAAGACGTTCTAGAAAATGCTCTAAACAAAATTCAGGAAGCGGCTGTAGATTTTGAAAAGGTTGGCGATTTCGCAGGAGCCGGAATGTGCTTCAATAAAATTGGCTCAGTCTATCAATCAAGATTAAATAAATTAGATAATACTTGTCTGTTTTACAGAGCAGCTATTGAAGATTATAATAAAGCACTTTTGAAAATGCATCCTTTAAGGACTTCGTTTTGGAATAAACCAGAATTACTGATTCAAAGAATAGTAGAATTAAGAGATGTTACTGAGGAAATACTGCCTAACCTCGAAAACACAAAATTAAAAGATAAAATAATCAAAGATTTAAAGCAAATACGATATAACTTCTAGGATAGATTCTATTTGCTAAAGATTTATAATTCTCTATTAAATATTCATAAAAAATATATTTTAGGATTTACTATTTTACTTACTTCTTTTGGTGATTTAATATCCCGAGACGAAAGCAAAAAATTAAATATTCAAGAAAAATTGTTTGTAAATCCCTTGAACCTAAAGGGGATATTGGTAATAGTTTACAAGCATTATGTTATTGTCCTGCTAGAGATTTAGTTTTAGGATCGCGCGCTTATGTATGCCAGGTATGCAGTTTATATGATCCTGTTAAAAACAACCGCAGATTTTCAGATGTTTATGAGGAAAGTCAAAAAATTGCAGAACAAAAAATAAAGGAACGTCAAATTGAATTAGAAGAATTTGAAATTGCTGCGATCAGCAGAGATGAGGGAATTGATTTGTCGATTGATGAATTTGAGGAACTTGATGAAGAGACTCCATTGAAATTTGAGAAAAGGAAGGCAGGAAAAGCAGATTTGGAAGATAGTGAAGAATTTCCTGAAGTTGAATGCCCATTCTGTGGGGAAATTTACAGTGACCTTGCTTCTCACATTCCAGATTGTGAACTTGCTCCTGATGATGCCAGTATTGAAGACATTCTCCCAGATAAGAAAAAGAAAAAGAAAAGGTCTACTAAAGCATCTGGATCTAGCAATAAAGGTACAACAGAGAAACAGGTTTGTCCATATTGTGGAAAAGAATTCCAGAGATTAGGAAGACATCTAAATTCCTGTTCGAAGAAGCCAAAGGAAGACGATGATAAAGATGATGAAGAATAAAATTAATCTCAGGTAAACAAGAGTTAATATGTTGGCGTTTTGAAGTATACTTCTTGTGTTTCAGAAAGATATCCCTTTACAGGACTTTTTGGTTGTTTTTTTATTATATTTATAAATTCTAATAATCTTTCCTGATTTATTGCCATATTTTTTGAAAGGGTTGAAATCGATACCTTGTCAAATTCTTTAGAATACTGAGATAATCTATAATTCAACAAATTTTGATAAACTGATGAAATTAAAAGCTTTAAATTCGGAAAATTCTCAGTTTTCACATCTTTTACGAAATTAAAGATTTTTTCAGTCGCATCATGATAATTTAGTACTTTATAACAGCTCAAAATTTCATATAATCTCTTTATATATTTGAAATATTTATTGATATTCAAGCAAATATCTTCAAGATTATATTTTTCTAAATTTTGATCAACTTCATTTTTTAACAATGCTAATAATTTAGAAAAATTCTCAAGATTCCCTTCATTCAGTTTTTCTTTTATAAGATTGTTGAAACGCCTTTCATATATCCATTTGTGATGTTGTAGTTCTTGCTGAACTTTCTGATTTAACTCGTAAAAATCTATTAATTCTTTCTCAAGATTAAAAAAATCTTGATGATCTTTGACTAAAATAATTGCGGATCTTACTTTTTCTACCGCAGAATTGTAATCTCCATTTTTTACCTTTTTTAGAATAACTGATTTATAATATGATAATTCCCCAATCAGGTCCTTTTTGTTTTTGAAATTCTCAAGATTAGAACTAAAACTCATGATTTATGGAATAGAAAATTAAGATATTCTTATTATTTACTAAATAGATTAATTACAGAATTTAAATTTAATATTATCGGTTTAATATTTTATTCAATATGATAGATTGATAATAAGGAATATTAAAGAACTGAATAAATACATATTTTTCTCAAAAAATAAAAAGGTAAGATAAGGCTAAGCTTTATCTTGATATAATTCATTGATTATAATTTAAACTCCTTTTCTTAATAAGTGATTAGCGATAATCATTCTCTGAATCTCACTAGTACCTTCATAGATCTCGCCCATTTTAGCGTCCCTAAAATATCTTTCTACAGTATAGTCTTTCATTAAACCATACCCTCCATGAATTTGAACCGCACTATGAGCTGCCTGCATTGCTGCTTCAGAGGCCACTAATTTTGCCATTGAACTAATGTGTCCAAATTCCATCTGTTTATCATGCATATAAGCAGCTCTATAAGTGAAAAGTCGTCCTGACTCAACAGCACAATACATATCAGCAATTTTCCACTGGATTGCTTGATTTCTTCCAATAGGCCTCCCAAATTGTACTCTTTCATTTGCGTATTTAATTGAAGCTTCTAAAGCTGCTTGTCCAAGACCTACGGATTGAGCAGCAATAACGATTC
This sequence comes from Promethearchaeota archaeon, assembly GCA_048940805.1. GTDB lineage: Archaea > Asgardarchaeota > Lokiarchaeia > Sigyniarchaeales > SOKP01 > Loki-b32. The sequence goes on from JBHLOF010000106.1 coordinate 5,671, forward strand.
TCCCATATTCTAAGATTTTCATTGCCATCCTAAACCCATCCCCTAGCTTTCCTAATATATTTTCTTGGGGTACTCGAACGTTTTCGAATACAAGTTCTGATGTTTTAGAGCACCGTGTTCCTAATTTATCCTCCTTTGTACCAACAGTATAGCCTGGTGTGTCACCATCAACAATAAATACAGTTAGCTCGCTTCTCTTATCTTTTTCCCCAGATTTAGCTACAACAAGCAGAGTTTTGGCAATACCCCCATTTGTCGCAAATATTTTTGTTCCGTTTAATATATAATCATCACCATCTTGTTTTGCAGTTAATTGCACTCCACCCGCATCAGAACCTGCATTTGGTTCTGTTAAACAAAAAGCACCAACCTTATCTCCTTTTGCAAGATCTTTCAAAAATTTATTTTTTTGTTCATCAGTTCCATATTTATAGATTGGATAAGAAGCTAAACCGTTATGAACGGCAATAGTAAGTCCCCAACCTGCATCAGCTCTTCCAATTTCCTCAACAACAATACAATGACCAATTGTATCATTATGAAGTCCTGCACCACTGTATTCTTCTGGTATACATATTCCGAAATAATTCATTTCTTTCATCTTTTGGAATGCTGTTTCATCTAATTCTTGTTTCTCATCGCTTTCCCTAGCAACAGGTACAAGGTACTCTTCAGCAAATTCTCGTGTTATTTTCCTCAACATATTTTGGTCTTCTGTTAAACTAAACTCCATAATTGCATCAAAAATTTTATCATTATTCTATTTATTCAAAATTTAAAATTACGTTTTTTGAAAAGACTAATTGTTTATCATAATTATATCTTATCAAATTACACCATGATATTGTACTAATTAACTTAGTGTTAACTAAATGTATGAAAAAGAATGGGGACTAACTAAAGTCGCTTTATATTAGAGAAATCATTATTAATACAAATATTAAATGTACATTATAAAAATTCTAACAATTTATGAGGAATTCAGGGGATTTGGGTGATTCTAAGAGGATTATTGATGAATGTTAAAAAGTTGAAAATAACCAAGTTAAAATTGTCGAGCTCCGCATAAAGGACAGATTTCTGAATCGCCTACAGGATTACCGCAATCTTTACATCGCTTAACTTCCTCTACTATGTCCTTATCCTCAGGTTTGTAAATTTTTTCTTCAAAATCCTCAATATTTTCTACACCTTTATGGAAGATTGAACCTTGTTTATCTCCTGGCCATATGATATTTACAATAATTCCCGATATAACTAAAACAACACATATGATAATATATAACATTAAGTCTGTTCCAAAATTTTGTCGTAGAAAGTCCATTGCCACCGTGATCCATCCCACCATCCATTCACCAATAGGGACTATGATTGGCATTAAATACAAAAGAATCGCACCAATAATGTCTGCTAATAGATTTAAGAATTCTATTGTTTGAAGTAAAATTTTCCTTTTCCACCTCCTTTATGCTTTCATCCTATTCTCACGGATTTTTTCTCGATTAATAGAATAATCGATAACATCATAGACCCTGAGCACAATGGTTAAAAAGTAAATTCCCATATACACAAGAATCATCTGCTGGACATTTATAGTAAAACCACCCCACCCTGCAATTAAAAAAGAAATATTTGTTGCTCCAGAAAATTTGTAACTCCAGATATATAAACAATTGACAAAGACTTGAATCAATGCAAAAACACCTTTACGAATAGACTGTTTTGGAGACGAATACTTAAAAAAGGCGCAACCGCTTGTAATTAATCCAAATGCAAGTATCCAAAATGTTATATTTTGATAATCCTGTTGTTCAAATACTAAAGGAAATCCTTGAACAACAAAATCATACATTAAACTAAATGTTGCAATAGGTATAATGATGCTAAAAACTACATATACCGCAGTGAAGATAAATCCTTTAATCATATTTTTAGCTGAGCCCATTTCGAGTACCTCTTATGGTATTATGCTATTTATCTCATGTATTTTAATATTTAAAATATTAATTGCTATAGAATGCATGCCAAAAGAATAATCTAAGCTAATAGTGAAATTGGCATAGAATTCAAGTATTGGGGGCGTTTTGAAGATGTCTATTTGTGTTATATTCGGGATAATTCCAACATCAAAATCAGTATAAAGACCAGTAAAATTAAATATTCCAGTTTGACCTCTCGGGACATTACCAAAATTTATACTTTCATCAAAAATTTTTACAGTTCTAGTTCCATTAACACCAGGAGTAACATTGACATGAGTATAATTCATTGCTAATTCAATTCGAATCATGAAATTTTCTATATCAAAATACCCAGCATTCGTGATGTTGAAAGGTTGAGTAAAATTAGCATCTTGCAAACCACCCATATCAAACTTTATATTAAACTCTCTATTAGCCTCATCAATCCCAACATTGTTTGAATTAGATAATATATTAAAGGCAGACATCAAGCCTAATATTGATACAGTCGTCACCGATATAGTTAGTAGGTATATAAAAATTCGAAAGATTAATCGAAATACCCGTGATGCTCTCATAATAATCGTATTATGACAATTTTTAATTAGTTATTACTAAGTAAATTAATTTAACTTTATTTAGATTTATTATACTTATAAATTTTGTATTTATAATTTTAATTTTACAATTTAGACAACAAGCTCAATATCAGTAAACGCTTTTGTGCTTATAGGATAATTAGATCCTAATATTAATTGCCTTGATTTTAATTCAAAAGGATTAATTTGTATATACAATAGATTTTCCATTACTAAAACCTATAAGAGAATTTAAATTTATAAAATCAAATAATGAGATTATTATTTTTAATTAAAATAATTTAATTTAAAAAAAATTAAAATTTGTATGATGAATATGGAAAAATTTCAATCACACGCAGTAGATTTTAAAGATGTAGCTGAAAAAATGGGTACTTCCATTGAGAACGGTTTAAGTGAACAAGAAGCGCAGAAAAGGCTAGAAAGATATGGTAAAAATGAATTAATAAAAGAAAGGGGTAAAACAGCTCTACAAATCTTCATCGGGCAATTTAAGGACTTTCTTATATATCTTCTATTTTTTGCAATTTTGATTTCAATCATAATTGGGATATACGAGGAAACAACACATGGTATAGCTTGGCCTTCAGAGTACACAGATGCAATCGTTATTGCTGCAATCCTCATTGTAAATGCTATTCTTGGATTTTACCAAGAATATCAAGCAGAAAGATCACTTGAAAGTTTAAAGAAACTAGCACCACACTTTGCTAAAGTACGGAGAGGGGGTAGGGTTATTGAGATTGGGGTAGAAGATGTTGTTCCAGGAGATATTGCACTTTTCGAGGAAGGAGATAAATTTCCTGCAGATGTAAGATTATTTAAAGAATTTTCCCTAAATGTTGATGAAGCAATTTTGACTGGGGAATCGCAACCAGTTAAAAAACAACTAAATCCAGTGGATGAGAAAATGATCCTTGCTGATAGAACTAATCTAGGATATATGAACACCGTTATTACACGAGGTAACGGGGAAGGAATTGTGATAGGAACAGGAATGCGTACTGAAATTGGTAAAATAGCTGAAAGTTTACAAGAAGAAGAATTAGAACTTAGTCCTTTCCAGAAAGAGGTAAATAGGTTTGGAAAACTTTTGGGCATCATCATCATAGCTATTTGTGGTGCGGTTTTTCTAGTAGAATTGATAATTTTATTAATAACAACTTTTAATCTTAATGAACTTATTGAAGCGTTTGAAATATCAATAAGTTTAGCAGTATCTGCAGTTCCAGAAGGGTTAATAGTTGTAATTACCGTTGTAATGTCTTTGGGAATGCGTAAGATGGCTGATCGTAATGCTCTTGTTCGCAAACTTACTGCGGTCGAAACATTAGGTAGAGTTAATGTTATTTGCTCGGACAAAACAGGAACATTAACAAAGAACGAAATGACGGTTGTAAAAATATTTATTGGAGGAAATGAGTATAATGTAGAAGGTGTTGGTTATGCTCTTGAAGGTAAAATTGTCAGTGAGCAAGGAAAGCAAGTTAGTGTTACCTATGAGAATAACCTTAAACGATTTCTAGAGGTATGTATGTATTGTAATAATTCCAATGTCTCTCCCAGAAATGATGGAACAAGTGAAACGGATGTGGTTGGGGATCCAACAGAAATTTCGCTCAAAGTTTTAGCAATGAAAATGGAATTAGATACGAAATCAGAGAAATTATATGAAATCCCGTTTAGTTCGGATAGAAAAATGATGTCTGTTGTATCTAAAATTGAGAATAAAAACTATGCCTTAATTAAAGGGGCTCCTGATATTCTTTTGAATAAAGCGAGCAAAGCTTTAATAGATGGACAAGAGAAACCAATAAATGAAGTTAAAGATATTATATTAAATAAGAATGAGAAATTCGCAAAGAACGCATTGAGAGTCCTTGGTATAGCGTATAAACCTTTAAATAACGATTTTACTGAAGAAGAAATAGAGCAAGAATATATTTATCTTGGTTTAGTAGGTATAATAGATCCCGCTAGAGATGAAGTAAAAGATGCTATTGAAGAAGCAAGGATGGCAGGAATTCGAACAATTATGATCACAGGAGATCATAAAATTACAGCTATTGCGATAGCTCATGAAATCGGTTTAACAGAAACTAGTGAAGCAATTACCGGAGCAGAGCTAGAAGAAATGAGTGATGATGTTCTTAGAGAGAAGGTTGAAACTGTTGATATTTTTGCAAGGGTTACCTCAGAACATAAGCTCAGAATTTTAAGAAGGTTGAAAGAACTTGATTTAGTAGTTTCAATGACTGGGGATGGCGTAAATGATGCTCCCGCTGTAAAAGGAGCTCATGTAGGTGTTTCAATGGGATTGAAAGGAACAGAGGTAACTCAAGAAGCCTCAGAGATGATTCTCATTGATGATAATTATGCAACAATAGTAAATGCTATTGAAGAAGGTCGTGGCATCTTCGAAACTACCAAGGGCTTCTTCCGATATATGTTAAGTACTAATTTTGATGAGATATTTTTAATTCTTGCAGCATATATCTTATTGAAAATACCGCTTACAGCGGCTTTATTTTGGAGCATTCCAGTTGCACCAATCCAAATTTTATGGCTTAATATTGCAACTGATGGGATTCCCGCTATGGTACTTGGTTTAACCCCAACAGATCCAGATGTGATGAAAGATAAACCAAGAAAAGGATTTACATTAATACCAGAGATTAAAGGTCCAGTTCTATTGCTTGGGGTTTATACCTCAATAACAGATATATCTCTTTATGTTCTACTATGGAGTGTATTAATTCCTGTTTGGAGAACAACTGGGGTTGATCCCGCACTTGTAGGGGGAGCAACAATATTCGGTGTAACATATACGGCACAGGAATACACAATTGCATTAGCCCAAACTATCATATTTAGTAATCTAGTCATATGTGAACTATTATTTGTTTACACATGCACATCGAATATCAAACCATTTTATTTGTTTCCCAATAAACATTTATTTTGGGCAACTGGACTTTCTTTAGCCTTACAATTGCTTATCATTTATACACCTATGGGAATAGCATTTCATGTTGTCCCATTAAACCATCCTTATTACTGGATAACACTATTCCTTGCTGCTTTTAGTGTTTCTGTAGTTGATGAGATAAGAAAATGGCGACTTCGAAAGAAGAGAGGGATGACAATCTTGAGAAAATCTTAAAAAATATTTCTTTTAATTCTTAAATCTCTAGTCTTTATATAATAATAATTCTCAAATATATTAAGCTAGGTCTAAATTTCTTTTTAATTAATTTTATATTTTTTTTATAATTTACTTATTTAATTTGAACTGAATAGTTAAACATTTTTTAATGGTATTAGAGTAATGAATATATCTGAAGTATTGAAGAAAAAAGTCGAATCAAACCAAACAGTACTAACCGAATTTGAATCTAAAGAACTTTTGAAGGAAATTGGAATAAAAATACCAGCACAAAGTTTAACATCTTCAAAAGAAGAAACATTAGCAGCCGCAGAGAAAATTGGTTTTCCTGTAGTGTTAAAACTAATGGCAGAAGATGTTGTTCATAAATCAGATACTGGAGCAGTTAAATTAAATCTTAAATCTAAGGAAGATGTTGAAGAGGCATATGAAACTCTCATGAAGATCCCCAGTGAATCAGACAAAAAAATATCTGTGCAAAGTATGGCTGATGACCCAATAACAGAATTAATTATTGGGATGACAACTGATCCTCAATTCGGTCCTGCTCTAATGTTTGGAATTGGTGGAATTCTTGTTGAGTTGCTTGAAGATGTAAGCTTTAGAATAGCACCTATCACGGAGTATGATGCTAATGAAATGATTAAAGAGATCAAAGGATTTCCTATACTAGATGGATACCGAGGAAAACCCAAAGCCGATCTTGATGCAATAGTTAATACATTGATGAAAATTTCTGAATTAGTAGTTGAACATGAAGAAATTAATGAAATGGATCTTAATCCCGTGTTCATATATGAAAAGGATTTAATTTGTGTGGATGCTAGGATCATCTTAAAACCTAAGATTTAATCTTATACGATCAATTTTTATACAATTGTAATATTACTCCTTTTTTTCCTTAAATGTATTTTTTTTTGAGAATAAAATAGTTAATTTAGATAGATTTAAAGCATTCAAACGTGATGTAACCTACAAACATATTAGTATTAATTGGCTAAATATAAATTAATTAGAAAAAATTTTGGTAAACCTATGTATAACCCTAATTTTAGAAAAAATAAACGGATTCTAATACTA
>JBHLOF010000107.1:0-12452 GCA_048940805.1 Promethearchaeota archaeon
ATATATTTTCTCTCTATTCATTTCAAGCGCTCCCTCTACAGCTGCTTTTTGAACCATAATATTTGACATACATAGTGCTTGACATACAGTGGGTAATTCTATTCCTCCCTCAGGATGTAATCCGTGCCTATCAGCAAATATTGACATCTCTACACAACAATCTTTAGGGAGATTAGTAATAAAAGAACCCTCCTTATTTAAGACATTTCCATTAAATCGAAATGGTTCACCAGTTTCTAGAGCATTTATTATTCTAGAAGCATATTCACCTGAAGGTTTTTCTTTATATTCTATTGTGTTATTCTCTGTTCTCTTCCTGAAATTCTCTTCCATTTTATCTTGATTAATAACTTGTATATTATAATCTTCAGAATGTCTCAGACTATTATGTCCATTTCTAGTACCCTTATATTTTTCTAACAGATCTGCTCGTTTTCGATAGTATGGGACATATTCACTAAAATGTCCAGAGGACTCAGTCACGAAATAGCCTATGGCTTTCATCATATCAAAACGTACTTTTTCTATAAGGACTGATTTTGGCTGATCATTCATAATTTTTTTTAAAGTAGGGTATGCATCAACCCATTTTCCTTTATTCTCTCCCGGATTTCGATATTTAACTTCTAAAAACCATGCCATATGATTTATGCCTGCACACTTATAACTAAAATCTCTATTAGATAATTCGATTGATTTCTCTGAATTTATTGCATATCTCAATAAAGCAGCAGTTTCTTGTACACTATGACATAATCCAATGGTAGAATCCTTGGCAATACTGTTACAAAACCAAGTATTCATCGCCATAGGATTGGTATAATTCAGGATCAAGGGATTCATACCGAAATCTTTAATATCTTTCAAAAGTGATTTATAAAAAGGAACACTCCTAAGGAAGCGGAAAACACCACCAGGTCCGAGTGTATCTCCGACACACTGAGTTACTCCATACTTAAATGGTATTTCTATATCCAATTTAAACGCATCTAATCCTCCGACATGAACTGCATTGATAATATAATTCGCATCTTTAACTGATTTTTTCTGGTTTGTAGTTTTTTCAAAAGAGATTCCTTTTACATCTTGTGGGTATAATTCTGTATACTTTTTCATATAATTATAAATCAGATCTAAACGTTTCGGGTCAATATCTTCAAGACAAATTATCGTATTATCTTGAAATATAGGGAATTTTAAAAGGTCAGTAAGAACATTTCTCCCAAATACTAAAGACCCAGCACCAATAAATGAAATTTTAATCATGATATTTATTTGAAAATTCCTAAAAATTATAATCTTTGTTTTAATATTATTCCTCGGTGATGACTATATGGAAAGAACCGCTAAGGTAATAAGAGAAACAAGTGAAACCAAAATATCAATTGAATTGGTCTTAGATGGCTCTGGGGAAAATAATATTGATAGTAGTGTTAAATTTATTGACCACATGCTACGTATATTGGCAAAACATTCTAGTTGTGACCTAAACGTGTCAGCAACAGGAGATTTAACGCACCACGTTGTCGAGGATATAGGAATCGCTCTCGGAGAATGCTTTCAAAAAGCGTTAGGAGATAAAAAAGGTATAAATAGATATGGTTATGCTCTAATTCCAATGGATGAGACCCTCGCAAGATGTGCATTGGATTTTAGTGGTCGTTATAGTTTAATTCTGGATTTAAAACTAAAAGAATGTAAGATAGAAGATGTTGTTTCTGAAGACATCTCACACTTCTTCACATCGTTTGCAGAAAATGCTAAAATGAATCTACATCTTCATATTCTTTATGGAGTGGATCGACATCATAAGGTTGAAGCTGCATTTAAAGCTTTAGCTCGAGCTATTAAACAAGCAAAAATTATTGTTAGTGATGATATACCTTCAACTAAAGGAATTTTATAGCCTACCTATGGTTGAAGAATAAAAACACAAAATCTCAGCCAAGATCAAACAATTCTCTTTTTTGAACGATAAGTATTAAGTATTCGGTCCCATTTATCAGCAAGTTCAGGGAGATCTGTTCTTCTGAAAAGTTTAACAGCACGATCTAGGATTTTTGCTATGTTTTCTTCACATTCTGCGATATCTCTCGCAGTATCTTTGATGGAGGAATCTGTTATCATGAATAATAAATATTAAAAAATTAAATAAAAAACAATATGCTATGCGGATGTCTTCGGAAATATGATTATAGTAATATCCAAATACCTATATTTATATGATCTGAGGATATTATAATCTTATTACTTTTAACTTGATGGTTGAATATCAATGGAAAAACTCCCCAGTAGTAAACTCTTAAAAAAGATTTTAAATAACTATTTTGAAGAAGTAGATGGTATCTCAGGAGTAGCAATTTGTGATAGGGATGGTTTTATTATTGCTTCAGAATTCCGGGAAGGTGATGAAGAGGAATCAGATTCTGTACTAGGAGCTATCTCCGCGATCCTCGATAATTATATAGAGAGAATCAAAAATGAATTTGGGTCTCAAGGTAATTTCTTTAATATGACCACTACAGGCGAAAAAAAGTTTACTTTTTGTTCACAGGGACCTCGAGCAATATTGACAACAGTGAGTGAACAAGCCACAAATGATATAGAATTGAAAGTATATTCTGAACATATAGCCGGTAAAATTGAATTGATTTTAGATGGAAATGAGGAAGTATCAACTGAAATTCCCGAAATTATAAAAGCACTGGCAAAGACAAGGGAAGGAACGCTTCCAAAATTTGTAGGAGAGTATTCAAATAAAGTAATATTAACAGGTGACTTTAAAGTAGGTAAAACCTCGCTTATCAGAAGATTTGTGGAAAATTCTTTCAAGGAAGATTATATATCTACTATCGGGGTACAAATCTCAAAGAAAACAATTAATTTAACTGATCAAAATAGAATGAACTTTATAATTTGGGATGTTGGTGGTCAGATCTTTCAGATGGCTCCTTATAGAGCTAAATTTTACAATGGTGCAAATGCTGCATTTATCGTAATTGATAGAACTCGTCCTGATAGTCTTGATAGTATAGAAAAATGGTACAATGATATAAAAACATCAATTGCTAAGAACATTCCTATTATCGTCGTTGGTAATAAATCTGATTTAACTGATCAAATAAAGATAAGTAAAGATGAAATAAAAGAAGTTGCCAAACAATATGGCTTTCATTATATATTGACTAGTGCTAAAACTGGGGAGAATGTAAATGATGCTTTTCTATATGTTGCTTATAGAGTTATTGAGATGTTATAAAATTTATTTATAGCTTCATACAGACTTGTTTTTTTTCAATCATCAATTATAGATACAGAATTTTATAAATTCTCCTTCTCTTAAAGTATTGATATAGCATTTAATATAATAATTAGATATTAATTCTAAAAAAACGGAGGCTAAAAGGATAGTAATTAAGGTAGATTGGCACGATGTGCTCACAACTTGAAACGCTGCGGGATACGTTATGGGTTTTTCTATAAAGGAACTTAAATATAAGGGAAAATATCTCGTTCATCTTAGTGAACAGGAATTAACAGGTCCCTGGTTCTACTTTAAGCTAGAAGGAGAAAGAATAGGGAGTATCCCTGTGATTTTAAAAAATATTGAACCAACACCGATATATAATATGGTCAATACTCGAAAGGGGACAGCACTTAGTAGAATTACTTTGGATTTCAACATAACTGAATATCTAAAGAAATTAGTAAAAGAAAATAAGTTGAAATCTATATCGCTACAAAAGAAAGAATTTGTACGTGTTTATAAAGATATATTCAATCCCCCAAAAGTTCCTTATATTAGTACGTTCTTTACCATGAGAAATATCTCGGATTATGCCTTGAAAGATTTTTCGATGTACTTTATTTTTGACTTTGATATTAATGGTCTTGAAGGATATGATAATGATCTATCTGGATATGATGCGGAGAATGACATAATTTATCAATATGATCATACTGGTCTATACGGTGGATTCTCACCAATTTCTAAATCGACTAATTACCAATCATGCCTAACAAAAGAGTTTAAAATTAATCAAGAGAACCTAAATCTTTCCAATACATTATATGAAAAACCAGGAGAAATTTTATCTGCTCTGCAAATTGAATTTAAAACTTTGGAACCAAATCAATCTTTTCAAACCGCTATAGTAATTTCTGGAGGTTTTAGTAAGGAAGAATTAATAAAGAATATCAAAGAAGGGAAAAATGATGCTATGAAACATTTACACCAAGTCAATCGATCTATTAAATCAGATCAAAGAAATCTTCAAGAGGAAGCATTTATTAAAATAAATCGCCAAGAAGCGGTGGATTGTGAGTAGGAATAATCCATAATAATGACTCAAATAAAAAATCTCTCGTAGAAAGTTATTTGATGAAAACCATGCTCGGGTATGGATTAAAAATAATTAAAAAGAGAAAAAAAAAGGATTTAATATCATTTTTTCTTTGATTTTAAATCAAAGTAACTATCTTCAAGTATCTGTAGATATTCGATTAATGCTCGATTTGACATCGATTTCTGTTCATAAATAGCTTTTATAACACTTAAGAGATACTTTGGAAAAACCAAGTCAATGTATAAATCACAGAGAAGAGCATAATATTCATTTTTACTCTCATCTTGGAAAATTTTTATCATTCCAGCATCAAAGAGCAATTTTAATGGCTCATAGATATCCCTCACTCCTTTGATCCTTAATTTTTCAAAGTCTTGTCTTGTAGCAATCGTAGTCCTCAATAATCTTAGAATAGGATAGATATCAGGGTTACGGAACACCTTAATGATCCGTAAATTATCTGCATTCGATGGACGATAATTCTGGAAAAATTGCTTTACTTCCATTGTATACTCCTTACTGAACTGTATTGGTAAGCCTCGATTCACTGGATCTTCATATAAATCTACTACCGGTACTCTTAACATAAATATATCATTTATCAAAGCGATTAATTCAGATGGTAAGCCCTTTACTGAAACTTGTTTAATAAGTTCTTTCTTCAACATTTCAGCAAGAGTTGCGTCTAAATCTATGAATTCTTCAAGGAACTTATCTTTTAGCCATACTGTTAATTCAGATTTTGTAATTAAACATATTTCTCTAAGATTTTCTATAATCATCCGTTTTATGTCATCTAAATAACTATTGATTAGTATTTCCTCATCACTAAGAGATGGAAAGAGCGATAAACGTCGGAAAAAAGATGGCATTAACTGTTTGTAAGAATTATCTTCAATATTTTCAATAATTACTCGTAGCGTGTCTGCCATTCCCGCTTCATAAAGGTCTGGATCATCATCTAAATCTAAGATTAGAAGTAAGTAATAACTAGTCTCCGGTCCAGAGTAATACGAAACGATATTCAAAGAACCAGCAGAAAGGGTTATTAAGCCTTTATCTCCACTATATTCATGCGTGCTATATATTTGCATTAAGGTTTTTTCTGAGATGAAAGTCTCTTCAGGATATTTAGATAGTATTTCAGTTCCGATTCTCTCATCCCATTTCATAACGACTAATCCAATTGGTTTTAATTTTTGTTCTTTCACAGTTTCAGTGATTCTTCGTTCTTTCCTTGAGGATTTCTTAATCTTATATCCCCCAGTATCAATAAGTTCGCCTAATGACAAACCAATTTTTTGCCATTTGTAATTAACTCTTTCTGCGATAAAAGCATTTTTATTTCGATACAGGACTGATTCTGATACAACTTTGTCTTTTTGTATTGCTTTCTTCATTTCTCTTACTCTCTTAACAAAAGTAGGAATTTTTGCGTTCTGGTAAACTCTATATCCCACAATACTACCTACTAAAGCAAGAATAGCGGATACACCGAGTATAAAATAAAAGGTGGGTATTCCAAAAAAGATCTGCTCCATTTCAACAACAATAATTATAGTGAATTCTTCAGAAACATAGTCGTCTCGGGTGATATTAATAATTCCGGTTAGAGTTCTAGGGCTGAAAAAGGTACTTATGTGGCTAGTATTTAGTCTAAACGTATAAACTCCTGTTAAATTAATTGAATATGGTTCAAATTCATAAATTTCTCCTCCAATAGCTATTTTTATGGTCGCATTAACCAATGGAATTCCCCCTTGCGTCGGATCAGTTAACGAAACATTTATTATGACTTGTCTTCCTTGAAGTACATTAGTTTTGTAGTTCTTAAAGTTATCTCCTAAAGAATAGTTTAATACACGTTTATTGATAGTTAGAAGAATCATTCCATTTTTACGGTCATAATTATCCTTATCAATCGTAATTACCAATAAATATTCTCCAACTGACTTTGTTTCTGTATTGAAATCCAAGATATACGTATTATCTATAGCAGAGATTATATCTCCTTGATCACTATCGATTACATTACCATCTTCATCATAGCTCTCCCATATATAATATTGAGCTCTTAAATTGGTAATTTTACCTCCACTTAATTCATCAGTATATTCTAAAGTAAAATTTACAGCATCATTAACATATATATTTTGGATTGTTCTGAAAAATTCTGTAGATCCATTGAGCAGTGTTGGACGATTGAGTACATATAATTCTAGTTCTTTCATCGCGAAATTATAATTTTCTTTATTCATAGAGAATCTTACAGTGTACTCATCAGCATCAAGTAGAGAAGTATCTATGGTCTTTAGATAATATGCTAGTTGCGAATCATACTGAACTGTTCCACTTATCGAAGGTTTTTCGACTATGATATAGGATAAGGAACTTACTATTTCGTATGATAATTCTCTTTGGTAATCAATCGATAATAAAAGAGTGAAATTTACCGGAGTACCATCAGTGTTAATAGTGGATTGGTAGATTTGGTTTTTTGTAAATCCTGCTAAGGAGAACCTTCCGTTTCCCTGAGAATAATCTAAAATGTTATAAGTTTGACCACCAATAGTAATTGTCATTGATATATCTGACGGATAGAAATATGTCACTCCATTATTAATTCCGTTAACCCAAAGAAATGCTTCATTTTCATTCCAACTATTCTCATTCGCGCTCATCTGAAAAATACCTCCATTTGTAATTCCTGAACTTGTTTCACTGATATTGTATGTTTCAAATAGCTGGTTTACATAAAATTCCTGAACAAAATCAACTTTGATGATTGTATTAAAACTAATACCAAATGGGCTATCAATAGTAAATGAGAATTGATTTACGATAGGATATATTAGTCTATCATCAATAGTTAATGCACCAGTTCCATTAGAATATCCCGTATCCAATGAATAGATAAAACCCTCGTTTGTAATGAAATTTAAGTTAGTGAGGCTTGATAAATCTACTGTGCTCCAATTAGAGGTATAATAACAATCAGATATTTCAAATGTGACATGTTTTATTGCCCATCCTTCTGTTTCCGATAATATTGAGAGCTCACTACTCACATTGAATTTTGAATATTGTACACTTAGATAATCGCGTATGAAATAGGCATCCGCAGTAATATCTACTGTCCCATTAAAAGTACCCTTAATTAAAAATTCAAAGTTATTGTTACTGGTTGGACTAGCTTTATTTAAATTTAGAGTAATACCTGTCCAGGTACCTTGAGTATAATCCCATCCACCAGAGTTGTTATCAAAAGTATAGGAAAAAACACCGTAAGGATCTTCAATTGTAATATTTATATTATTTATGTCCGTATTCCATGCTATACCATAGATATTAAAAATAATTTTGGTAAGATTCCAATTATTCTTAACATCAGAAAGATAGAGATTAAAATCATGGTTAACATTTTGAAAGAGTGCATTTTCTACTGTAAGAGACTCAGAATTTATACCATAAGACTTTAATGTCATGTTCACAGGCTCTAACCAATAATTTGTTAAAATAGAATCATCATTGTCAGATTGGTTCAACTCTAAGTCATTATTTAGCGTATTTAATTGTAGGATTAAATCTGAAGGAAGGGTAAATCCTGATTTGTAAGCTGAAATTATAATTAAATATTTTTTATCACTCGCCACTTCTTTAGTATCAATACTTACAGAGTATCTGCCAGTATTTCCATCTTCCTTCAAAAATATCCCTGATAGAACTATTTCACCCTCAAGAAACATTTGATAAGTCATCAAGTCCGCGTAAGTTGGTCCTAAAAGAGACTCATAACCAGATTCTACTTTACTTACATTAAATAATGTCCTTAGTTTAACTACTGAACCCCATTCAACCTCAATATAATCAGCAGGATTTAATGAGATTAATTCGGTTTGAAATTTATTTAGATCAATTGACATTCTAAACTCACGAGATTCTTTATTAGCTACAGTAAAAGTAAAATTGTATACCAATGGGGGCCCCGTTAATGTTTCAATAAACAAGCGATTCACTCCAAAAAATTCAATTTGAACGCAATAATCTCCGCTAATACCTGTTGAATTTAACCATCTTAATGTTGCGTGTCCATTAATATTGGTTGTTAAATTGACAATGCTAGTACCTAATGGATCTCCTACAGTGAATTTAAGTTTAACGCCACTCACAGGAGTTATAGGAAGACTAATAGTGTTCACGGTTATATTTACGGTAGTTAATTCTACTTTAATCTGAATTGTTTCATTTTCAGTTGTGATATCTCCCGAAGCAAGAATGAGAGTTGAAGGGTTATAAAGCGGGTTACTATAATAAACAGTGTAGTTATACTCAGAGGAAGGGGCATCTACCCACCAAAATGTAGTGTGTCCGGTTGAATCTATGTCACATTGTTTGAATACCTGTGTATCATTCCCCACCATAATCCAACCCGATTCCAAGGGACTCCCATCAATATCTATTATTTCAAAGAAATGGTTAGTTACGTTGCAGATTAAATTAATTGTTTGAAAAGTTTGATTAAGTGAGATTGCTTCAAGAGTAACATTTACAATTTCGGTTACGTCTGCAATGTTTGAATATATTGATGCTGTAAAATTATAATCTCCCCCAATGATATCTGTAAAACTGACACTCCCATCAATACCAGTAATATCTGTTTCAATTAGGTCATTAAATTCATACATCGAAATTGTTACATCCGGTAATAAATTACCGTATAAATCAACAGCATTAATTAAAACATCAACTTCTACAATTGGTTTCGAATACTGCTCATTACCTATACTGAAAAAAGTAGTAGGACTAAATTGATTATGATACTCAGTAGCAACCCATCCATCAGAATGATAAGTATCTAAAATGCGAAATTCATCTAGATGCCCTTTAAGACTATTAGAAGATCTACCAAAATAAAACGAACTTGAATCAGTGAGAAGAGGAAAACCTCCAATATTTATCGAACCTACCAATTGGTCATTTTTATATGCCTTTAGGTAATTTCCATCGTAAGAATAAGTAACATATGTCCACTCTTGCCGATAAACAATTATATTCATATAGGTAGATCCATATGTATCAAATCGAATATCCGGTTGGAATCTTCCTTGACCTGCAGGTAAAAAGTTTTGACGCCAAAGACGGCAAAGTCCAATGGATGATGATTTATAGAATACTTGTCCCTCTGTTAATGTTTCCCATTCTGAATCAGAAGCATAGTTAGCATAGATCCAAAAAGAAAATGTAAATGAAGTATCACCATCGAAAAAGTCCGACCCGCTATCAATAAGGATTCTATTATCACCTGAAGCTGAGAATGACCTAGCGCCATCAATTTGTCCTGAACTTAGAAATTGTGTTCCGTAGGGAGTTCCATCATAATTATTGGAAGTTGAATCTTTAATGTAATTACCTGTACCTGAAGGTTCATTAAAATGCCACACAGATTTATAATCTACCCAGACTCCCGTGGGATTTTGACGAGAATTCATAGTAGCATTTCCATAATGCATAGTAATTTCAGTATCTATTACTGTAGATAGAAAAGGTATCCGAATCCAGGTAACTAATTGAGCATGAGTACTATTATAAGTTTGGTCAAATAGCTCTATTTGATGATCTAACCATTGACCTTCCATGGAAAACGCTATATCATCACCATCACTCTGTACATCGAAACGTAAATCAGGATCAAAAAGCGAAACCAGAAATGGGAAGTTAACATGACTCCCCGTTCCATTCACCTGATTATGATCAATCGTAATTATCTTATGATAATCAAAATATTCTGCATTCGGTAAAATATCATTGACTATTTGTTCTGCACCCACTGAACCAAATGAGGTGGGATCGTTTTGGTTATCATATTCAGTTTTTAACCAATCATCTGATCGAATTGTGGATGAGATTCTCACTTCATCAACTATCCCATCAAGAGATCTTGAACCCGCGGGACTATTTCCTATCCAAATTGGCCAACTATTGACCCGTATTGGTCCAGTTTTACTGGATGATCCAACGGGGTTTCCATCTAATGTAAAATGCATATTTGAGCCATCATATTTTAATGCAGTTAAATACCATACATCTGTTGAAAGATCACCTGAGGTAGCAACCCTAGTAGATGTACCTGAAGAATCACTAGTTCCTGTTTTTATTCTACCTCGTAATCTATAAGGAGGTGAATCCCATGTTCCAAGCATCCATACATGATCCTCATTATTATTACTTGTACCTGAATTTTTGGATAGAATTCGGGCATCTTGTATGCTAAAGGATTCAAATTTCACCCATGCTTGAATAGTTATTTGAGTTCCTGAAACACTCCATGTACCTATATCAATATGGTCTGTATTATCATCCCTTTCAAAATCTTGACCATCACCTATTTTGCCCGCTAGATCCACTGAGCCACTGTTAGTTCCATCCCTACTGTTAGAAGTAGAGTCTAGAAAGTCATCGTCTAGATGGTAAACCGCTTCATATCCGCTATCCCAAACGCCCTCTACATTTTCTCGAGAGCTCATCGTCGAATTCCCATAATACATAGCGATTGTAGTATTTTTAGTGGCATATAATTGGGGAATTTCAACCCATACTTTTAATTGAGCTTCTGTAGAGCTGTAAGTTTGATTATATAGTAGTATTTCATGGTCTAACCAATCCCCACCAAAAGCAAATGCAATATCATCACCGTCTGGTTGAGTGTGGTATTTTAAATCACTATCAATAAAGGAAAGCAAAATTGGAAAGTTAGTATGGAAACTAGTTCCAGTAATTTCATTATAGTCAATTGTGATTAGTTTGTAATAGGTGAAATATTGGGTATTAGGAGGTTCCCAAACAACATCTTGTTCCATTCCAATAGTGTAGAATGAGTTAGGATTGTATTGATTATTATATTCAGTTTCAAACCAATCAGCAGAGCGAGCATTTGATGTTATTCTAAATTCCTCAATCAATCCACCAATAGGATCGGTATGATCTGTATCAGAACCAATGTTAAAACCTGTCCAAGAAGAGGAAGTTCCTAAAGCTTCAGCATCATAATCATCTCGATCCAGCGTTCCATTGATATAATGTTTTTGATGCCCAACAGATCCACCTTGCCATGTCATAACAAAATGATAATATTGATCAACCCAACCTGCAAAATTACCCGTTGTAGAACTTACATTTCCAAGATTATTTCGAATTCTAGTAGTAATGAAATTGGTAGTTTGTAAACGAAGATCGGGATAGCTCCATCTTGCTGTAAAATAGCGTTGATAAGTAGCATATAATTGAGGACGAAACCACATTTCAAGTGATAAAGAACTTGTTGGATTAGAAAATCCCGATGTAAGTTCAAGATATTCTGTATTTACTCCACCAAATTGTATTGCTTTACCAATAATCCCATCAACAAGATCTCCAGAAGTAAATCCTGTACCTGGGGTTAAATCATAATTATTTGATGTGCTATCCAGAATAGAAGAGCCACTCGGGTCTTGATTCATATGATATACCGCATAATAATTGCTATCCCATACGCCCTCTGGATTTTCTCGCGAACTCATTGTCGAATTACCATAATACATTCTAATGATTGTATCAATATTTACTGATAATGCAGGAATTCTAACCCAAACGACCAATTTTGCATGTGTTGCATTATATGCTTGATTAAACAATTCAATTTCATGGTTAAGCCACACATTATTTAGAGAAAAAGCTATATCGTCTCCATCATTTTGAACATCAATACGTAAATCTGCGTCTAAAATTGAAATAAGAAAAGGAAAGTTTGCAAGCCCACTTGTTCCTGAAACTTGAGTATGATCAATGGTAATGGTTTTAAAGTGTGCAAAATGCTGGGCATTAAAAGGAGCGTTTAATTTTGGAGTTAGTATTGTTTCATCTGTAATCGTTTCTTTCTTAGCATCATGAAAAACTGAAAAGAGCTGTGAATTAATTATCATCGGTATTATTAAGGTGAATAGTAAGAAGAAAAGTACTTTGGTTTTTTTTAGATTAATTTTTGAAATATAATACCTAGATTTCATGTTTGATCAAATTCATGTTTAAAATTAGATAATACAAAACATAAAATTGTATTTACAAGATAAT
>JBHLOF010000108.1:0-12412 GCA_048940805.1 Promethearchaeota archaeon
GATCTTTAGATTACTAATTGTAAATAACTTTTATTCTTACTAAATAATAGTGTATTTCATGTCAAAGAAGCTAGTCTGTTGTTGGGATTTAGAGGGTCCGATAAGTGTAATAGATTTTGCTGCTGAAATTGGGAAGATCCTAAGTAAAAAATCTAAATTGAATTTACAGAATTATGACATGGGTGAATTTTTTAGAATGATATCGAATTATGATGATTATCTTATTGACACTCCCGGAATCAAAGAACAATTGCAGATCCCAGAATATCAACCAGGTGACACTCTTAGATTGATGGCACCGTTATATGCCGCGAATTATACAGATGAAGAGTTAGTGCATCTAGCCAAAAATAATTTAGGGTTATTGCCAGGAAGTAAAGAGTTAATGAAAATATTGCATAAGAAATGGGATGTTTATGTAATCTCAACAAGTTATACTCATTTTGCCCACAATGTGACTTCTGTGTTAGGAATCTCAGACGATCATGTATACTGCACCAAGTTAAATATCCAAGAACTGAAAAAGGGTTTGGATAATATTGAAAAAGATGTAGAAAGACTTCTCAACCAAATATTTCAGAAATATATCAAAAGGGATAAAGATTTAGTTTCGATCATTGAAGATTTAAATAATTTTTTCTGGAAACACAATGATTCAGACTATTTAAAAGTAATGAATAAAGTAAAAGTAAGGGGTGGAAAAAGAAAAGAGGTGGCAGTTGAAGAAATATCAATAAGGACGGGTATCCCGATTTCACAAATGATAGCAATAGGTGATTCAATAACGGATATTGATATGTTAGGAAGATTAAGTAATGAAAACGGTATATCAATCTCCTTTAACGGTAACAGATTCAGTTTAAAAAGAGCAAATATCGCAGTGACCACCCCAAATAGCTTAGGTGTGTTACCAATTTTTCAATCTCATAATAATATTACTGAATTTTTGGAAAATTGGGAGGCGGAATTCGAAAATTTTCAAGGAAACCCAGATAGGATTCCTCAGGGACTTATTTCCAAGGAGAGTAAGAATTTGTTTACAAAATATAATTTCCTTCCAGAATTTGCAAATCTAACTATAAAAACGAACGATCAATTGAAGAAAATAATTCTAAAACAAGAATCTATGAGGAAAGAAGTACGAGGGTGGGTTGGGACTTTCGGTTAAATGATTAAGATAATAAATTCAATCTAATTTTCATCGGAAAAATTATATTTTTAATTCGTCTAATCTTATTTAAAGATAATATAATCTTTTTCCCTTTTATGAGGTTGTCCTAAAAATGACTAGCACACTTAATAATATCCATACAATTAATCAACTTGTTTTCGAAAATATTGAAGATCTTATTTTTATTTGTAATGAGAAGATTGAATGTGAATATATTAGCGTAAGTGAAGCAATACGAGGAACGCTTTTAAATGAATTTCTGCATCCTAGTGATTTGAATAGATTCTTAAAATTTTTAGATAAAACTTTTAAAGAAGGATATGCTAAGGGGGAATCTCGAATAAAAATTGGAAACGAACCATATAAATGGTATAAAATTAAGGGAAAGAGGTTTATTGGTGACGATAATAATAATAAAGTATTTCTTATTTGTAGAAACATTACCAAATTAAAAAATTGTGAAAAAGAACTTCAACAAACTCAAATTAGATTCAATCAGTTAGCAGATACATTACCAGAAATAAAGTATTGGCAGTTATTGCAATCAAAAGAAGGAATAACTGCCGTTCAGAAAACAAGAGAGATGTTGGAGTTAGTAATTAACAATATTCCTCAGTTAATTTACTGGAAAGATAAAAATTTAAATTATTTAGGATGTAACACCAATTTTGCTGTAATCAATGGATTGGATAATCCTCATTCAATTATTGGACGATCTGATAAAGAACTAAAATGGGTAAGCAAAAATATTAATTATATTCAAGAACAGGAGTTAAAAGTAATGAGGAACGATTCACCAGAATATAATAATATTGAATTTTACGAACTGCCAAATCAGGATCAGGTATGGTATGAAGTAAATAGAATACCAATTCATGATTTGAAAGGAGTAGTAGTAGGTATCTTATCCACATTCGAAGACATCACTTTAAGGAAAACTTCAGAGCAAAAATTAAAGGAATCCGAACAAAAATATCGTGGAATTCTTGAAAACATAAAAGAAGCTTATTTCGAAGTTGATCTTGAAGGTAACTTCACATTCTTTAATGCTGCATTTATAGAGATGCTTGGAACTCAAAAAGGAAAATTATATGGCATGAGTTACGAACTTTTTGTTGATAGAGAAAATCAAAAAAAAATTTTTGGTGTATATAATCAAGTTTTCGAAACAGGGAAGCCTAAGACAGATTTTCAATTCCAGTTTTGTAACCAAGAAGGATATTCAATTACATGTGAATCATCTGTATATCTAAGGTATAATCCAGAAGGTGAAAAAATTGGTTTTTACGGGTTAGCAAGAGATATTACTGAGAAATATATTTTAGAGCAAAAAATTAAGGAATCAGAGGAAAATTATCGAACTATATTCAACTCAAGTCCTGATTATATATTTATAATTGATATCGAAGGAAATATCTTAGATATGAATTTAGCACTATTAGAAAGAATTGGTATGTCATTAGAGGAAGTTCGTGGTATTAACTTTTCTCAATTTTATGCTGGTGATAATTTAGATAAACTCTTATTAGTACAAGATGAAATTAAAGCAGGTAAGGAAATTAAAGGCACTGAAGTTAAGGCAATAGCAAAATCTGGAGAGATTTTTGAATATGAAGTAAATTCTGTGCCGTTAAAGGAAAATGGAAATGTAGTGAAAGTTTTAAATTTAGCTAGAGATGTTACCGATAAAAAGATCGCTGAACAAAAATTAAGACATTCTGAAAAGAAATATCGTCATCTATTTAATAACTCCCCATATGTTATTTGGCTAATGGAGGAGGATGGGACTATTGTTGATTGTAATTCTACAACTGCAGAATTACTCTCTGTATTAAAAATAGAAGACATTATTGGAAAGAAATTTTCTGAAGTATTATCAGTCCTAGAGAGACCAAATTATCTAATTAATGTATTACAGGATCGATTTGACAAGTTTCTTAAAGGAGAAAAATTAGGCCCACTAGAAGTTCAGATAACACGAGGAGATGGAAAGAAATTCTGGTTATCAATTCAGACTTCACTTGTTAAAGTGGGGAAAAATCTCCTTACCCAAGCAATTATTCAGGATGTCAGCAATTTAAAGGAATCTGAGGAGAAATTAAGAACATTAAATAAAGAACTAGAAGCAAAAATCTTTGAAAGAACAAAGGAACTTCGAGAATCCGAGGAGAAATATAGACATCTTTATGAATATTCTCCAAATGGAATTGTTCTCCTAAATTCTGAAGGAGCTATCATTGATATTAATTCCACCATTCCACAAATGTTTGGCTATAATAAACAAGATCTAATTGGGAAAAATTACTTGTCTCTAATGGGGATTTATCCTACAGATACAAAGACCGCTTTGAGAGATTTGGCAGAGTTGCTATCTCAGAGACGCGATAAAGACTCAAAAGTGGTTCCCAGAATAATCGAAATTTATAATAAAGATGGCACTCGTAGTTGGGTAAACTCAGATCTTTCTACAATGGAAATAAGTAATGAAACAATTATTCAGCTTAACATACAAGATATAACTGAGAAAAAATTGGCTGAAGAAAAGTTAAAAGAATCTGAACTACAATACCGTACAACGATTAATTCACTAGGAGATGCTCTACACGTAGTTGATAAAGATTTAAATGTAATATTGGCTAACACACAACTCTTCAATTGGCTTACCGAATTGCAAGTTACCACAGAAATTGTTAATAAAAATTTATCTGAAGTTTTTCCGTTTTTGCTACCAACCATTTTCGATGAATATAAACAAGTATTCGAAACGGGTCAAACACTCATTACTATCGAAACCACTCCATTACCTGAACTAAATGTAATAACTGAAACTAGAAAAATACCCATTTTCAGTGAGGGAGAGGTTAAGCAAGTAATAACAATCTTACGAGATATTACTGAAAGTAAAGAAATGGAAAGTCAATTGAGGGAATCTGAAGAAAAATATCGAAATATGGTAGATAACTTAGATGTAGGGTTTTATAAAGGAAAATATCAAGGAAAATTATTAATGCATAACCAAGCACTTAACAGAATAATTGGACTTAGCCCTGATGATAATATAGTTGGAATAGAATCATCAAAATTTTTCACAGATACCAAAACTCAAAAGAAATATTATGAAGAACTTGAAAAAAACGGGTATGTAAGAAACTTTATCGCTCAAATTCAAAAAAGAGATGGAGAAATCATAACTGTAGATATAAATGCACATCTATTATATAACTCTGAAGGATTACGTACTGAAGTTGAAGGCACTGTAGCCGATATTACTGAGAAATTTAAACTACAGCAAGAATTACAAGAATCTGAAAAAAAATTAAGAGAACAGAATATAGAGTTAATGAAATTGGATGAAATTAAAAACGATTTCATAACTATGGCGGCACATGAATTAAAAACACCTCTAATTTCGATATCAGGATATACTGATTATATATTAATGAAACATCGGAGTCAACTTTCTCCAGAAATCACTGAAGATTTGAAGACTGTACAAAGAAACGTTTCTAGACTCGAAGTTTTAATGGATCAGTTGTTAGACGTGATGAAAATTGATGAAAATAAATTAAAAATCCAGAAAGAACTTGTTAATGTTACAAAAATCATAAATAACTGCCTTGATGAATTAAGTTATTTAATTAATGATAAAAATCTAGAAGTCCTCTTAAACATTGATCATGAAATTATATTAAATGTCGATCCAAATCGAATTTTCACTGTTTTTACTAATTTAATCTCCAACGCAATCAAATTTACTCCGGACTATGGATGGATTGAAATATCTGGAAAAAAATTTGGGGATAAATATTTATTTGAAGTTAAAGATAATGGAATCGGACTAGCACAAGATGAAATATCACGATTATTTATGAAATTTGAAAGGATCAGACAAACTAATCATAGTCAAAATATTGCTATCAAGGATAGTGGGACAGGATTAGGATTATATATAACAAAAGGCATTGTAAAATTACATAATGGTGAAATTCAGGCAAAATCCGATGGATTAGAAAAGGGAGCAACCTTTTCCTTTACTATACCTATCAAGGAGAAATGAGATTAGAGGAATGGTAGGCGATATCACAAAAAAATAGTAAATTGGATATTTTTTTTTAAATAATAAACAGTAATTCATTTATCTGTAATAATTTATTATTAAAATTTCAAAGCATTAGTCAAAATAGTTTTTCTTATCTGATCAAATATTATGGGAACAATTATAATTGCTGAGAAAAATAAAGCAGCAGAAGCCATAGCAAATGCTATAGGTTCAGTGAAAATAGTTAATAAGACTAAATCATTGAAAATTTATACCCTTCCTTCAATGAACATATATGTGATTCCTTTAAGGGGTCATCTTCTCGAGTATAGAAATACGGATGCTTATACCAGCTGGACTAAATCGAATCCAAGGGAAATTATTACTAATTCTAATGCGATTGAGAAAGTACCTGCTAGTTATGCAGCTCCATATATTAAAGCTTTAAAAGAGTATTCAAAAGTCTCAGATCATTGTATTATTGGAACCGATGCTGATGTAGAAGGTTGTAATATAGGATTATTTGATGCTTTACCTTATGTTAAACAAATAAATCCGAATATTAAAGTCTCACAAATGTGGCTCAGTTCACTTCAATCTAAGGAAATATTGAATAAATATAAAAATCTAATAACCCCAAAATTTAGTTGGGGCGAAACTGGTGAAGCTCGGGCGATTGTAGATGCGATAATTGGCTTTTCTGCTACTAGAGAGGTTACTAATACTCTTCGGCCATTACTCAATAAATTTGGTGTTAAATTTACCTCAATAGGTAGGGTCCAAACAAGTTTGCTTTATTTGATCTATTTGAATGAACAAAGTATAGAAGATTTTATACCTGAATTATATTATTTAATTGACGCAGAATTAATTCATGATAAAGGTATTTTTATTGCTCACCATATCAGAAATCCCTTTAAAAAGGATTTAGAATCTCAAGCTAGATTAATCTTCAATAAAATCAAATATGAAAAATTTGCAACTATTATTGATCAATCTACACAATCCAAAAAAAGGTCACCACCAACACCGTTAAATACTTCAAAAGCATTGATCCTCCTTACTAGGAATTTAAAGATAACTGCTAATACTGCTTTGAAAACAATGAATGCTTTGTATTTAAATAAAGTAATTTCTTACCCGAGAACAGATAGTGACGTATATAAACCAGATTTTAATCATAGAGAGATATTAGATAAGTTCATGTCCCATTCTCAATATGGTTTGTTTAGTTTAAATTTAGTAAAAAATCAAAAAATCACACCAACTAAAGGAAAAAAAGATGCTGGTGATCATCCCCCCATTACCCCTCTTGAAAGTTTTGAACTTAATAGCACAATATTTGAAAATGATTTGCAGAAAAAAGTTTATGACTTACTCTCCAGACATTACTTAGCACTGTTTGGAGAAGATGCTATTGAATCTGCTCAAACTCTTAAGCTTCTAATTAGGGATGAACCATTTAGGGCTCAGCGGGTGTCTTTAATTAGTAAAGGATTTCTTGAAATTGCTCCTTTTCTTAAACCTAAATATGAGGAAGAAATACAAATTTCAAGCAATAAAATACCTATAAATAAAATTTCATTTAACCAAAAAGAAACTCAACCACCTTCTAGATACAATGACACTTCTCTTCTTAAATTAATGGAAAAAAATCACCTTGGGACCAAATCAACACGACCTCTGATAATAAATATATTAAGACAGCGGGAAGTAATAAAAAGAATTAAACACCAGTATCATATAACAGACTTGGGAAAATTTATCATCAATAATTTAATTAAAGTATGGTTACCGTTTCTTAAGCCTGACTTCACAAAAAAAATTGAAGAAAAACTTGATCAAATTAAGGAAGAAAGAGAAAAAATGAATAATGTGGTGTATGAAATAAGGATCGAATTTCTAAAATTATTTGATAAGTTCATAGCTAAAAAACAAGAATTAACTAAGAAAGCAAATAATTTTAAGATGAGTTATCAAATTCAGCAAACTACGTCCAAATGCCCTCATTGCAACAATTTCCCAATGAAATTCATAAACGTAAAAGCAAAAAGATTTTTAGTGTGTTCAGATGATAATTGTAAAACGTATCTATCCTTACCTAAGAAGGGAACCCTAGAATTATTAGATTCATTTTGTTCGATTTGTAACTTCAATATTTTTAAAGTTTCACTGCAGAGAAATAAAAAGCTCTACAATTATTATATATGTCCTAAATGTTGGAATGATGGGTTTCAAGAAAATTCTCAAGAAGGAAAAGGATTCTGCTCAAATTGCAAGGAATTCAAAATTTCAAAAAACAATTGTATAAAAAAGTAAATAAAACTTTTTTTAGAAGATCTTCTTAACATCAAACCTATATGCAGCTCTTGTTAAGCCAACATAGTTATCCGAAATCTTATAATAAAGTTTCTCATTCACAATTTTTTTTTCTAGATAATTATTTTTAATTGAATGATTCAATGAATTAATCATTGTTCCTAATGTTACCGCTCCAACAAAACCATGCTGCTTTTTAGTAATCCTGATTAATTCAAGTTCAGAATGCCATTGTCCATCAAGAAGAGCCTGTAAAATATCAGTTTTAATAGGCGTTTTTATATCTTTTATCTTATTAAACAGAACTGAATAAATGGGGTTATAAAATCTTTCTTTTTCCTTTTCTTCCATTCTTTATATCACTTTGTAAACAGCTTCTAATGTGATTCTATACTCGGATTTATTATTTAACTAACTGTAATATCTCCATAATACCAAAATCAGAGCAAATTAGGAGGAATCCCCTCCCGATAGTATTTTGCGCGAGATATCCAATTTTCTGAAAATTCTGGTATCTTTGCCAATATTGAACCTCCAATCCACACAGAAAAAGTTCTTTCTTGAGGTGCAATAATTCTTACACTTTGACTTTTTTTCTTCCTTCTTGCTAATTCTAGTTCTAATTCCTGGTACATTCTTGATTTCAAATTTGGAAACATCGAAGAGCCCCCACTTAAAAATATATTATTTAATAATTGTGGTCGTATATCTAAATCACAAGCTTCAATGACATCCATAATAGCTACAGGAAGGGAATTTTCTTCTAATTCATCAGAAGGATTAAATAGAAGCTCTGGAACTATGAATCTTTCACTACTTAACGAGATTGTAGAGCCATCAGGTAAAGAATATTCTTTATTGTATTGTTCACTCCTTTTTAAGTCTTCTTTATAATCCAAGGAAACAAAACAGGCTTTTTCTTTTAAAACTCTAACTAACTCCCTCCGGATGGAAGAATCAACTGACCAACCGAGAGATTCTAAAATTTTTTCCATATACCGAGTTAAAACCCTTCCTCCGATATCAAGGATTCTTACTGCATGAGTTAATTTATAACCTTCATAGATCGGCACTATTCTTGTATTACTATCCCCAATTTCGACGATTAACCCTGTCTGAAACCCACCTGAATATAAAGTTAACATTGAATCTAGCACAGGATAGAAATTCATACACTGAAGCCTACCCAAAAATAATTCAAAGATTTTTGCTAAATCCTTCTGCGGAAATAAGGGATGGACCGCTAAAAGAACATTTACTAAGGAAGGATCGACCCTTAAGTTATAAAAAATGTAATCAACAATATTTTCAAAATGCTTCCAATCAATTATGATTCCTTTTTCAATTGGATGAAAAATCTTGTAAAGACCAATAGATTGAATCTCATCTCCTACATAAAGCTCATCTTCTCGGTTTTTAGATTGAGGGTAATCCATACTTATATTTTGGTATTTTGGTTTCCCAACCATCGTTAAAAACACTTGAGCCGGAGAATCTTCTCCTGCAAACCCTATTTTAGTTGAGAATTGACCAATATCCATAACAACAGTAAGATTTTTCATCCTTACTTTTAAAGAAAATTTGTCTATATAAAAATTACTTGAATGCTCCTTAATATATTATTATCTATTTTCATTAAATAAAATTGTATTATTATTAGAAAAACTAATCCTACTTTTCAAGAATAAAGAAGAAAAGGTTATTTTAATTTACTTGATGCGTTTTATTTCCAGCGAATTTTTGTTCCCAACCTTTGAATATGCCAAGGAAATCGAAAGATTATTGAGTCGCTTCATCCAAGTGTTGACGTTTCTGGGCTCACTACGTTAGGAGCTGATGATGATTTCATTGGACCATTTACATTAATATTTACTCAAGTTCTTCGGGATTTAGGATATCCCCTCTATTATTATAAAGGATCCGCAATTACAAGCAATAAGAAATGGATTACGTAAGCTTTTATAGGGAATACCAAGGTCAACAATCAGAGTTGAGAGATATTGCGGATAGATCGATTTGTAAATGTATCACATGTGGAGCTTCTGACCGGGATATAGTTTACAACAAAACATACGATGCGTGGTATTGTACCGAGTGTTATACTATGCACAAGGAGTATGCTTTGAGACGGGCTCGACAACGGTCCCCAAAAGAACCACAGGGACATGAAGATAAAACGATGGATGAATTGTCTAAGAGCTTTCTATAAGATTATTTGTAAGATTTTTTCTTGATTTCTTAATTTATGCAGTCTTTTTTTGCTATATTTTCATTTTTGATCTTTCTTACTGAACTGTAAAGTTAATTGAATTTGTTAAGAATTTAATAAGTATTGGTTTTCTGAGAGAGATTCTTTCTGTGAATCTCTGAAGCCATATCGGGTATTGTGTTTATTCAATCTGCCAATACCAATATTCGGTTAGACTCCTTCATTCTCCTCTCATAATTTTTTTCAATCGATTAAGCTCATCGAGCATCTCATCTCTTAGTGAGCTAAGACCGCCTCCCGTTTGAGGGGTTGCTGCTGTAGGGGCTGCTGCTACTGGAGGTTTAGGGGGACCAGCAGGGGCTGCTGTAGGGGCTGCTGCCGGGGGACTTGCGGGTCGTTTAGCAAATGCAGGTGCTTGAGGTGGAGCGCCAGAAGGAGGTGCTTTTGGGGGTCCCGAAGGAGGTAATTTAGGTGCTGGAGGTAAATTACTTGGTTGTGGAGATCCACCAGATGGGGGTGCTTTTGGAGGTCCGCCAGAAGGAGGTGCTTTTGGTGGACCAGTGCTAGTAGGAGGGGCTGGAGCTGCTGGTAAGGGTGCAGCGGTAGAGGCTGCAGTTGGGGCAGGTTGTCCTGCACCGCTTCCACTTAAAAGAGAAAATAGTGTGCTAGCAGCTGCGGTTTTTACTTGACCTGTTGTTTGAGAAACAATCTTTTTTGAGGAAGTACTAACAGTATGAACTTCCTCTCCCACAGTGACTTCTTTCAAATCTTTTTGAGCTTTTGCTAAAGATTTAATGAAATCATTAATACCTTTGACTGTCTCTTCTAAGTCATCAGCAAGGCTAGTTAAGCCTTTTTTCATAAAATTGATAACACGCTCAATTTTTTTCTGTTCTTTTGAAACCACGTCCTACTCAAATCCTCTGATAATGTTGATTATAATTTTTATTATAAGTATTTTAAATATATTAATATCTATATATATAATAGACTTTTTTGTAATTTACTTAGTGTAATTTTTTAAAAAAACTTTTTTTATAATTGCATTATAATTGTTTGATTATAAAAAATTATGTAGATTTACTATTTTCATAGAGAAATAGACATAGGATTAAATAAATTTATGCTAATTGAATTCTCAATCTCCTCGTTGCTTATTAGTGAAAGAACCATATTTCCCATAGAGATAAAAACGTTAATTATTAAAAAACCTAAACTAATAATATTATATAACATATTTCATTAGTAAGTTTAAAAATTATTAAAAATTCAATCCTTCAAAAAATACTTCAGTATTGAATAAATATAAAATAGATGGTCAAAATGCCTAAACGAGAACTGTTCATAAAGCGGGTTTATGAGATCGTTAATGAACTCAAGATTCCCCTTATAGATGAGAGGGTATATGATAAAGTAAATTTTAATCCTGGAGCTTCGATCGCTACTGTTATTTTTAGATTCGAAGAAGATGAGTCAGTAATTCGAGGTTTTCTTGGACTTGCGGAGTATTTCCACACTGTGGTGGTCAAGAAAAAGGATGAGTTCTATATTCCGCATGCTTCAATATTATTTCGTTTGCTGAGCGCATGAGCGCACAAACTACTTTTTTTTTACTTTTCTTTTAATGTTTTATATAACTTCATTAAGCTAATAGTATTATATCTCTATTTTGTAATGATTCGAATTGTGAATTATATCTATTACTTCTGACTCCGGAACATCATACCAGTTAACATATGCATCAGCAACGGCAAACCATGCTGTATCTCTTATGTTGGGGCAAAAAACCTCATCAACTTCATTTTTGATAAAATTAATGGTTCTTAATGGTGCCGTAGGAACTGTAATAAATATTTTCACGGGATTATATTTTTTAATCATTTTTATTGCTGCTAACATCGTAAATCCTGAAGCTAATCCATCGTCAATTATGAAAACATTTCTATTCTTAATGTTATGTTCATATATGTCTGTAATATTATTCTTTTTGCCATAAAACTCTAATCTTTCATTAATTTCAGATTTAGTTATCTCAATAGAATTTCTTATCGAATCCTCAGATAAATTTAATTGAGAAAGTAAAGTCTTATTCATTAGAATAGTCCCATCGGTAGTAATTGATCCAAAACCTGCTTCTGTATTGTAAGGTATTTTGATTTTTCTAACAATAATAATGTCATAATATAGGTTAAGACGAGAGCAAAATCCCTCAGCAACGGAAACACCTCCATTCGGTATACAATAACAAAAAAAATCTTCTTGGTTATTAAGGATCTGTGTATAGAATTCTGAATTCTGTTCTAAAATAAATTCTACAATCCTCTTTCCTGCCTCTGTTCTAGATTTATAGATTCCCATTCTCATAATATTCTATTTTAATTAATTTCCAAATCCTAAATCAAAAAATAATGTACAAGTAAATTATATTATGATAAATAAATTATATATATATTTAAATAGGGGTATTGAGATACTTATTTTAAAGAAGTATCTTAAACAAAAAGGGTTGAAGTTAAATATGAAGAAATCGAGAATTTTTGGTTTATCATTTGTAAGCCTATTACTTCTATTTTCATTAACAAATATTTCAAATGCCGCACCCCCTGCTTATGTAGGGATAAAAACTGGTGATAGTTTTAATTGGGTTGGCACAGCTGATATGGCAAATGTTAAC
>JBHLOF010000109.1:0-12341 GCA_048940805.1 Promethearchaeota archaeon
ATGTATTACGCTCTCATTCTTAAATTTCTCTATGTTTTGAGATAGGTGTCTGATTGTCTTACTTCCCTCAAAAGTTAAACTCTTTTCCATCCAATTTTTACTATAATCATTATGAATTCCGATAAATTTTCTCAAAACATCAAATAATTCAAAATATCTCGGATTTAATTTCTCAATGCGTTCCTGGACGAGTTGTTCTTTATCTTTTCTCAAAAGGTTTTTGTTAAATAAGATAGCTCTAATTTCACAGTACGTTCTTATTATTTTCTCTATTTCCTTTTTAGTGGTACTAGGGATTTCCTTATCGGAAACTTTTTTTATTATATTTGTTAGTTTTAATGCCCAATTTTCACTTATTTGAAAAGAAATTTCAAGATATTCTCGAAATTTTTCTACACTTCCATGTTTAATTCCTACATTCTCTAAGTGTTCCACTCTTTTAGATATATAAGCTAAAAACTCTCTTGTTTTTTTTGAAATATAAAGATCTACTATTCTTTTTCCAGACTTTTTTATCGTTTCATTATAATACCTGCGAAACCAATCAAAATTCATAAATAATGGTCTAGTGATATGTCTTTTCTCAGTTAACGTGTACTCAAATTCTTTTAATTCCTTTTCATATTCGACTCCTGAAATTTCTTTTTTTTTTACTCTTTTAATTAAATCTCGGAGATTTTCATATTTATCAAGCAATTCTTTGAGGTTTTCTTTTATTTCTTCTGGGAACTCTGATTCTTTGATACGATTTGTTAAATATTCAGCCCATTCTTGTTTAGATACTCGAATTTCTGTTGGTTGCTCTTGTAACTTTGCTTTCTTCTCATGTAAAAATATATTGTTTTCTTTCTGTCTTTCTCTTTGTTGTTTTAATTGCTCCTTCCATTCCATAAAACTTTTAGTTTCTTTTCCTGCATATATCGGTCTTCTACCTGTCTCACATTTATACCATTCTTTTACATCTTCCTCATTTAAAATGTCAAAAGATTCTTGTTTTGACTCTTGATAAATCTGTTGGTGTTGTTCTCGGGAATTTGCAGAAAGGGAATTTTCTTCAATTTCTTGGATGTTTTCTGGCAAAGTATTCTGTATGGTTTCCTTTTCATCTTGCTCAATAAGATC
This sequence comes from Promethearchaeota archaeon, assembly GCA_048940805.1. Classification (GTDB taxonomy): domain Archaea; phylum Asgardarchaeota; class Lokiarchaeia; order Sigyniarchaeales; family SOKP01; genus Loki-b32. The sequence continues at coordinate 1,123 of JBHLOF010000109.1, forward strand.
ATCTCTTTTGTTAATTTCAATTTCTGGTGTTAATTCTGAATGTTCTTGAATATGTTCAACTCCGTGATTTATGGTTTCTTCTTGCTGTTCTACGGGATTTTCTAAATCCGACGTTTGTAGTTCATGACTACTTTCTTCTACAATTTCATGAGAATCAACTATATCTTCTTCATGTTCTTGGTCATGATCTTCATAATTGTTAAAGAGTTCTTCCAATTTTTCCTCAAGCACTTCAACTTGCATTTCTTCATGAGTGGGTACATACTCTCCGAAAAATTCCATTGTATCTGCATCTAAAACAATGTTGCCCTCCTTGTCTCTAGAAATTGGGTCTTCAGATTCTTGTTGCAAGACTATGGTACTTTGGTCTGTTCCCATATTTTCTACTTCTATATTTGAATTAATTTCTTCCATAGTTTCTTCTGAATTTTTCTCATCTATATCTGATTGATCATGAACTTCCTCTCCTGTCTCATCGGTACTATTTTTATTATTGTCCATGCTAGGAGTGTTAGATTCTCCTTCATCTCTGTAATCTGATTGCATCTCATTCATTAGCTCATCAGATTTACCTACATTCGGATCAAAAGAATCTTCTTTAAATCGCTCATCTGCGGGATCAACATTTGGATCACAAAACTCCTCCTGAAATCGTTCATCTGAGGGATCAACATTTGGATCAAAAAATTCTTCATGGAATCTTTCATCTGTGGGATCAATATTTGGATCGAAAAAGTCTTCTTTGAATCGCTCCTCTGTAGAATCTACATTGGGATTAAAGAGGCTTTCGTCAAGAGATTCACTAAGTCCCACTTCTTTCGGATTTGTATAATTCTGATCTAAATTCTCATCCGTAGAATCTGTATTTGGGTTAAACACTTCTTCATTTGAAGCCTCATCAGTTTCCTCTGGTATCTCACCATCATCTTCTACTTCATCGGGTACTTCTACTCCTCCCGCATCATCACCACTATCTGACAAAATTAATCACCAGAATAGGAATAATCAGGAGTTTTAATAACAAAGATTTCTTCATTATTTCCATTTAGTACAAGTGCATGACGGGGCTTTTGGAGCATGAGGTATTCCTGTGTTTTTAAGTTGTTAGTAAATAGAGTACTGTCTAAATTACTAAGACTGAATAATATTTTTAAATTCGGTAACGTTAGAGCACAATTGAATAAACGATGAGGAACATTATCTGAGATGAAGAATGATAATCCTTTACTGCGAAATTCTCTTATTAAATTGTTAAAAATGAGTTCCAATTGCTCTCGTGAAATGTAATCATCCTCATCTGGATTGGAGGTAATTGGTTTTTCCAATATATTAAACGCTTCTTCAATTACTACAATATTCTGGAGTTTACCAGCTTCCACATCTGGAATTAAAGTTTTAACCATCTGAAAAATCGCATTTGACAATAATCTCTTAATATAAATATCACACATGGATAGGTCAAGATATATTGTTTTTCCATTTCTCCAGTCTTGGAACCATTTAGGGACCTGATTATTTAGAGATAATTCTAAAGTCTTTTCCAGAATAGGATCAGAAAGAAGTGTTGGGATACGGTTTTGTAGAGCTCTTAGAATATTTGTCTGATATTCGTTGTGATAAGGGTGTTCAAGGAAATATTTTTTTAATCCGTCAAACAAAGTTTTTAAGGATCGAGGCAAAGAACCGTTAACATCGATGAAAGATCTCATTACATTATATAATATCTTATCACAAGGGCTCCTAAGCCCAAGAGATGCCACTAAATATGTCGCAGTTTCTTGAAGTGATTTATATAAATGTTCTCCTTTATGGAAATAATTCAGGTGCAATTCTGAAGATCCATACTTAAGAACTTTATCAGTAGTATAGAATCCCTCTTGTCTTCCTTTCCCCAAATTCAAAATTAAAATCCCAATATCAGGAGCTTGATTATAGAATTGACGGCAAATGTGACCTAAAAGGTAAGTCTTCCCTGCTCCTGTTTGACCTCCAATAAATATACTGTGGGCAAAATGAGTCGTGGGGAGATTTTTAACTGTAGTAGTTTCTACTCCATTAACTATAACATTACCGATCGGGATAGAATTTTTATCATCGATTGTAGAGAAGTCGATATTTTCAAGCGGGGGTTTAATAGATTTTTGTAATGGCAAATCATCAGGGAAGGTGAAATCAACCTGATCAGGAGTGATGAATGCAGGGATTCTCTCCTCAGGTAAATTTTTATAAATATCTCTATAGCAATGTCCCGTATGTTGATTTTTAGTATTGCACCAAAAAACATGAGTGCTTATAATTTTTTCCCAACCATTAATACGAGTTTTTTTAATACGAGCACGCTCCCCGTTTGTATTTCTAATACCTGTTGTTAAATAATCCAATCTACCCTCAAGTTGAGCCATTTGTAGTTCATTATACTCAAATCTTTTCTCTGGTATAACTCTAATGAAGATCTTGAGTTTGTATAGTTCAAACACAGAAACTCTACTATACTTACTATAATTAATAGAATCGTCTTTCTGCCATATAATATAGAATTGGAATACATTGAATTCTCTCACTTTAAAAATTTGAATTATCTTCTTGATAATAGAAAATTTATCCCCCGGTACAAAATTTCCTCGTGGAAAGATTAGTTCATAGGTTGGGAAGGTTTGAGTTAACATGGATTCACTTATTGGGAGAGCTGAAACTTCTCCAGTAAGTCCCGGGAATCTTTCACTTAAAATCATTAGGAAGGAATGGCCCTTTTTTATTGCTTCTGATTCGGTTTCGGCATATAAAAAGAAGGTGAAAGAAAAGGTCTCATTTAAGGAAAGCTCCAATCCATATACAGTTTGGTCTAGAAATGGATCAAAGAGCCATGACATTTCAATCTCAACAGGTTTTTGAGTAATAGGGTTAATGAACTCCTGACTTGCTAAAATAGAAGGGATTTGCTTAATTTTTACTCTTGTTTGCCAAAATTTTATGTTCATTGTGTTTTTCACTCTTTAAATTCACTAAAATAAGTAAGGTCTCTTTTCTCGGGATTGAATCTTCGTTTTGAATATCTTTTGAAATTTTTCCTTTTTGAGAGATTTTCTCTAACAAATTTATTTTTATGGAGAAGTAACGCTGAGATTCGAAATCCATATTTAAATCCAAAGTAAAAAGCTGTAACTATTAAATATACAAGGAATTCATGAAATCCTTGAAGATTAAATAATTTCAATACGAAAAATGTCAAGAGAAATGATACTACTATTAAAAAAATCTGATACAGTGAATGACTATAGTCATTTAAGAATACTCTGGGAATAATTAGGAAATCTGCAAATGAAGGTGCTGCTGAAAAGGAGATAGAAATCATTAAAAAGATACATAGAAATAAAATTACCACAGTCACTTGAGTGTAAAGAAGAACCTCGAGTAAAAAGAAGAAGAGCCAAAATGAAAGGTAGAGTGGAGCAAAACCGATTAGAACTGCCTGTAAAAATGACAACCTATGTTCCTGAACCTTAACTTCCCCATAATATCCGAGTCGTTGTTCCTCTTTAAAATCTAATTTTTTAACTAAAGTTATTTCCTCTATAGATGAACGTGTGATTATACACATAACATAGTGGCAAATTTCATGAATAACAATCCCAATCACAGCTAAAGCTGTAATAATTTGAGAAAACGGTGGGGATACATATCTAAAGGCTACATAAGAAAGAATCAATGAAAAAACCATAAAACCAAGAATATATGGTATTTCTTCAAACATTAATATTAGATATCATATTTTTAACAATTAAAGATAAAATTTATCAGAGTATTTAAAGAAAAATTTAGTTAAAATAAAATTTTTTTAGAAGCATTAAGGGAATCATTGCATCTGCCGTTAAAATTATTGTCCGTATAACTCTGAGAGAGTGTTCTTGTATTTAATTACTCTTTGACTATCTTTCACATTTGTGCTGAGTTCTAAGAGCTTTTTCAAGATAGATTTATTGATTGGATCAATTTCAAGAGCATATTCATAAGCATCTATAGCCTTTTCTAATTGAGAATTCAAAAGAAATCTATCACCAACTTCAAACAATATTTCAATATCTGATACATACCCTAATAATTCTTGCCTTTCTGCCTCAGAGAAGTATTTTAGATATCCTTCTGAGATTAGGAAAAACTGTACAGGAGCATAAAGGCTCTCAAACCGCTTTTTAACTTCATCCTTAAATACCAACACAGCTTTTTGATCTCCTACTTCAGTTAATCGTTTTATAAGGGGAAACGCGAGATTATTCCTCAATAAACATGTATCATAATCATTCTCAGCCCAAACTTGAAGGTTTGAACAATGACCTTTAAAGATTTCCTTTGGGTCCAAATCAATTAAATAAGAAATGAATTTTTCTTCAGTTTTCTCTCCATATCCGTCAATCAACTCATCTAACGAGTTAATATTTTTTACATCTCCGACAGGAATATCTAATATTAAATGTTTACAGATTTCAAAAGGTTTATCAGCAATATAAATAACAGTTTCATAATTTTTGAGCTTAAGCGTTATGAATTTATTTATCTTGTAACTTAATTTTTTCAATCTCGAGAAAGAAGGTACGAGACAGACTATTCCTCCTAAAAACTGAATGAATATGCCATTTTTAAAACAAAAATCTTGTAAGTCTATGATCATAATTAAACAGACCATATAACACACAAGAGATGCAATAAATATTAAAGCTCTCCTATCCCACTCTTGTCTCGCTTTTATTATAGGGATATATTTTCTCTTCATCTGTATTGAGATTCGAATTATAAACACAAAAGAAACAAGTATAAATATGAAAAAACAAAAACTTAAAATCATTATAGAACGGAGAACGGCGTCAAACCCCTTCTCGTTAGTAATTCGAAAATCCACCAGGCTTTTAGACTCAACCATATAAAATCCCCATAACCAGATAGTTATATCATCATATAAATAAACCACTGGTAAACATAGACCGAAAAGAAGAAGAATAGACCCTACCAATGGAAAAACATAAATCTTTCTCATTATGAAAAAATATGAATATTCCCTATATTTAAAAGAAAAAAACTCTCTTCTTAACTTCTATTATTCTAAGAATATATTACAATTTGATCCTTATAATATCTAAATAATTTAACAAATAATAAATATGAAGAATTAGTTAACTTTTTGAGTTTCAAGATTTAAATTATCAAACTACTTCTTGTAGGAGGAAAAATGGAATATAATCTTCAAGGAAAGCTCTCAGAACAAGAAATAGAATCAATGTTAAAAATTAATCCTAAGTTAGAAGTTCTTTCCAAGAAAATTTCGATTGATCTTATACGACATTCTTATTCTTCTACGAATTCTGCATGTTTACCAGCTTATTGTGTAATGGCTTATTGTTATTGGCAAGATCACATGCCTCAGTTAGGACTTCCTATAAGTAGGGATTATTGGGAGGATTATATTAATAAATGTGCATCTGGGGCAATTAAAGGGGTTAATCTATCCAAAATACGAATGATTAATTAGAGTATCAAATATTCTTAATTATAAATATGGAACCAAAGAAAAAAAGACTTTTATTCTTTTATATAATTTTAACGATTCCCGCTGGCTTTCTTTTATTCAATCTATTATGGGCAATATCTTTGCAGGAGGGGGATCCTCTTCTAAGAACCATACATTTAATTGATATAAGTCTAATGTTATCCCTGACTCTTATTGGTTTTATTAGCTACCTTATTGAAAGAAAATTCAAGCGAGTTGATAAGGATGGAGAAGATAAGAGATCAAGATTTAAAGATTTTTCTAAACAGGATAAAATTATGACATTTTTCATTCTTTTTAGTTGCCTATTAATGTCACTATCAATTTTTGTGGGAGAATACTTATTAATATTTTTAGGTTCGAATTTTTTAACGGACCTCTTTGTAATTTTTGAGTATATCGGAATAGGTTTATTTGTAATAGGAGTTGTATTAATTTTAAAATAATCTTATCAGTATCGATGAAAGTTTTATAATAATTACCTTAAGTAATTAAGATCTAAATAAAATTATGAATCTAAAAAGAAAAAATTATTTTGTTATTACCTATTGTGTCTGTTTTATTTTTCTCATTGCTGATCTCCTAATAGGATTATTTCAGTTAATAGACATTATGTATAAAGATGAAAATTTTTTAAATACAGGGAATGGACAATTAAGATTTATAAATATATTAATTGATTTGATTTCATTGATAGGAGTGAGTTTATTTCTTCTAATACTTTGGAGAAAAGTGTTTACAGAAATACATGAAAAAGAAAATGTAATCTACAATTAAGCAAAATATAAAAAGTAGAGAAAAATGCATTCATCTGGATTTGAATTTAATAAAGAAAAACTATTTTTACGTTTCAATGGATTATTGTCAAATCTTTTAGAGAGATCTAATGGAAAAAAGGCAACAAAAGATATGCTACAAAAATTATATATATTTCAACTTTATCATGATGAATTTATCTTTAGATCATATTATGCATATTCTATATTAAAGCGAATGAGATTATTAAAAGAAGTAGCACTAAAAGATCAATTCGAAGGACTGAAGCCACAGATTAAAATAACTGATGAAGAAGAAATATTGTATTCTTCGTTTATGACCCGGGAATATATTTATTTTATAATGCCTTTCCTTAACACTTTATTTATTTTACAAGATCGAATAATGATTCTTCTTGGGCAATTTTTGAATATTGGGGAAAATTATGACAAACTTCCTGATTATTATAATGATTACAAGAAAAAAATCAACAAAATTTTGCCATTATTCCCGAAACCGATTCAAATTTTGCTAAGAAATTATTGGGAAAAACACGGAAGTCATATACGACAGTATAGAAATCTAGACCAGCATCAATATCAATTATATTATCACTCTTTCTATAGATTAAAACCTAAAGAAGTGTATGTCCTCTATTTGCCAGATAAAATCACTAGAAATATAGAATTACACGATATAACTTATAAAAAAAAGATAGCTGCGTTGGAACTGTTTGAAAATGAGTTTAGAGCATTCTACAATTTTGTTGAAAATATGCTTGAACAATTAAAAGTTAAACCAGTAGAAATAAATCCAAGTCAATCATTGCAACCATTAGAAGGTTTAGCGAAGTATAAAGTTGGAGATTTACTTTCGACAATGATTGTTGGGGGAGAAGCAATAACCTTTAGAATAAGTAATAATGATGATCCTCATTCTAAAGCTAAACCACTTCATATTCAATATATTCCAAATAATATAACTTCATTTAAATGGGAATTTAGATAATTTTCATCTCTTTAATAATTCTAATGCATATATTTACAAATGCAAAGAATCAATGAAAAAATCATAAAACCGAGAATATATGGCATTTCTTCGAACATTTAAATTCGTGGTTCTATTTTTAAAGATTAAAGAAAAGACTTAACTAGGTATTTAAAGAAAAATTTCCAAATATCCATCCAAAAAATTCTATTTTTCTTTTAAATAGTCTCAAAAAAATAAAAAATTCGATTGATATAAAATGATTATAGAAAATTCAATTGACATAGTTGAAATCGTGATTTTTCTCTCGATAATTTTTTCTTTAGTAGGATTTTTCCTTTTTATAACAGGTTTGAATTTATTACTTTTTAGTTTCAAAACACAATGTAAAAAAGCAATTAGATGCATTATGGTTAGCATATTTTTAGTTCTTTACTACGGATTTTTGTCCAGATTTGCATTATTTAAACTCATGACTTCCAGAATGCCGATCTATATCTAATAAAATTTATTTTTCAAAAATAAAAAAAATTCAAGTTAAACTTAGACATTTGAGGAAATTTCATTATTGAAAACCTACACTGCCCTTCTCGTTAAAGGGATGACAAACATTAATTAAGATGTTATGAATAATAAAGTATATATAAGAGTAGAAATCAAGAAAACATAAAGCACCATTTATGTTTTACAGTTTAGAATTACCACTATGTCCAGAGAATACCATCCAGAGTATAAAGAAATGAAAGAAATTTTAAATCAAAACGAGATTACTGAAGTTTATCATTTTACATCGATTAATAATATCCCATCAATATTCAATGAAGGAGGTTTACTATCAGTAAACGAATTAAGAAATAGAGGATTAGAAAATTTAGTAGATTATGGTGGAAATATATTATCACGTAGTTTAAATGGAAGTCATGAGACATTAGATTATATAAAATTAAGTTTTAGAAAAAAACAACCAATGGCGTATCATGTGGAGCAGAATAAACATATCGTAGTTTTGATCATCGATCCTGAAATAATTTTGATTGATGGAGTTTTATTGTCTAACGAAAATTCGACTGCTTCAAATTGTATAATAGACAATGGAGTAAATGGGCTTTTGATGATTGATTTTGAATCAATAAAAGATGACGTAGCTTGGAGAGATTCTAAAAAAAAGAAGAGTATCCAAGCAGAGATTTTGGTTCCTAATAGAATTGATTTAGAAATGATAAAGAAAATTTGTTGCATTTCTGAGTCAAGTTTAGAAGAAACAAAGAGATTATGTGATAACTTTGATCATCCTCCTATTTGTATAGATTCTTCCCATTTTTTTGCTGTTGCAAGAGGTTTTATCCATACAATAGATTCATTTCTAACGAATGAACTAATCACAAGGGAAAATGTGAACTCAGGAAAATTTTCAAGAAAAACTACTTTTTCAATTAAATCTGATAACCAAATAACTTTGTTAGTAGACGTTAGAGCAATTCCTAATTTAGAATGCGAATTTATATGGAAAGATGAATTCAATAATGAAATTCAAAAAACAAGCATCGATCAGTTTGATTCTTCTAATGAATACTTTATATGGGATGTTTTGAGAAAGGACAATATGACATGTGGTAATTTTATGGTAAGTTTTTACTTAAATGAAATACGTCAATTTACAATTCCATTTGAGATATTGGAGGAATAATAAATATGCAGACTCGACTTAATAATTATTTTCTAAAACCAGAAAGCATAAGGATTAATGAAGATAAGTTTAAAGGAGCACTGATATTTAGTGCAATCGGTGATGCTCTTGGTTGGCCCCAAGAGTTTAAAAGACGTTTAATTGGTAAAACTAAAGATTTCATTTCATGGAATAAGTTAGTTGGGGGAAGATGGTGGGGATACTATGATAAAATCCAAGAGGGAGGGTATAGCGATGACACACAATTAACACTTTCAGTAGCTCGATGTATAAATGAATTTGGGGTGTTTGACCTTAAAAGGTTTTCATTTTTAGAGCTCCCATTATGGCTAACATATCAAAGAGGAGGAGGTGTATCAGTTAAATTCGCTGCTAAAGAATTATTAAGGAAAAAATTCGAAAATCCAATTTTCAATTTTTATTATCAAAAGCGTGGGGAGAGAGCCATCGATTATAGAAACGCTGGGGCAAATGGAGCTGCGATGAGGATACTTCCAATTGCTTTAGTGAATTCTTTATCATCAGACAATAATAAATTATTAAATGATATATGGTTTAACGCTTTGGTCACCCATGGTCATCCGAGAGCGATTTTAGGGGCTATTTTATATGGTTTTCTAATAAAAAGTATAATTTATACTAAATTTGAAAAAGAAAAATTTCTGAAATATATTGAGCGAGTTATTCAAATTTCTGATACCCCAATTAAAAAAAATGAAATGATAATCAAATGGAAGGAGACCTGGAATGATAATAATAAGTATAATTTCGAAAAATTATTTAACGATATTAAGAAGGAAGCCAATACATATTTAAAATTATTAGTAAATTCTATTATTGAAGACCCAGAATATTATTATTCAAAAATAGGTGCACTAAGAGAATTTAAAGGATCAGGACTATCAACAGTATTTGCTGCAATTTTTCTATTTTTAAAATATAACGATGATGTTGAAAATGGTATTATAACATCCGCTAACATAATAGGATCTGATACTGATACGATTTCATACTTTTTAGGTGGGCTGTATGGCACGTTATACGGGATTTCAGAAATCCCTAAAAGATTTCTGAGGAAGATTCAAGATAGAGAATACATCTTAAAAATAGCGAAAAATTTAATTAATATTGCTTCAGGTAATATTTCGGATAAAATTTATCCAATTAATGGTATAGATTTTAAGGATGTTATTAAGACTATCAAATTCTGGGAACTAGAGTTACGAGATATCTTTTGGGATGATTTAAATGAAAATGATTTAATTATCCATCCCGTATTAGGTGAAGGAATAATTCAAAGGAAGGAAGAGAAGAATACTAAAAGAGAGGACTTTATAGCTAAAATTATAGAAATTAAATTTAATAACGGGCAAACATGTTGTTTCCATTCAAGGGTTAATAAATACGGTGCTATTTCTGAGAGTTTGATTGATGTTATAAGACTAAAATATAAAGATAAAAAAAAAGAGATTGAAAAGAAAAATTAGGATAATTTAATAAATAGTCTTCACCCTTAAAATTCGCCTTAATTAAGGATGGATCCATGTCAAAATTTTATTACCAAATTCTTTAATCAACTTCGAAATGCTATTGATATTTAATGGGAATTGGGTAGATAATGTAAAGAATGTGGAGGAAATAGGGTTCCAAGCGGAAAAGAGCGATTTTTCAATCAGCATTAAGGATCACCAAATCAAATTTCTGAAATTGAAGCTACTTCCAAAATCTAGTTTTATAAATGATATATTAAATTTTATTCCAAGATTTGAAAATCTTGAATTGGCTTCTGGTGAAAATGACGAAATAAGGGAGAAAGCATTTTATATTTTAGAAGAACTTCAAGGAGTGATTAATTATTAAAATCAAAAAACCTAATCTCTTTGTTTTTTACTTTCCACATGAAAAAAATGGTATTGATACTTCAGGAATTTAAGGATTACTAATTCATATAAATATATCAAATCTTATTATAAATATACAGAGTTGTTTTAGAAATTAAATCAAATAATTCCAATATTAGAAATTTCATGGTGATAGACTATCTCGAAAGAATCAAAACGTACTGAAGAATATAAATTCTAATTTTGACTTCCTTAATCAAATTTGAAGCTTGAGACTTATTTTGAAATCACCAACATTTTTATATCTGTTTGTCCTAGATTAATAACAGGGACTCTTTCCCTTATAAATGACGAAATCAGAAAATTGTTAAATTTTCTAAAAAAATGATTTACAATGAAGAGAATTAGG
>JBHLOF010000110.1:0-12325 GCA_048940805.1 Promethearchaeota archaeon
TATCTTTCAGACACACATGACCGGGAGTCCAGGTACTCCACGTGCCATCTACTGATAATCCATACCACCCTGCACATCCAATCCCGCATTGTGAAAAACTACCGCGCTTGGCGTAGGTCTCTTTTTGTCCACCAATAATAACTGGTTGCATATCTTCTTCTTCATCTTCTGAGAAGTAGCCCGTAGTGCATACTTTAGTACAAATTTTGCATTTATTACAATTATTTTCTTCAGCCATAGGATCAGGTTCGAGAGGTGTTGTAGTCAGAATTCCTCCTAAATATAATGATGCTCCATACTCCTTAGTCACTAAATTACCGGACCATCCAAGGTGTCCCAAACCTGCAGCCACAGCTCCGTATCGTAATGAAAAATCAGGATAACGGATATCTCCTTTAACAGTCTCAGGTAAATCACTTCGAGGTCTGTATTTAGCATTCGGTATTACTGGAAATGCTTTATAATCTGTATTTTCTTCAATAAACTTAGTAAGGATCAATGCTGTTCTCCAAGAACTAGCATATCCTATTTGTTGGGCTCTTTTAATACTCATTCGCTCCTTTTTAGAGAAAAAGTTCTCAAGAGCTTCAATTGGGTTGGGAAAAGCCCATATAATACAACTTTGAGCTCCTGGAAGGCAATAATCCATATTGGCAGAGGTTGGTGCGTCTTTAAGTCTTTCACGACTTCCAACACCAACTAATTTTGCTCCTTCTTTGAGTACGAGTTGCTTTATTTTTTTTTTTAGTTCATTAAGATTCATAATTTATTTATAAGGGGTGTTAATAAATAAATTTGGATGGTAATAGTTATAACCAATAGGTTAATAGTAGTCCAATAAGTGGAAACACTGCTGCGTATGGTAATGATAATTCCGGTGAGTTATTGAATATGATAATCCATAGAACAGCGAAAACTTGGTAAGAGATTATTTTTGCTACTTGAAGATCAGTTATCCAAATCCCCATATAAAATGCTCTATCTAATGGAGCTCGGTTTACAATATACTTCATTGCACCAGTATAGATACAACCCCATCCAAAACCTAAAGATATTTGACCCAGTACGAAATACACAATTGAACCTGTTACTACTCCCCCAGTATAACAGAATAACGTTAATGCTGAAAGAATAAATCCTACCGCGAGCATATATTTTTCCGAAACCTTAGGATTATCGATTATTCTACCATTTATAACCATTGCTAACACCTGTAATATTGGATTAAGTGCAATAACAACACCTGCTAATCCTACTGGAATACCTGCACCTATTAATATAAGACTTATAATTTGAAGAAATGGGATTAAACCAAATTGACGAAAGAAAACAGTTAGAAAAAGGACAATTTTCACTTTTGCCCTCTTTCTTTCAGTCGGATAATCTTTGATTATATTTTCTTTTATTTCATTATCTTCCTTCTCAATGTCTTGAACGGGTATTGCAAAAATTAATGATATTGCGGTTGTTATTATCAAGAAAAGAATTAAGGATCCGACTCCAAATACTGCAATAACAAAACTTGAACCTAAGACCCCAATAGCCCAACCCAGGCTTTTTGTAGCGTTTAGGAGTGATAATTGCGTTCCACTAACCTCAATTATTCCTAAGGTCTTATCCATCTCTTTCTTTTCATTTGATTTCTCTACAATATCTGCAAACAGAGCATTTGATGCTGGCATTCGCATCCCGAGTAATGAACCTCTAAAAAAGTTTAAGATGCAATAATAAATGATATGATTGTTAAGGTTTAAAAGAATAAATATAACAATCTGAAGTAAAAGAGCAGTAATAAATAAGAGTTTCCGACGTCCCGTCTTATCGCTAATTCTTCCAGTAATCCAGGAGAATACAGCCATACCGACGCCCATAAAAGTCAGAATGAAAGTTATCTCTCCAGCAGAGAAGCCTCTCGAGTCTAAAAATAATGGTAAAAACGCAAAATATGCATAACCTGCAATTCCTGCAAAAAATACTGCAGTGGTAAGTGATATTTTATTGATTAATAAGTTCCGTTCTTCTGACTTAATTAATATATTCTCTATTTTCATGTTATGTTTATTTGAACTCTTGATGTATAATAGATTTTTTTATTTTAATGCTGGGGAGATTTTTCTTATTATAGAGTAAATAATCTCTCATTCTTCTTTTAAATCTTATAAAACGGATTAAACAAAAGTTAATTTGAAAATTCATAGTGTATTGTCATTTTTATTTTGTCCAATTATCAAATATCACATGCCAGAGGAGGCACTTGATAAGGAACAAAAGTTCAGATATGTTATATACCACGGTCACCTTCATAAAATCCCCATCGATGACGATATAAAGGAATTACAAGAAGAAGAACTAATTATTGCTAAAGATTAGATTGAATATTTAAACAATTCCATCTTTTTCTAATTTAATCATTTTAATTTGAAAGAGGATCTATTTATGAGTGAAGCTGAACATTTGAAATTATTAAAAGGGAGAAGAAGTATTAGGAGTTATGATTCAAGAGAAATAGAAGATGAGATCTTGGTACAGATCCTAGATACGTGTAGATTTTGCATGAGCGCCAGAAACAGGCAGCCTTGGACATTTTATGTTGTAAGAAATAAAGAACTAATTAAAGAAATAGCAAAAGAATGTACGACTGGTCCTTTTGCTGCTGGAGCTCCAACATTGATAGCGATCGTAGGGGACAAAGAATTATCGCCTAATTGGTATCTCTATGATACGTGTTTCGTATCTTTACAGTTAGCATTAGCCGCCTGGTCATTTGGAATCGGAACATGCTGGATCGGAAGGATAAACAGAGATAATGTTAAGGAGTTACTAAATCTTAAAAAATCAGATCATTTGTTAACAGTTCTACCCTTAGGATATCCTAAAGATGAAATTCCTGAACCAAGACCTCGAAAATCTCTGGAGGAAATCGTGAAATATATTGATTGAATATTTCTTTCTTATTTTTCTATTTTAAAAATTTGATGATTAATCTTCTCTTAATAGCTCATTTAATAACATATCATCTATGTTTCCACCACTGATCACTGTTACTACATTTTTTCGGGCGAATTTTTCTTCTTCTTCGAGTAGGTATGCAACAACAGTAGCACCAGCACCTTCAACAATTTGCCCTTCATTTTCCCATAGGATTCTGATTGCTTTCTTAACACTTTCTTCTTGCACTAATACAATTGAATCTATGTACTTTTTTATCAATTGAAATGTCATAGCTTCAGCATCAAGTCCCCCTAATAATCCTTCGGCGATTGTTGGGAATTCTTCAAATTCAACTATTTTCTGTGCTTTCCATGATTCATACATAGTAGATGCCCCTTTAGTTTGGACACCGATTATCTCTACGCTTGGACACAAGGTTTTTGCCACTAAAGCGATCCCAGATATTAAACCACCGCCCCCAACTGGGACAATGATTGAATCTACTTTTTCAATTTCATCAAAAATCTCAAGACCAACGGTTCCTTGACCGGCAATCACCTCAGGATCATTATAAGGACTCAAATAAGGTATGTTTTCTTTTTGGGATAGATTCTTTGCTTTAGATTCAATTTCATCAAAATTTCCTTCTTGTATGACACTTACGTTATATTGTTGAATTCTTTTTAATTTCATTTTAGATATGTCTAATGGGACAAAGATTTTAGCTGTAGTATTTAGATATTTTGCTGCTAATGCGACACCTTGAGCATGGTTACCTGAAGAGGCGGTTATAACACCTAGAGCTTTTTCTTCTGTATTCAATAGAGACATTCTGTTTAAAGCTCCACGAATCTTAAAAGAGTTTGTAACCTGAAGGTTTTCAAGTTTCAAATATACATTACCGTTGCATAGCTCGCTAAACACTTCAGAATGAATAAGTGGCGTTTTTCGTATATATTGATGAATTCTTTCATAAGCCTTTTTAATCATTTCAATATTCAATTCATTCATCAATATTCTTCTACGCTCTTAGCTTTAAAAGGATTTTGTTGTAGTTAAAATACCTCAAGCCAATAAATATAAAAATGAATTTCACTATTCTAATTGTATCCAATCTTTGGATGAATAAGAATATTACACAATTGTCAAAAAAAACCTCTAAATGATAAACTATGAAGTTTTTAAAAAGAGATAAAAGAATCTTATTGATATTCCTTATATCATTTCCAATGATAATGATTTTAGGCTCGTCCATTATAAATGCAAAAGGTGGACCGTTTATTCCAGAACCCCATGCAGATAATGACTGGCATTGGGAAGTGGATGTAGGAGACCAAATGTATTTTGAGGGAAAATTCATAATAGCTAATGCAAGCACTGGAGAAATTACGATGATGTGGAAAGATATTTGGATCTATAATATTACATCAATTGAAAACGTTACTGTTGATTGGTTAGGTTCCACGCTAGTTTCTCAGGTAAATGCAACTCAAAATTATTACAATGTTACTAGTGCTCAGTTAGTTGCGTATGGTCCCTCTTCCGAAATTGCTCTTTTCGGTTATAATAGTACAGATCCGATAACACATAGGATTAGAGCAGGGATGAGTGGGTTGCCCTTAATATTACCTATAAATGGAACATCTGGTTTACAAGTTGATATCTTAGATGATATTATTAATGAAACATATTACACCCCAATGGCTCAAATGGGCATATATAATCTGTTTGACTTTTACTTTTCGAATTCTATATCAAATAACATCTATTTTTCCAATTCAACCGATAATTTCTTCACTTCGGGGTTTTATTATAATAACGGAACTCTGAATACTGGTTCAGCATATATGAAGGTTCAAATGGGAAATGGCACAATGACAGTAAATGCTACAATGACCCAAGTTTTTGATTACGATATCACTGATGAAGTGCAATGGGGAGTAAATATCGGTGATACTTTTGTTTATGATTGGTATGATGGCTCTGACTGGTTTGATATAGCAGACGAAGTTTTGGTAAATATTACTGATATTTCTGAAGAAATGTTTGAAAAAAATAAAAATGGATTCTCAGAAGAACCAATACAAATGGCTTATCAAATTGTTTCTGCAGATTTATTTTTATGGAATGGAACTGACTATGAGCAAGTTGAATGGGACATTCCGGTTGGTATTGCAAATAATTTTTATCCTCAATATTTTGATATGAGTGGTCCAAACCTATTTAATTTTCTATATCCTATCAGTGCTGGGAAAGACGATTTCCTGTTCATGTGGAATAATGATACACTTCGTATATGGGAAGCACCTTTTGATGAATTTTACTATACTGAGAATGGATATTTTGAGAGTTATCTTGTAAATTCTACTGGAAATGGATATGTATGGAATATTGTAGATAAAGCTACGGGTATTGTTCAATCAAATTTAATGGTGCAAGATAGTAATGTGTTACATTATGAAATAAAAACCCAAACTTTAGTAAATTGGTCTGTAAATGTTGGAGATACTATTTACTATAAAAATAATGGTGAAGAATTTCAAGAGATTAGAGCTACAATAACAGGCTTATACAATGCTTATGCTAATATGAGTGCTATGATTGAATATTATGCTACAATGGGTATTACTATAAACTTACCTATGGAACAACCGGAATTTCAATTTTTCTCATATTTGGATGCATCCTTTGAATTATGGGATGCAATTACTCAATCTTGGATTCCAGATACAACGCATCCATTTGTTATGGCAAATATCTACTGGCCAATATCACCCATGTCATTTCAATTTGGACCCCCATTGTTACTGCCTGAAGGGACAACTAGTTCTGAGCTTAATACGATATTTGATTTCTTTGGAGATATTTATGATGATATCATTTATAGTCCTGGTTATGTAGCAATGACGAACACGACCTTAGATAGAACACTACATTTTCATTTTAATGAGACCACTGGTAGGGTTAACATGATGTATGGTTGGAACAAGAATCCTGGACCTGTTTCCCAGTGGAGTTACATGTCTATTTACCCTAAATTTTACAGAGCATTAAATATTGGATCAAATAGTTTTACAATGAAAACAGATTTTCCAACGGGAATTGTTATTGATTTTGATCTCAATATAAGTGGTACAGGTGAAGCAATAATCTATAACTTTTTCGATAAGAATCCTGTTAATGTTTCACTACCAGAAGGTACTCCGCTAGGTTATTTTGATCAGTTACATACTAATTATACAGCAATTAGCGGTAATATTACAATGACCATCACGCTTCCACCATCTATAAACGTATCTGAGATGATATTCTTCTTTTATGCTTATAATATGAGTGGATCTTATAATTGGGATGCTCCTCCTCCAGAATTCTATCTTAATTCAGTAACCTTTGATACGATAACTAATTCAATAATAATTGAAATGGAACCATTTATGTTTTATAGGGGCATAGTATCAGGAATCGCGTATGTAAGTATCTACAAACCAAGTGATTTCACTCTTAGCTCTACTGCTGACGATCCTGATGATGATGGTAATTTTGATCTAACTTGGACAAGTTCTACTCTTGCAGATTCATATAATATCTATCAGTATGATAGTTTCATTACGGAAATTAATGGAAGTTTAACAACAGTGGCAACTGGAGTTACTAGTCTTACTTTTCCCCAAACCGGTTATACTAATGGTACTTATTATTTCATTGTAGAAGCAGTTAATTCCTATGGGGTAACCATCTCGAATTGCATCGTGATAATAGTTGCGGTTCCACCCTCTGCGGTATCAAGGGAAATTCCTGGATATGACTTATTCTTGATATCTTTAATAGTCATCATGGTATCCGGTTTGTTTATTAAGAAATTTCGCAAAAAGAAATAACATCTAAACCTTTTTTTTTTATTTTCTATGTATACCTTTTCAAGAGAAATTGGTGGTAAATAAAATTAATAATTTTAAGTTCGTGATAAAATTAAGAAAATAATGAATGATAATGATAACAAGATAGTAGAAATGGTATTGGAAATTCGCGATTTCATTAAAAAAATCGAAGACATTAAGGATGAATTAATTGATCACTTAATATCTTTAAAAAAACTAGATGATTCAACAAGAAACATATGGATAGGTGATGTTAAAGAGTTTATTTTTAACCTTGTATCTGCCTGGGAAATGTTGCAGACAATTTCAGTAGTAAATACAATGTTAGAAAATATTGAAAATTCTAAAGGCTTTCTTTATGCCGCTAGAAATCGTTTGTCTCAAATTAAAAGCGAATTAAATATCTTTGAGAGCCATCATTCATCCGATCTTATTGAAAAAGCGGATAAATCTTTTAAAGAATGCTGGGATGCTTTTTGGAGTATATATAACGTAATATTGCCTGATAAAGATATAATCTCACCAAGTAAAAAAGTGATTAAGATATCTGATTTAGAATACCATTTACCTTGTTCTGTGTGCAGTATAAGTGCTGTTAAATTTAGAATTGGGTATGGAAGATTCGATAAGAGAGAATCACTAGTCTTTAGGGGTATCACTCTTGAAACTTCCTTAAATGTTGATCTAGCAAATGAGTTATTTAAGATTTTGGAGAATCAAGATCTCTTAGGTGCTCACAATTTTATGAGGAATTATCATTCGCTTGAGGGAATGGATGCCTACTGTCCAGAATGTGATAAAATCTATTGTTGGGAGCATTATAATGCTTGGGAAGAGTATGATGAGGGTTTTTATGATTGCACTTATGGTGTGTGCCCAAAAGGTCATAAAAGGATGATTGATGATTGAACACTGAAAGCTTATAATAAAGTTAAAATTTGGTTAATACCTTCACCTATTAAATATTCAAAATAATTTTGAGAGATCAAATTATGGACTTTTATGAAGTAGTTAAATCCAGAAGAAGTTATAGAGTTTTTAAAGTTGATATTCCTGAAGAAGAAAAGGTAGAACGGATTTTGAATGCAGCACGCTTAGCACCAACATGGGCCAATATGCAAGGAGTTCATTATATCGTAGTTAAGGAGCCAGAAAATGTAAAAGCAGTTTGGCGTGCAATAAGCCAAGGTCAAAAATTTGCTCAGGCACCCATGTTTATCATCGCAATTATTAAGGAGAAAGGTTCAGGGATGAATATGAATGGTGAAAAATATTACGGAGTAGATGTTGGTATATGCCTTGAACATCTAATATTAGCTGCCACTGCTGAAGGATTAGGATCATGCTGGATCGGGTGGTTTAATGAAGGAAAAGTGAGAGAAGCATTAAGTATTCCCGATGATTATAAGGTTATAGGAATTACTCCATTAGGATATCCTGTAAAAGCCAAAGAAGATATAACGGAACGTAAGCCATTAAGTGAAATTGTTCACCAAGAAAGGTTTTAGTCAGGATTTTTTCTTTTATTTATTTTTAAGGTAGAGAAAATTTGAAAGAACGTCAATGTTTCAGATGTGGAAAAACACTAGATTTCGAGAATTATATTAAAAATTTTAGTCAAAATGAGCAAAAAGAATTAACCGATATCTGGAATAGTGATTATATCGAATTTTTTTGTTGTAATTGTTATGTCTTTAAAATAAAATATCAACCTTATCTGGAAGATGATGATTTTTCATATTATTAATTTTTTTCGAGAGTTTTTTATCTTTTTTAAGTTCCTTTAGCGTTTCTTCTAAAATTTGTATAACCCGCTCTTTATATGGAACCTGTTCGGGATATTGATAACTAAATGAACGCCAATATGGTCGTTTATGCCCAATCTTAAACTTGACTCCACTCATTGATGTCTGATAAGTATTCTCATCGATTTTAGTTGCAATTTGATCAGCGATGATATACCAATGAAATTTGGTTTTAATGCTAGCCCCAGTATTTCTAGGAGCAGGATGTAAACGTGTTTTTAAACTATCAAATGTTATGTTCCATTTATCGGGGGCAATTTTCGTTTCAATCCACTTTCCATTATTGTAAATCCAGTTATGAGAACCGCCTACCCTCATGCCAGTATAAATTTTCTTATTATGGATCTTGTATGTATCGTACATTTCCTTCAAAAATAAGCTTTTAAACGTTGTGAATCAAAAATTCAACGTAATATAAATACTATAAAAGGCTCAAAATTTATTGAATGTAAATAGAAAAAGAAAAAATTGAGTTTTAAGATTAAGTTATTTCCAATCATATTTTCTTGGACCAGCAAATAGCAATACTAAAGAAAGGACAATAACCAAAAAGCCACCCCATCCATAACTAAAAATTTCGAGCATTATTCCCCAAAAAAGCATCCAAGGGAATTTTATACCTCCAATATTAAAATTCCAATTAAGAAGGCCTTCCCAATCTTTTTTCTGGCATTTTCTCGAAAATTTGGGTAAAATTATAAAGAAGGATATAAGAATTGCTATTATGCCACTTATTATCTGCCAAACGGGTATTCCCATAAAAGGTAACCCCAGTCCAAGAGGTACGGCAGCAAGAGTGATCGCAGCTGTTAATCCCCATATAACATATATTATTCCACTTATAATTCCTAAAATCCACGCAATCATCCCTAAAAATGATACCCATGATGCTTGTTTCCATTCTTCACTCATTTTTGTTACCTCAATCCATTTGTTTAGAAAGTAATTTGTTAAAATCTAAGATTCTATAACTAATTAATATACAAACAGATATATATAATATTTAAGTAAAATCTTTATTATTTATTGGTTTGATAATAAACTATATTCTGAATATACCTTTTCTTAAGTTCTTTTATAATTTGGGTTCCAAGATTTCGCCTACATAATAAAAACCAACCAAATTTCCCCTTCGTTCAAACTTTCTTGACACTAATAATATAATCACATGTTCATTCTCATCTAGTAATTTTATCTCAACTGCATTTTTGACAGCCTGTTCAATGATTGCTTCCGCATCCATATTGAAAAAATCGATATTTTCTATATGTAATGGCTGGACACCCCACACAAGACTCAGTTCTCTCGCTGTCCTCTTAAAAGGAGTAATTGCGATAATTGGTAAAGGAGGACGATATTTAGCTATCATCCTTGCTCCATAGCCTCCTCGAGTAATTACGAGAATTTTACCTCTGAAGTTAAGTTCTTGCATTTCTGCTGCTAAGGAGTGAATCGCATGCCCTAGTGTTTGAGTATGTGTCAATCGATCAGAGTCATATTCGTCTGGAACACGTCGAGGCATATTTTCTGTTGCGGTTCGAGCAATCTGGTTCATTGATTTCACAGCGTTAATTGGATATTTCCCTACTGCGGTTTCTCCCGAGAGCATTACGGCGTCACTCCCATCAAATACAGCGTTGAATACATCATTAGCTTCAGCACGGGTTGGAATAGGAGCGTTTATCATAGACTCAAGCATCTGAGTTGCAACAATTACCGGTTTGCCTTCTTTATTACATTTATAAATCATATCCTTTTGTTTCAATGGTACTTTATCAGGATCAATTTCAACACCCAAATCTCCTCGAGCTACCATGATTCCATCACTAACTTCGAGAATGGCGTCAAAATTATCCAAAGCAACTGGTCTTTCAATCTTAGAAATTAATTTAATATTATCATTGCCATAATTTTCAAGTATTTTTTTTACATGTAGAACATCACTTCCTTCTGACACAAATGAAATAGCAACAAATTCGGTATCAAGCTCTGCAATTAATTCCAAATCTTTAATGTCTTTTTCTGTAGGTACTTTTTGTTTTAACTCTCCTGTGGGTATATTTACCCCTTTTCTATCGCTTATCATTCCACCTGCTAAGACTTCTCCGACTAAATGATCTTCTCCTTTACCTTTTACTTGAATTTTAATAATTCCGTCATTTACAAAGAATACATCTCCCATTTTCATTGATTTTAGAAAGCCATCTAATGGTACTGAGAATTGCTCTTGATCACCTTCTATTTCCTTTTCGAATACTGTTACCTCTTGTCCAATATTCAAATTATATGCTTTACCTTCCTTGAATTTTCCCACTCTGATTTTGGGTCCCTGAATATCGGCTAATATACCGACGTTTTCATCAACTGATCTAATATCTTTCACAAGTTCTCTTTTTTCAGCATGAGTACCATGTGAGAAATTTAAACGGAATATATCAGCTCCTGCATCTATTAAATTTTTAAGCATTGTCTTTGAACTCGAAGCAGGACCGAGTGTGCTAATTATCTTTACTGTATTTTCCCTAAGAAACATAATTTTTACCCTTTTATTTTTCCTAAGATTTCTGGATGTTAAATAGTAATTTAATGATTAGTTGATGTTATAAATATTATACAAGATTCTTTAATTTTTCTCGAAATTCGGTATAAATAGATTTTAAAATTTTAACTGAATTATCATAATCTTCTTGATTTTCAATTTCCTTCATACATAATAATT
Source organism: Promethearchaeota archaeon (assembly GCA_048940805.1). Taxonomy (GTDB): domain Archaea; phylum Asgardarchaeota; class Lokiarchaeia; order Sigyniarchaeales; family SOKP01; genus Loki-b32. The sequence continues at coordinate 11,334 of JBHLOF010000110.1, forward strand.
GAGTTCTTAATGTTTTTGGATAAATTGAATACTGTATTAATTTTAAATTATGTTTAAGCGCAAATTCTCTTGCTAGTACCACTAAGAAATCCGAACTATTATTAGCAATTGAGATTGTTAAGAAATACCTTAATTTTGGTTTCTTTGCATAATTCTTCAAAATTATAAGAAAGAAGTTTTTCAAAGTTCTATTTAAATCATAAATTGCCACTACTGGCAATGATTGAGGCTTATTATCAACTATTTGTGCAATAGGGGAATGTTTTCCTTTCAGCTTTTTTGTTTTATCAATAACAGTCTTTTTGATAAATGAATCCAAACTTAAATTTTGAAAATCTGACATTTTATCGGTTCGAAGAATAATACAAATTCTCTAATTATAAGAAAAAATGCATATTCAATATATATCTTTTATAACAAAATCTATATCAAGTTCTTTTAGAGTATATCGTAAGGGATATCCATTCTCTGGATTCCAGACATATTTTGATTTCTAGACCAAATGGTCCTTCACTATTAGAATCTCCCCATGTTCGTGTTGGTGGTGATTTACCGCATACCATATATCTTCGTGATATGGGTGCCGAGGTTCCCGTCAATAAGCCAGAAAAGAATCCTAAGAGAGATTTAGGAGCGAATTCTTCAGTGTTTGTTGGCATGTTCTCGTAAATCGATTTTAATGCTAATTCATAACCTCTAAGGTAGTAGTGTAGGATTTCACATAATAATTCTTCTTTGAAAGTTTTATCAATAAGGTTTATTTTTCCAAAAAACCCGTAACTCATCTGCTTTCTTCAGACTGCCTTTAATAATTTGAAAAATCTGTACTTTAAAAAGATAAGCCATTGTAATACTTAGACATTCGCTTTTTTAATTAAAACTTCATTTAAATAAAGAAAATTATTTAATATAGCTTCTTAGGTACAGAAATTGATTACTTAAATTTCTCTTGAGAAAGATTTAAATAATTCCTTTTGTTACTATTATTGGTG
>JBHLOF010000195.1:0-3005 GCA_048940805.1 Promethearchaeota archaeon
ATTCTACAGGATGATAAAGGGAATGTCTTATTTAGAAGACCTGCTTCCAAAGGCTTAGAATCCATTCCATCTTTGTGTTTGCAAGCACATTTGGATATGGTTCCTGCTACTGATTTACCAGATGGATTTGATTTTTTGAAGAATCCGATTCAACCCCATATTCAAGAAAATAACGAGTGGATAGATGCAATAGGAACGAATGTTGGGGGTGATGATGGAATTGGGTTGGCTCTCGCGCTAGCACTATTGGTGGATCCCTCAATAACATATAAACATGGTCTACTAGAAGTTCTTGCCACTGTAGAAGAAGAGGTCGGGTGTATCGGGGGGAAGGAACTCGGGGTGGAACAACTTGAAATGCAAGATACCAAATATTTGATCAATTTGGATGGGACTTGGACGGGTACAATTGGATTTGGGAATGCTGCGGGAGGCGGTTTATATTTCATCAAGAAATTTAAGCGACTACCTAAAGATGATGAATCTTATAAGTACTTGCATCTCTCTGTATCCGGTTTAATCTCTGGACATCCTGGTAGTGAAATCCATCTCCCACGTGCGAATGCAATAAAAATTATATCCAGAATACTTACTTATGTTTCCCAAGAAATAGATTTAGAAATAGGAAATTGGAACGGCGGAAGCCCATCTATTATTGCTCAAACTAGTGATCTAATAATAAGGGTGAAAAATGAATATTATTCTAAAATTCAGAAAATATTATCGAAAGTTAAACAGGATATTCTTCGTTATTATCAAAATCAGCAAGAGGAATGGCAGTTTGAACCTAATATGAAAATAGTATGGGAGGATACTCAACCTGTTAAGATTTTTTCTATTGAAGATTCGAAAACAATAATCTCGACTTTAAATATCCTCCCTCATGGCCCCCTTGAGATATCTCCTTATTCTCTCAATAAGTTATATGCTATGTACCTTTCTGGTAGGCCTGTAGAAGTTTCAGATAACGTCACATTGTCAAGCAATCTTGCTTTGATTAGATCTCATGCTAATAAAGTCACCATAACAATACGTTTTCAAGGGAATGATAGCGAAGAATTTGAAAGACTTTTTCACATTCTGAAACAAATTGGAGAGATTACAAATTGGAATATCGAGTATTCAGAATTTCGTCCAGCTTGGAATTCCTCTAAAAATTCCAAATTTGTCCAATTCGTAAAGGAACAGTATGAGAATCGATATAAAGCATATAGATTAGATCGTCAGGAGTTAGGTTCTAATCATATCAATCTTTTTCGTTTTCATTGGGGGATGGAAACCTCGTATTTTCCAGAAAGGTTACCAGGAATAACTATGGCGTCTCTCGGACCGGATGTTCAAGGTACTCATACACCAAGAGAAAGGATACATATTCCGAGTGTAGAGCTACTGTATAACATTCTCAATGACATCTTTAAGAATTTTAAATCGATATTTTAACGCTCGAATTATTTTATTATTATAATCCGTTTTTTACCTTAACAAGATTACTAATTATTTCCAAGATAAAATTCTCATCGCTGCAAATAGTCAAATATTCTTCAATTCCTATTATTATATGAGTATCATTAATTAAGATAATACAATCTTTTCGAAAAGTTTGGATTTTTTAAAGTCTTCAAAATTGTCAATATCTGAGAGAACTGGAAGAAGATAGTGGTTAATTCCAAGGTTGTTTATATCTTCAAGAGTATCTGCGAAAACATTAGGTGTACTCCATGTTTTATTGAAAAATAATTCAGGATAAATCTTCTTAAGCCCTAGTAAGTAATAACCTCCGTCTTTAGCTGGCCCGATAACTACTTCAAATTTGTTTAGTTTGTTAAATGCATCCTCGATTATGTCTGAGGTTAATTCTATACAATCACTTCCGATAATAACGGCTTTATCATGTTCTTTAAAAGCTGCTTTAAAAGCTCTGCACATTCTAATCCCAAAACTATTTCCCTCCTGTAAAAACTTAGTATAAAGCTTTTCATCCCAAGAATCGTTATTATCAATAAAATTAGAATAGAAAAGTAAACGTGATGAATCAATTTCACTGGTAATTAACCGTGTATGTTCAAGTAAAGCATTGTAAACTCTCAATGCTCCCTCATCGCCAATCTCTGCGGCTAATCGTGTTTTTACGCAACCAAGCTGAGGATTCCGTAAAAGTATAATAAGAGCGTTTTTGTTCACATTAGTTCACTATCGTTGTACAATTATTTTTTACTCTAACAAGATCAATAGAAGGTCCTACTTTCCACTCTAAATCTATTTGATCATCTCTACACCATGGACAATATTCATCATGAGCATTAAGATTACCGTTTAATAATCTTCTACTTGAGCATCCACCCTGACAGGGGCAATCTACAGCATTAGTGGGAATCTGACGTATGAGTTTGAATTGATGCGTATCAAATATCTTCTCTCGAAGTGAAGGTAAATCTTCTATATGGGGAACTTGATCGAATTGTTCACTTTTCGCCCAATATACACAAGGAATTATTTGTCCATGAGGATTAATTCGAATACTCTTGCTTCCACATGGAGGATGTACATCACCTAAATTTAGAACGGCTCTAACAACAGGCTCAGAACATGATACTAAATTACCAGTTCCAAGTAATAGCCTAAAACCCTCCCAAAATTCATCATAACTTAAATGATAATGATCCGAATTCACAGATTGATAAACTGAAACACGTAAATTCACATTATGAGATTTAGCAAGGTCAACCATTTGATCTATTTTTTCAAAATTAACAGACATCATCGTCGTTAGAATACTTACCCGTAATTTTTCATTTTTACACCGTTCAATAGCTTGATGCACTAAATCCCAGTTACCATTACCACGAAATTCATCTTGTTCTTTTTTTGTAGGAAAATCAATTGATATCTCTACATCATTAAAAATATTTAAATAATGATCTGAAATAGAAGTTAAAGTAAGGCCATTTGAAGCAATGCTAGTTTTAGTGTTTTGTTTAGATAAAAAATCCATAATCTGAAAAAAT
>JBHLOF010000111.1:0-12298 GCA_048940805.1 Promethearchaeota archaeon
AACCAATAAATATTATTAAGAATTATATTATTATCATCGGGATACTTTTCTAATAGTTCATTAATGATATCAAGACCTGCTTGGAGATTTTTCTTTTCTCTTAAGATATATGCTTTCCTAATTTTTAAGTTTCTTTCACCTTCAGGAAATTCCTCAAGCAAATGATCTAAAAGATCTAATATCTCATCGAACTTATCAAAATAAAACAATATTCGATTCTTAGAATTATACAGATCAAGATTACGAGGATTTAACTCCAGAGCATTGTCAATTGATAGGAGTGCATCTTCATAGTTCTTTGATTCCAACAAAAACTGACTTTTTAACTGATAATACCTTGCTTTATTAGAATCATGAGTCTCTAACTCAATAGCATTATCTATTTCATCAAAATTTTCTTCTCTTTCTGAATCAAACTCGTAAATTTTGTTATAACCATTAACAAATGCTATTAAAGCATGAGGTAATGGGTGATTTGGATATAATACCTGTGCTTTATCTGCAAATTTAAATGCATTTTCATATTCTCCAATTGCTATAGAAGAAAATCCCGATAAAAAGAAATAAAGGGTAAAAAGCAGATTTTTTTCATCAACTTGAGATATTTTGATATTTTTTTTAAGAAAATCTAGTGATTCTTTATTCCGATTTAAATAAGCTAATGTTAGAGCTTTATAAATAATAATATCCAACGCCTTCTTACCAGACTTTATAACCGAATTAAGATGTTCTAAAGCTGCACCATATTTTTTCTCATCTAATAATGAAATGATCTTCCTATATGTTGTATCCGGTTTTGATGCTAAATACGGTCGTACTACTTCCAAAATACCTGTATCTAAATAATAATTCATTTCAGTTTCACCAATAAATTGATATTGAGAGGTTGATGTAAGCCCCTCTTGCAATATTTCGGGGATATTCTGCCATATAATACCTTCGAGCTTACCCGAAATCCCAAGTAATTTCTTTTCTTTTTCAATTTTATATGCCAAATATTTGATATATTCTGGCAGAAACGCTAATAGCGAGTCTTTCAAATCTTCATGGAATACATATTTTTGTATAGCTTCTTCTAAAATAGCATTTACAGTAGTATTCATATCAAGAGGTAGAACTAAATCTGATGAATTTTCAAACAATTTATTCAAATAGGTGAATTTTGTAATATGTTCTTCTGTTATAACTTTAAGTAGCTTTTCTTCTTTCTCATCAGATTGGAAAAAATAAGTTTTGTTTGGAGGAACCTCTAGTTTGAAAAATTTAATTTTAAAGAACTGGTTTTCAACAATTTCATCAATGTAATAATCAAGAGTTGTTTTCTTAATATTGTATTTTGATGAAAAATCTTCAGGTGTAATGTAGTATGGATACTCCTTTGGATGATTAATCGAAATAAAAAGTAATATTTTATGAAAATCTTCTTCACTTCTTAAGACATTTTTAATTTTTGAGTATTCTAATTTTAGAACACTATTCAGAAATCTAAATTGAGTATCTCGCTTTTTTATATCAAAATCTTTAAAAAATTTAAGTGTTTTTTGAGTCAACTCTGTTATCCTTTTACTTTCTTCTTCTAAAATTGATTGTCTGTCAAGATCATAAAGAGTTAACATGCTTGCATATTCAGATTTACCAAGTTGGGTAATTGTATATTCTTTTTCTTCTTTTCTAACTAAATTTCTACTTATTAAGTCATTCAAATTTTTGGAAAGCGAAGATTGGTTTATCGATAAAGGTTCGTCGAGAAAGTCTGCCCACTTACAATAGTTATTATTATATACCATCCATAAAATCCAGTGATCATAGTTGCGGCGAGATAATATAATTTTTGGAGGATAACTTAATTTCCTTCCCCCTCTCTTCAATTGCCCCAATTCATAGTATCTTTCACGTCCTTTAGGTGTAATGCGATACTCATTGAATTCACTATGGATAGCGTATCCATCACGTTTGAGATTTTTTAGGTGAATCGACAATGTTGATCGATTTACCTTTTCCTTTAGCTGAGACCAAGAACACATTTTATTATTACTTAACATCCAAAGGATAATATACTCCCAATTTGGCTTTCCAATGATGGGGTTCAAAACTTCATCAGGGGGATAATTACACGTTGAATCCAAGATTCATCCAATATAAAACAATTTTTTATGGTTACTATAAGAGAGTGGTTTATATAAATATTTTCCGATTTGAACTCTAAATAGACTTAGGATTATCTCATTTTGATTAGACATAGTAAACAAGACTCATGTATTTGATTAAGGCACTATCTAAAAGAAGTCTAAGAGTCCATTCAGAGTTCCCATGACCAAACTATTTATTAAACCAATCCGTAATATATCTTAACAAATAAAAATATAAAAAGTGTAAAAAAAATGGTACAAGTTTATAAAGTGGTTGAAAAAACCGAAAAGATTGAAGTGCCTGAAAAACTTGGAGAATTAAATCCAAAGTATTTCGAGGAAGCAGTTAAACTTGAAGAAGCTAAGGAAAGAATCATCGCTTCAGATATTTATGTTGGTTCCAAATTTAATCTTTTCAATGCTTTTTAAAAGACTGTATAGTTTTTTTAATCTTAATCTTACTCTTATTCTTGATTTTCTTAATGTTTTTTGCCTTCTACTTATCTCCTTTTTATGGGGTTGTACTAGCGTTCTTTCAGGAATATTCTAGATCTAAGACCTAATCTATGACAGCTTTCAAAAAATAAACTGTTATTAAATCTTATAAAATCAATAATAAATACATTAGGATTAGCCTTTCCTAAAATAAGGATCTATAACAAATCTATGATTCCACGTAAACTTTCCATAAAAAAACTATAAAACGAACCTAAGGGTAACTATTACTTAAGAAGTAAAAGGGAGAGTGAAAAAAAAAATGAATCAATTAATATATGAAGAAGATGGACCTCTCAAACTTGAAAAATTGCATATAATTTTGATAAAAAATGCATTGAAGGATCAGGAAAAGGCTGAAGTCGCAATTAGACAACAACATAATCTACACAGTTTACTGAATCCACGATACTATGAAAAGGGGATTTCATTTGAAGATGCTAGGATCAAATTAGATGCCGTGAATCCAATGAATCAAAGGAATCATCAAGGTTTTATCAGAATTTTTTAATTTTTCAATATGAGATTAGAGATTTTAAATAAATTATAAAAAAGAAGAGGTGAGAAAAAAATGGTTGAAGTGTTGTTAAAGAAAAAAGCTCTTGAGGAACCAGTTGAATTTGAGGATTTAGTAATTTTAGAAGAGCTCCCCTCTGTTGAAGAAGATTACGAAATAGTAAAAATCAAAGTTGAAGAGAAACCACTTAAGAAAGCATTATCAAGATTAATGAAGAAGGCTAAGTATAATGCTAAATATTTAGAAGAAATGGTTGATGTAAATAAAGTCAAAAGAAACCTCAATTACAGGAGGTATGCGCTTTTCTAAGTTTTCATTTCCTTATCGGACTGATTTTATTTTGACTTCAGACATCAGGGAGAGATAAAATCAGGGGGAGGGGGACCTTTTCCAACCCCCTCCAATCATTTTTTTATTTTGGTACATATTCAATTTTATATAATCATGTATACATTCACTAAAGAATTAAGTCTTTGCTTTTAAACCAAAATTTTAAATTAAAGTAAAACTGATCTAGGGTTAGATACTAAATATTAAACATGAAAATCTAATTTTATTTCAGAAATCTATGAGTGATAATGGACGTAAGTTTAGGTTCAAAGTGACCGTCATTGGGGATGGGAAGGTTGGTAAAACATCTTTAATAAGACGTTTTACAAAAGGATCGTTTAAAAAAGACTATGTAAAGACGATTGGAGCCCAATTTTCAGTATATGATGAAATATTAGACGGAGATAAGATAAGATTATTATTTTGGGATATTGCTGGTCAAGATACCTTCCACTTCTTACGACCGAATTTTTTCAAGAATAGTCGAGCAGCTATAATTGTATACAGTCTTGAAGACAACAAATTTGGTAAAGAGAGTTTTGATCATATAACCACATGGCATGATGACATCACAAAGTTCTGTGGAGATGTTCCAGTTGTTTTATTTGGTAATAAAGTTGATTTAATTGATGAGGACAAAATAGATAATACTAAGATCCAAGAATTAATTGATAACAATAATTTTCTTGGCCATTATATAACCTCTGCAGAAACTGGACAAGGTGTTGTTCCAGCCTTCAATGCAATCATAAAAACGCTGTACACAAAATTCAAAGGGTTATCGGATGATTTATAGGATCTTAAATATCATAAGTTTTTCCATAAATTTTATAACACTAAAACTCTGAATATATTTCATAAAAAGTATTTTTATTTAAATTGTGAACCAATTAACAAGTTTATGAATGATATTAACTATATATTTAAGATTGCAGTAGTGGGCGATGGACGGGTAGGTAAGACTTCATTAATTAAAAGGTTCACAAAAAGCTCATTTGAGAAAGAATATATTAAAACAATTGGAGCCCAATTATCTGCTTATGTAAAAGAAATAGAAGGAGAAAGAATTAAACTGTTATTTTGGGATATAGCTGGGCAAGACTCATTCCATTTTATGCGACCTGCTTTTTTTAAAAATAGTAAAGCTGCTATTATTGTGTCTAGTCTTGAAGATAATAGACTAGGAAGGAAAAGCTTCGATCATATTCCAGATTGGCAGGAGGAGATAGAAAAGTATTGTGGAAATATCCCAATAGTCTTTTTTGCCAATAAGGTTGATTTAGTTGATGAAAGTAGTCTAAATCATTCAGATTTTGAGACTCTAATTAAGGATAATAACTACCTTGGATACTATATAACATCTGCTTTAACGGGCAACGGAGTCATTAAAGCTTTTTCAACTATCATTGAAGATTTATATTACAAATATAAATCATTACCTGCTGAAATTTAAGCTACTCATCCTTATTTTTTGTCTTAGTGAGTTAACTATTTAAGGAAGATAAACTAATCTTATAATTAACTAGAATTTAGAAATGGGATCGAAATTCTAATCCTTTTGATTTTATAAGGTGATATTTTGGGATGCTTTTATTGATTATTGATGGTTGGATTAATGGTATTACAGGAACTTTTTCTTTTCTTCTCGCCACTATTCTTGGAATAGGTATTATATATCAAGCAAATAAAATAAATGCTAGACTTCTTTTACTTATGGGCGTCAATATTTTAATCTCTGGTTTTGTTTGGTTCCAAATGGTTTGTGATTTTTTTTCAATTATCATAACAAATAATAATTTACTCAATCCAAATGGGTTGTTAGGGCCATTTTCATTTATGTGGGCTCCTTTGGCGTTTCCTATAGCGTTATACATTGGCGCAGAACTTTTCTCACTTCAGAAAAAGATGTATATCATTATACCTTTTTTGATTTTGGTAATTGTTTTTGAAATTATAATTTTCATTGATCCCATGGGGAGTTTTGTTTTTGTTGAACCGGCCTTTCCTGGTGACGATTTAATTGAAATTGATATTGTTCGATTTGGAATTCCATTTATTTTAAATTACTTATTTGTAATTACAGGATTAATCTTTCTTGGTTTTGGATATTTAGTTAAAAGTATTAGGTCGAAAGGGATAATCAGAAAAAATCTTTTATTGTTATCATTAGGATATATTCTATATGTTGTGTTTCCGCTATTAGCGATTTTTATTCAAGGTTACTTTGTTCATTTATTAAGATTAGGAATGGCAAGTAGTTTTTTCTTCTTTTATTTTGGTTTAAGAGAAGCTCCCGCTGAAAAAGAGATAAAACCGCGAGTTAAAAAGGAATTACAAGTAAGAGAATCACTCTTTAGATTGTATGAAAGACAGGCATTCACAGAAGCTGAAGTCACATTCCATCGAGAGAAGAAAATATGTTTAGTTTGCAAAAGGGACTTAGAAAGATTAAATTATATATGCCCTAAATGCAATGCGCTATATTGTAATAATTGTTCTGAAGAGTTAAGCAACTTGGAAAATGCCTGTTGGGTCTGTAACGAACCATTTGATGAATCCAAACCTACGAAACCATTTAAGGAGATAAAGATTGATGAAGAAAGAGGTGTACCTCGAAAAACATAGAAATCTTTAAGAATTAAATTTCAAAAGTGGCAAAAAATAATTTCTTAAGAAGAAAAAACTCAAACACAACAATGAATAGAAGTAAAATCGTATTTTTTAAAATATTATCACCAATGGATACTAAATTCCCTCTCAAAGTACGCGAGAATCCCAAATATGATAATCATCCTTTAATAAATAAAAAAGCCATCGATGAAGCAATTGATGAATATGATGAAAAGTTATATTATACAAGAGGCAAAAGCTTCTTTGATATATCGGATTTGAGCCTAAATATTGAGGGAAGGTTTTTAGCTGAAAATATTCCTGAAGTTCCCTCAATCGTTATTGATGATATATGCACTCCAAAGATTTTATTTAAAACGTTAAAAAAGGATGATGTTACTCATATTGCTTTAAGTACGTATGCCAGCGGTTTAGATAAAGCTATAGAGATAATTAAAATTATTCAATCAGAATTCAAAGATAAAGCGTTGTATATTGGGGGTGTTGGAGCTGTTTATCCTCATTTTCAAGAAATTGTTAATCCAAAAAATATTTGCATAGGGAATGGGGTAAATTGGTTAAGACAGAAATTCAATTTGAGAAGATATAAGGGAGAAGATTTCAAAATTCCTAAAATTATCGGGGACTTTCCGGGAATTCCCATCCCAGTTAAAACTGCTTATCTTATAACTCAAATCGGGTGCCCACAAAATTGCGATTTTTGCATTACCACTAAATTATTAAAATACCAACCCTTTTCGAGACATGAAAAAATCATTAATGCCATTGAAGAACTCAGTTCTCATTCAAAAAAGGATATCTTTTTGTTTATTAACGAACCTAATGCATTTTACCCAGAAACTACCTGGAAGAAAGTATTTGAATACTTTATTAAAAATCGAGAAAATTTTGATAAATCTATCTTTATAGCTTTTGATGGTTCCCTCAATCATATTAATAAATTTGACTTAGAATCAATTCAAATGAAATCCCCCCTTAAATTTACGCTCATCAGTTTTGGAATTGAAAGTACATTAGAAGGGGGATACATCAAAAACCAGGGTAATCCTGAGAAAACTATTGAGCGGTTAAATAACCTTGGGATTATCACTAAGCAAAACTATATACTCGGGCTCCCATTTCACACGCCGAAAACCATTGATGTTGACATTGAAAACAATTTAAAATTGGATTCTGATATTTATGCAATCTCTAATTTTATTCCTATTCCCTTAACTCCTTTATATAACCAATTAGAACTCGAAAGGCGTCATTATGACAGAACTTTACCTCCAGAATTTTTATACTCATATGGTTTCCAGCCATTTAATCATGAATATTTAGGAGGAGGATTCAATATCTTGAAGTATCTATTTAGAGCCCTTTATGAGAGTGAGAAAAAACTTGTTAGTATTTATGGGAATTTTGCAAATAAATTAATGGATTTATTTGGCATCTCACATTCTCGAAAAATTAAATGGGCTGCTAATATCTTTTTGAAATTAGATAAGTTTTATCTTAAATCTTTTCAGACAAGAATGAGTGATGATTTAATAATCACTTATCGGCAAAGATTTGAAAGAGCAAGACATAGATATATAAATCTTTAATTCATGATAATATATCGTCCTTAAGTTCATCATTTGTTTCCTTTTTCAAGTTCCTCTTTAGAATTTTTCATTTATGATAATATGAAAATGTGGTTAAGAACTCCTAGACAATGGCATAAAAGTAAAAATTTATATTTTACCGTATCAATTTATTGCCTATCCAATATTTACATTTTGGTATAATGAGAATTAAGAGGGAAAAATCGTGACTTATATAATCAAAAAGATGAGGTTCCATAAAGATGATGCACAATGCATTTTAGAGGCAAAAAAAGTAGGTTTGAAAAATCCAATTTTTAGGGCCGATGATCAATATATTGAAAATTTAACCACTGATAGTATCAGGATTGATGGAAATTATATTGAATTTACTCAAATTTTCAAAATTTTACCATTGCCTGAGGAAATTGATGAAGATGATATAATAAATAATGCCATTAATATAATGAAATTTTATAAGAAAAAATGCGAAACTGTTGAATATTCTGTATATAAACAGACTGATAAAATTCCTGATAAAGATGATGTCAGAGGAGCATTGGATAAAAATACTCATCAGGATATTTCTAAATTCACGGAGGTAGATCATCAAAAATGAAATTTTCAAAACCAACAAAAAAACTAATAGAATATTGGGGTATTGGTGTTGTAGAGTTGATTTTGGTAATTAGTGGAATATTCTTGCTTTTCTTTAATTGGATCATCTCGTGGGCCTTATTCGGTCTCGCATTGGGAATCCCGTTGATTTATTTTTACCTTGGTTCTTTACGACTTAAGCTAAAGATATGGAGACGTATCCCCAAAGCCCAAGCTTGTTTAGTATTCGGGGGTTTAATAGTGGCAGCAATATTAATAATAAGCACCATAAATATAATACTATAAATTATATTTTCTTTTTTTAATAATTAGGGAATCATCATATTAGTTTGTTTTAGAATTCGTTATTGATGATTACCTAAAAATGGTAAGGGCAGCAACATATCAAAAAAAATTTTTAAAAGCAGATATTAGGTTTACGGAGTCTTTTCTGCTCAAAAGCCTTCATAAATAAATTTAACCTAACCAGACAAATAGATAAAATTGTTAAATATTAAAACTAATAATATATAAAAATAGTCAAAGGAATTTAAATAATAGATCAACAATAAATAATCGAAGTGATGATCGTACGCTAATATCTGTTGAAGATCCCAGAACCGGGAAAATAACGAAATTAGATGTGAAAGAGAACCACACAATTGAACATATTATTGATATCTTAATAAAGCATATGGGGATTATGAGTGCTGAACAGCGCTCCTACACATTAGTTCTTCATGATGCAGAATTACCAAATTCAATCACGATCGAAGAGGCAATACATAAATTTGGGCTTAAAGAAGATGATAAGTTAGCTTTATGGGCACGAGTTATTGGAGGAACATAATTTAACATCAGTCGTCTATTACAAGTATATCCTGATCATCTTTTTCTTCTTCACGATCTTCAATTTTATATTTTTCTTTAAGTAATTCCATGGAATTTTTCTTAAAAAACTCAGCAGATTTAAGGCAAATATCATATTTCAAAGGATCATCTGGATTGGGATTTTCTACTAATTTTCGTAAAGCTTCAATAGTGGATTCTAAATCTGAAAGTCTTGACCACTGTTTAAGAATATTCAAACAAATATATCCAGTACCATCTTCCTCTGAATTAGACAATTCAACTGGATGTATATTTGGATGGAAGATGTTTGAATTCCAGATAAAATTTATGCCCCCAGGATATGGAAAAGATCTATTGATCTTCATGAATATCTGGTGTGTTTTTATTGGCATTAATTCTAATTGTTTTTCCTCATTAATTATAACGAAACCAAACGCTTTGAGGGATAAATTCATATCCACTTCAGTTTCATGCCATTTGATTGAATCTTCATCTATGACATTTAGCTTTTTTAAATTATTAAGTTCATTAGAAATTCTCTCTTTCCATATTTCAAGTGGTAATTCTGGCATTATTATCCCCTCTCTTATATTATTATTTTAGTTCCTTTTTAAGTATGTTTAAGACTTATTAAAAGAGCATGTCCAACAATTTGGATCTTTTAATTTGTTAATTATATTAAATTTATTCATAAGACCATTATAATTTAATTGCTTTCCCACGAGCGGTTCCCCTATTGCAGGAGGCCATTTTTTATTTTCATTAAAATAATCTGTACCTAATATAAATTTCAATACTTGCTGAGATTGTATGCCCCCTATTACCGATGTAGTGGTTATGAGAGTAGCCACTTTTTCTGTAGTTTCCCCATCTCTCGAGTTTATTTCCTGTCCTGTACATGAAAACTTTTTCCACATTAGATCTAAATCAAGATTAGAAATTCCACATTGTAAACATGCTGTTGAATCCATTTTTGAATATACGGCTTGCACAGTTCCGAAATATCCATCGATTCCTGAATCAATAAACGGGATATCATTGTAATAAGAATAATTATTAGCTTCAATTCGAGCTTCAATGTTATCCAAACAAGAGCATATAACATCATATTCTTTATACAGGTTTTTATCCATATCGTTTAAATCTTTCTTTAGTGTGAAAACTTCTACTTCTGGATTTAATTTCTTACAAGCTTCTCTAACTACATCAACCTTATATTTTTTCGCTTTCGCTGCTTCGCTATTAAATAAGATGCAACGATTTAAATTAGAAGATTCAATTAGATCATAATCAATTAAAAGCAATGTCCCTACACCTGCCATCACGAGATTTTTCACAAGTTCATTGCCTGTCGCTCCAACACCTATAACCATGACTCGAGAATTCGATATTTTCTTCTGATCCCATCCATTAATTCTTTTTTGACGATCATATCTATCAGAATCCATAGAATCATAACCAATTATTTCAATTTTAGGTGGTTCTTTTTCATTTTCCATGATTCAATTTAACTCATTTTTTTTAAATCAACTTTTTTTGTAGAAGAAATTACAGCATGGCTAATCTCTTTATACTTCATTCTTGTATTTACGTCTAAAGTGAAAAATTTGTATTTACTGTTTGCAGGATCAATTACTAATGCGATTTGATATTTCTCAGGAAAAAAAAACTTTTGAGTTTTTAAATCCACTGGAGATAGGAAGCAACCCAATCCTGGATGAGAATGCCACCACCCAAGTACTCTTAAATTGCTATTCTTCTTTAGTCTTTTGAACTTTTGAAATTCTCTTTCATATTCTCCAGCTTTTCCCTCTATTTGGGAAGTAGAATACTGATCACTATGAATTGCACCTTTGATGAAAAGTTGTTCTTCAATTATAACATAGAGTTCTTCATTCCATCTTAAAATACTCCCAATTAAATACCCAAATATTTCCTTACTGGAATTTTTACATAACTCAATGATTCTGTTAAGAACCATACTTTCTATATATACAGGAAATACAAAATCTTTATCAATTGACATTTAATTTTTATTTTAGGTAAATTTTTTTCTTATCAACCAATTTTCTTAAACTATTTATCAGAATTTCCATTATAATATTTTTTGATTCCTCCTCAATTGCAGTTAAACCATAGGTTTTTAACTTAAAATGTTCTTCAATTTCAGAAGGTTTAAATGCTACTTCTATCATATCTTGGAAATTAGCAATGATATAGAAATCTTTATTACCATACTTAGCCCTTAATTTTGAAATAAAATCTGAAGTTCTTCCTAAATTACTTCCGGCTGAATTAGTAATAACAATAACAATGTCAGTAGATTTATACAAATTTAAAAATGGGGTTATATTAGTACTTAATTTTTCCATGTCGATTTCGTATAAAATGACATGTTTTATATAACTTGTATCAACAAAGTCAACCCTTTTTTTTAAAATTTCATTCAAGTCGTCATCTATATCTAAAATCGATTCCCCAGGAAATAAATTTAGAATTGTAGTTTTCCCAGTACCCTTTTCGCCAGTAATTAGAACTTTTGGAGGAATATAAATGTTTTCTTCGAGAAATACTTCAAAATCACTAAAAACACTAACATTATCATTCCAATTTGGTAAAATCGAGCTATACCTTTCTATAAATTCATTTTTTAGTAATTCCAATTGCGTTACAGCTTCTTCCACAATATCATCTTTTTCGATTATCAAAACGAATTTAAATCCAAACTCAGTGGAATAAGAATAAACCACATTGAAATTGCCAAAATTAAGCGCTTTAATCTTCCCTCCTTTAATTTCATCAGCGAAATCACTAATACCAGTAAAGAATCCACTAACAATTTCTATATCAACATTTATTTGTCCAAAAAATTCTTTAGAACAGCACAAAATTCCACCAGGACCGATAATAAAAATTTTTGATATCAAGTTGGATTCCTTTTTTTATTATCCACTCATTATTAATATATATTAGATAAATAAATTAATTAAAATGATTATCGAAATTCAAATTTGATACTACTTAAGATAGAGTTAATATGAATGAGAAAAATAAAAAGATATTAGATAAACTTCACCCCCTAATAATTGAATCAGAGGAAAAAGAAATACAAACTAAAAAACCACCAAATGATAAAATAATATCTTACAATCTTATTAATCAGAATCCTAAAGACTGAA
>JBHLOF010000196.1:0-2990 GCA_048940805.1 Promethearchaeota archaeon
GGCATACCGATAAATTCTTTGACAATATCATCCGTTCTACGTATACTCCGTGTTTCTTCGGTAAATTTAACAGAGGCCTCACCAACCGTAAGTTCTTTATTTGATATGTTTTGAGTATATTTTCGTACCATATTAGTAAGTGTTTCGCCCATATACATCAAATTTGAAACAGATTTAACTTTTAAAACTCTTGGCAAGGTTATCGGCTCTGGATGCCCTATATGACACACATTTGTATCCTTAAATCCAGGAAATTGAAGGGGTTCCGCATCTGTTAAAGGTTTGATGTCAATCATTTTTCCTTCTCTAAAAGTTGGGATAGCATCAACAGACTCGTAAAATAAGTGCATTGTTGCTGCATTCGCGATAGCAGTCTCATCCTTAAATTTTTGATAAAATTTTCTCGCATCAATAAAGTATTTTGGCTTAGTACCAACTCTTTCTCCAATACCATATCCCCATGCAGTAATTAGATCATCAATTTCATCAAGTTTAGAACAGGCTAAAACAGCCATTAGATTTGTAATTCCCGGACTCGCGCCAATACCAATAACGGCAGTAATTCCTGCTTGTTTAGCTTTTTCATTTCTTTCAAGTAATTCTAAAGTCGGTTTCCAATCATCACATATATCTACATATGGTTTTCCAGCCTTTATAACTGCATCCAGAATCATAGTTGCGAATTTATAAAAAGGTCCAACAGTGTTCACTACAATATCATGAGAAGAAATTAATTCAATGAGTTTGTTTGTTTCTGTTACATCAATTTTTGTCGCTTCTAATTTGTCAGATTCGATTAAATCTACCAGATGACTGGCTCTTTCATAGTTCTTATCTGCCACTGTTATCGAAGTCAAATTTGAAGATTCAAGTAATACAGCTACCGCCATTCTTCCCATATCCCCGGATCCGCCTAATGCTAAGATTTTCATTTCTTTTTTATCTGATAATTTTAATTTATTTAATCTAATGCAGTTTATAGATTCGTTATACAGGTATAAAAATATATATTGATTGAAAAATAAAGAGTATTCATTAACTTCTACCAGTATTTTAAACTTAGTTATTAAAGAATACTAAATTATTAGAAAAAGATTGGTTATTGAATAACACAATAATTGTGATAAAATTATGTCAAGAAGAGATATCGCATGGTATGAGAATGATATGCTTAAAGATATGTATATCAAAGCAGGAAGCAATGCATTTCGTGGTTATCATGCACCTATTGTAAGCCCAAAAACTACGTTCGTCGGGACTAACAGTTTGAACGATTTTATTAATCACATCTCAGCCTTTTTAGCTGAGGATGAGAAGCGTGTATTAATTGTAGTTGATAAAGATTTGCGAAAGTTAGGAGAGAGAGTTTCTAATAGGATGCATCAAAGAGGCATTGACAGTAAATTTTATGATAATGTTCTTCCTGATGCTCCTCGATATTCAGTGCTAGAAGGTGCTAAAATGTGTGAAGAATACGATCCTAAAGTAATTTTGGCTATAGGAGGCGGCTCAGCTATGGATACCGCAAAATTAATATTGTTATTTTATGAAAAACCTGAAATAAATATTAATAATATGAGTGCTCCTTATTATGCTGGACTTCGGAGAAAAGTTAAAATTTTAGCAGCAATTCCCACAACTTCAGGGACAGGAGCAGAAACTACATTTATTGCTGTTGTTACAGATACAGATAGAGTTCCACCAAAAAAAACCGAAGTTGTTTTATATGAATTTTGCCCAGATTTCGTGGTACTCCATCCTGATTTTGTTAAAACTATGCCACCACACCTAACCATGGGTACTGGTATGGACGTACTTGCTCACTCAATGGGATCATACATGCTTACAATGAGCACCCTATTCACAGATATGCATAACTTAAAAGCAATTGAGCTCGTTTTAGATTATTTACCTCGTTCTGTAAAAAGAGGTAATGATATGGAAGCCAGAGAGAAAATGCAAATGGCAGCATATATTGCAGGTATTGGCTTTGGTAATATTTCTGCGGGAATAGAACATTCATTAGGGCATTCGTTCGGCGCACTATTCCATGTTCATCACGGTATGTGTGTAGGTATTTTTTTATGTGCTTCTATAGCTTTTCAAGCAAAAGTAACGAACCGATTTCTTGATCTCGCAAAAATTTTCAATTTAGATACCAAAAACCGTCCCAGAGATGAGATTCTAAGAGATTTACTAGTAGAGTTACGAAGATTCATGAACAGTATAAACTGTCCTCTATCTATTTCAGATATTGAAAATCCCAAAATCTCTAAAGATGAATACATGGCTCAAATGGATCAGATGGTTGAATTTGCTTTTAATGATTACTGTACTCTATCGTCTACTCGTAGGATTAATCAATCACAATATAGAAAGATTTTGGAAATCACCTATGAAAACAAAATAGAAGATATAATGAATTTATTTTATTCTTAGGAGGGAAGAAAAATGGAAAAATTGTATGGATATAATGGAAAGATTGCGTATATTGATTTAAGTTCTTTGAATGTAGAGACAAAAGATCTTGACCAAAAAATTGCTGAATATTATATGGGTGGAGTAGGTTTATCTGCAAAACTAACATATGATTTACTTTCTGATAGTGACTTTCAATCTTTACGTGAAGATCCGTTTTCAAGTAAAAATCCATTAATATTTGCCACGGGCCCATTAACTGGCACTATGACCCCCTCAAGCAGTAGATATTGTGTTACTGGGATTTCACCACTTACAGGAATTTGGGGCGAGGCGACTTCTGGCGGATTTTTTCCTATTGCTTTAAGACGTAGTGGATACGATGCGATTGTCATAACTGGAGAAACTGAGAATCCTAAGATTGTTGTTATTAATGATGGAAATATAGAAATTAAAGATGCAGATTCGATATGGGGAAAAAATACAAGAGATACTATTGTTTCTGTTAGAGCTCTATTAGATGATGATAAATTCAGGGTGGCTTGTATTGGGAAGGCAGGTGAGAACTTGGT
>JBHLOF010000016.1:0-49253 GCA_048940805.1 Promethearchaeota archaeon
GCGGCCTACCTAAAGCTAGCTCCAAGTACTTTATCGCTTTCATTTGGCCTTGCACCAAGGTTTTAGCTCGTTCCAACCATTCCCTCCTACAATTTCTCTGGCTTATATCCAAGTCATTAATGTACGTAAGAAGGCAGTGTCGTTTCAGTTGCTAAAATTACGATTCTCATCGTAGTAGTTTTCTACACCTTGCTTGGAGTGTGGGGTGAGGTTCCTCAGCGGGTTAAACCCACCGTCAGCTCCATATCTCACTCGTCTTTAAAGAAGAAGTAAGTTTACCATTTAAATTTTATTCTTCTTAACTAAGGAAGAGTTAATAGTTTAAAACAAATGAAATTAAATTTATTCTGGTATTTTTAAGGTTATGAGAAAAGTTCAATTAGGAAAAACAGGAGAACAAATTCCAGTTCTGGGACAAGGAACTATGGGGATTAAGTCAGGTAAAAATAAAGAATACTATGAAAAATGGAAGAAGACACTAAGAAGAGGAATAGAACTAGGAATGAACCATTTTGACACGGCAGAGATTTATAATTTTGGCACTTCTGAGAGAATAATCGGTGAGGTAATAAAAGAATACAATCGAGATGAGGTATTCATAACTAGTAAACTTTTTCCTAAACATTTAGGATATCGATCAATGATAAAAGCATGCCACAAAAGTTTAGAACGGTTAGATACAAGTTATTTAGATTTATATTTAGTACATTTTCCTTCATTAGGATTTAATAAGATTAAAAAACATATGCGCATCATGGAGCAACTACTTAATGAGGGGAAAATAAGATATATCGGAGTAAGCAATTATTCAGTCGATCAGTTCAAAAAAGGACAAGAATATCTCAAAAAAGCTGAATTAGTTACAAACCAGTTGAGTGCTCGACTAACAAAACAAAATCATATTCATAATTCATTGCCATTTTATCAGAAAGAAGGAATTACATTAACAGCTTACAGCCCTCTCGGCCATAGAGGTTATACTAATTTAAAGGGAGATATTAGAACCAAGATTGAGAAAGTCGCTGATTCTCATAATGCAACGATTCAACAAATTGCTCTTGCGTGGTTAATTAATCATGATAATGTAATTGCAATTCCTAAAGCGTTTCAAGTTAAACATGTAGAAGATAATGCAGCAGCGGGAGATATAAATCTTACAGATGCGGAAATCAAAGAATTTTACATGAATTAATCCAAGGTTAGAATTCCAATGCATATGTATTTATATCACAATATTTTTTAAATCCCAGCTTTCTGTAAACTCTTTCTCCCATAGATGATGCTTGAAGCACGCCAACCCTATAACCTATTTCGTAGGCATCTAATAAAGCTTTTGTACTTATATACAATCCAAAGTCTCTTCCCCTGTATTTTATCAATGTTGATACTGCGTGGATTCCCGCTACTCCTGAAGATAAATATAACATTAGTGATGAGACGGGCTCTCCTTCAAAACTTCCGATATAGAATCTAACTTCTGATTCTGAACGTAAATATTCTAATAACCCAAGGTCAATTTTAATGTCAAAGACCGTAGAAACAACACCCATCCATTGCCTTAGATGTTCCTTATTCTCAGCGAATTCAATCTTTAATCCAATTTGATCGAAATCGTGGTTAGAAAGATTTTCTAATTCATATGCCATTCCTGCTTGATGATATACATTGAGAAAACCAAATTTCTGTAAGATGTTACCCAAATCCAATGGAGTTGTTAACGGCCCAATCGTCCATCCATTAGGGATTTTGCCTTCTTGAATTAAGTTTTTAATAGTATAAATCTCTTCTTCTATGTTGACATCTTCAAAAGCGGCTTTATAAATTCCTTCAGGCCAATCTGCTTTCTTAGCTAAAACCCAACTTATTTTTTTTTCTTGATGTAATTTGAAATTAGAATGTAAGGACGCTTTGTTGTAAAAATCATCTAAATTTTTCTCAATATAGTAATTGATGGACTTTAATGAGATTTTTCTTAATATATCTGTCAATATTTCACTCATATAAATATTATATCTAAAAAATAATAAAAAAAAAATAATAAGCTTTATTGCTTCAATAGTTATTCAGTATAGTTTTAAAGTATTAATAGTCCTGCTCCAAGATTGAATATTGGTAATAACAGTAATCCCATGAAAATTGATGCCGTTAATGACATTACTACTAACAGAGTGTTTATACTTGGTCCAGCAGTGTCCTTGAATGGATCACCAACTGTATCACCTGTTATACTCGCTTTATGAATATCTGTGCCTTTTCCACCTAAGTTTCCATCTTCAATCCATTTTTTTGCGTTATCCCATGCACCACCGCTGTTTGCCATCATCACAGCAAAAACAAATCCAGAAAGAATGGCACCCGCTAAGAAAGCACCTAACGCAGCAACTCCGAAAAGAATTCCGACAATTATGGGGATAACAATTGAGATAATACTAGGTAATATTAACTCATGTAATGAACCTTTTGTTGCAATATCAATAGTCCTACTAAAATCAGCAGGTTCCTCACCAGACAATATCTTTGGATTTTCCTCAAATTGTCGTCTAATTTCATCAACCATTTTTGCAGCGTTTCTTTGAACCGCGAGGATTAATAAAGCTGAAAACAAAGCGGGAACAACCACGCCTATAAAAGCTCCTATCAAAACTTTAGTGTCTAACAAGTTTATACCAGATAATGTTATACCAGCTTCTTCTGTGAAAGAAAACAAGAGTGCCAAAACAGTTAAGTTAGCCGCACCTATTGCAAAGCCTTTGGTTATTGCTTTTGCCGTATTACCTGCTGAATCTAAACGATCTGCTGTTCGAATCACATCATCTCCTAACGCTCCTTGTTCAGCTATTCCCCTTGCGTTATCGACAATGGGTCCATATGCATCATTTGATACAATGGTTCCGACAATTGATAACATCCCCACAGCAGCCATTGCTACTCCAAATATACCAGCTAACCAAAATGCAATAGCCATGGCAACTACAATTCCTAATGCTGGAGGAACAACACTAATAAGCCCATAAGAAAAGCCAGATAAAATTACAACCGCATGACCTTCTTTAGCAGCTTCAGCCATATTTCTTGTAGGTTTTTTGTCATCTCGAGTAAAGTAATCACTTGTAAATCCTAAGATAATGCCAGCCACAAGCCCAATTGCCGATGTACCCCAAATACGCCATAATAAACCAATTTCTTCCCCTGCTAGTCCAATTGACAAAAGAAAAGTAAATAAGGCAGATAATCCAAAATAGATTAAGGTTGCTATGTAAGTTCCTGTATTTAATGCTTTTCCAGGCTCCTCAGAGCCCCTCAGTTTAATTAGATATATCCCGATCAATGAAGCTATTAATCCAACACCACATAAAACTACTGGTGTTACTGTAAGAACTGCTATTCCATTCGCTGTTAAATTGATGTTTCCAAAAGGGAATGCAACAATACCTATACTAAAAGCGGCCCCAAGCATCATAGCAGCAACAATAGAAGCAACATATGAATCGAAAAGGTCACTCCCCATACCAGCTATATCTCCAACATTATCACCAACATTATCAGCTATAGTTGCTGGATTTCTTGGATCATCCTCAGGAAGATTGTATTCTGCTTTGCCTACAAGGTCCGCACCGACATCTGCAGTTTTGGTGTAAATGCCTCCTCCACATTTCATGAATAACGCGATGCTACTGGCTCCAAAGCTAAAACCTAATACAACAACAGGAGTTTTAAAAATCCAATAAATAACCGATACTCCAATTAAAGCAACGCCAACTACAGCTAATCCCATAACAGCTCCTCCAAAGAAAGCAACATCGAATCCTTTTTTAGTGCTAATTGTACAACCTTGAGCGGCTCTAGTGTTAGCTTTAACTCCAACATACATCCCTAACCAACCTGCTAGCATTGATCCTACAGAGCCAATTAAATAAGCAATAGCTTGTTCCCAATTTAAAGTACCTGGATTGACCTGAGACGGAAGTAATAATAACATCACTAAAAAGAGTACACCTACAAATATCGCTAATACTTTATATTGAACTTTGAGATAAGTTGTAGCACCTTTAGATATATACCCTGCAACCTCCTGCATTCTTTCATTTCCAGGATCTTCTTTTAAGACTAAGTATCTAAAATAGAATGCAATTGCTATAGAAACTATTCCAGCGATCAAAGCAACAATTAAAATTATTGGTACGTCCATAAATTTATCACGTAATTTTTAGTTTTATTAAATTTTTTTTTAAATCAATAGTACAATAATATCAAACAAAATTGCCTAAATCATTAAAACATTTTGAATTGGATTAGGTTTATTCTTATGAGAAAAAGTAAAGTGTTATAAATCGAACTGAATGTTTATTAATCATTCAAAGTAATTAATATTAAAAAAATAAGGTCGAAATAAATCATAATTAAGCTGACAATTGATCTTAGATGACTTTAATAAGCAATGAGTTAATAATTGAAATAGTGAGAGAAGTAGAAAGAAATATTAATTAGATTGAACTATTACTTAGATTAGAATTTAGTTGAAAAGGCTACTTATTGTTATAAATATATTCAAAATGCATATAATCGAGGTTCAATTTATCCAAAGCACAAGATTATTTTATTTATCTTATTATTAACATGCAAATTATTATAAGACGAATTAAACTAAATATTGTATATAAATTTGGTTATATATATGGATGAATATAAATGTGAAGTATTAATTATTGGAGCGGGTCCAGCTGGTTTAAGCGCAGGAATATATTGCGCTCGAGCAAATAGAGATGTGATTATTATTGAAGGAAAAGAATCATCAGCCTTAATAAAAGCAAAAGAAATTCAAAATTGGCCGGGAGAAGTTGAAATTAAAGGAAAGCATTTATTAGAAAAATTTCGAACTCATGCTGAAAGTTATTCAGAAAATATTCGAATTATTAATGGTGATATAATATCCCTGATGCTCGGAATGGGAGTAAACATAATATCAACTAGAACAGCTAATTTTACTTGTGATGTAGTTATTATTGCTACTGGGAGAGGTACACGAAAGGAGGTAATCATGGGTGAGGAATTGTTACTTGGATTTGGTGTTTCCTATAGTGTGTTAAGTGATGGTCCTAGGTATAAAGATAAAGTTGTATATTTGTTTGGAAGAGATGAAGAAATGTTAGAAGATGCTTTAGTTCTTCATCAAATGGGATGTTTAGTGCGAATAATTACAAATGTGAAGAAAGAAGATTTACCAGAAAAAGTTTATCAAGTAGATGAGGTTGGAATTGAAATTCTCGAGAATATGGAAATAATTGAAGCCGTTCCAGATTCGGATGGAATGATTCAGAAAATTGTTTGTAAATCAAATAAACCTGAAGTTGAAGATATTTTAGAGGTAAGAGAATATGAATTAAGTTGTTTATTTATTTTATCTCATATCTCTTCAAATTCGATATTTAAAAAAGCGGGTGTTGAATTAGACGATATGGGTAATATTAAAGTTGACGAGGAACAAAAAACAAATATTGATGGGATTTATGCTGCTGGAGACTGTACTGGGGGAGTTTTTCAAGTTGTATTTGCTACCGCTGAAGGTGCTCGAGCGGGGATAAATGCATGTAAATATCTTCGTCAGTTAAAAAAGGAATGAATTTCCCTAATAAAGTATTATAAAAAAATTTAAACATTTTATAAGGTTATTATATGTAATTATATCAACAAATAGAGGCGTTTCATTTGCCTGAAAACAATAAATTTGATTTGGTAATTATAGGTGGTGGACCTGCAGGATTAACTGCTGCAATCTATGGATCAAGAATGGGATTAAAGACTGGTCTTTACGAAAGGAAAGCTTTTGGAGGTTTAGCTGGGACAGCTCCTAAGATTGAAAATTATCCAGGTTATCTTAGTATTTACGGGATTGAATTAACAGAAAAGATGAAAGAACAGGCAGAATATTGGGGTACTAATTTTTTTTATGAGGAAGTCACTGCAATTAATCCAAAAGAAATGTCTATAACTACTTATGGAGGAAAAACTAAAGCTAAGGCTATTATTATTGCCACAGGCTCAAAACATATGACTCTTGGATTACCGAATGAGTATAAATTAACAGGTAATGGGGTATCTTATTGTGCTACATGTGATGGTCCGCTCTTTCGGAATCAAGAAGTTGCAACGGTCGGTGGGGGTAATGCAGCAGGATTAGAAGTTATTTTTCTTTCCGGTGTAGCAAAAAAAGTTTATCTAATTCACAGACGTCATTGTATGCGAGCAGAAGCTTGTATCGCAGATGAAGTTGATTCATTAGAAAATGTGGAACCAATGTACAACTGCGTTATTGAGGAAGCTATATCAAAGGATGATAAACTAAGTGCAATAAAAGTAAAAAACATTGAGACGGGTGAAACTTCTTTAATCGATGTTAATGCGCTTTTCATTGCAATAGGAGTCGAACCACAAGTAGAACTAGCAAAAAAAGCAGGAATAGAACTATTAAGTGATAATTGTATTAAAGTAAATAGAGATCAAGAAACAAATTTACCAGGTATATATGCTGCTGGAGATGTAACAGGTGGCATTCGTCAGATAACAACAGCGGTGGGGGAAGGAACTACCGCAGCAATGAATGCGTATCTTTTTATTAAACAAGGATGGTATGGAGACGGATTGGATAAATAAAAAACGCTTCTCATATGTTATATGTTACTTCGATATTACAATCTATTATGTAATATCACAATGATATTTAAGTTATTATGGTAGAGTGTAAATTCTCTAACTTTATCGAAGATTTTTTAATTTCTAAAGAGGTTGAGGAAGGATGTGCGACATCAACTATTAAAGCATATCGTTATGATCTTGACAAATTTATTAATTTAGTGGGAGATATTGATATGAATTCTCCTATAGTGAGGCAAAGAATACGATTATTCTTAAAGAAAATTAAGAATATGGGATACACTAAAAAAGGGATTGGACGAAAAATTGCTTCATTGCGTTCTTATTTCAAGTTCCTAACTCTAAATGAATTCATTGATAAAAATCCTATGAGCACTATTAAGTCCCCAAAGATAAAGCTTGAGGAGTCTTTACCTAAATTCCTGGATCTTGCAGATATTGAACTGATCTTTAAAAAGTTGAGAGATAAGACCATATTTAATAGTAAAAAAAGTCAACGTTATTATTTAATTATCAGATTGCTTTATTCCACGATGGCTCGAGTTAGTGAATTATGTAATATAAAAATTAATGATATAGATTTTAAAAAAGGTTATATTCGCCTAAGAGGTAAAGGTAATAAAGAAAGAATAGTTCCTGTAGACAATAAAACGCTAGAAATATTTCAGGAATATCTTAAGAATAGGATTTCCTATGAACCGGAGGAGTATTTACTAGTAAATACAAGATTTGAGAAGTTAAGTCCTCGAACAGTACAAACAGATATTAAATCTATAAAGGAAAAATGTGGATTTCCTGACTCCAAGATTGTGACTCCTCATGTTTTCAGACACACTGGGGCAACACATCTCCGACGGTCAGGTATGGATATTAGTGAACTTCAAGACATCTTAGGACATTCAAGTCCAAATACCACTAGAATCTATGCTAAAAATGATATTACGAAATTGAAACAATCATATTCTACGATGCATCCATTAAACAATTCCGATAACTTTTAGAGAGAAATTTATATTTTTTAGTGATACTTTATTTAATAAAACCAAGATAAGATCTTAAGATTAAGAAAACTTAAACTTAATTTGTACCATTATTACTTATACAATAACAAATTAAATCTGTATGAATCGATTTGTATGGACGAAGATGCATTTAGGAAGCAATTCATGAAAAAATCGGTATTTCGGAATTTGGGTTCACTTGACAAAAGCATTGTTCCCGAGAAACTACTTTGTCGAGATGATGAGCTAGCAACTTTAATTGTTAATTATCGTAGAATATTAGAGGAAACAGAGCAACCATCTATTAATTGTTTGATATTAGGGAAGGGAGGGGTAGGAAAAACTTGTACTGCGAGATATTTTGGAAAAAATTTTAAAAAGATTGCTATAGAGAAAGATGTTAACTTTTTCCTTGAATATTTTGATTGTATAAATTTCCGATCAAAAAGTAAAATCATAAGAGAATTATTAGCAAAATATACACACGGTTCTGGTCGAGGTTATTCTGATGATGAAGCACTAAAATTAATACTTACGAAATTAATTCGAGATAATGGTTATATGCTTTTAATAATCGATGAGGTACATCTCTTAAAGCCCGATGAAGTCTTAGCATTTTTAAACATCGCAGAAACTTTCGGACACCAAAACGCAAAATTATCAATTCTACTAATTTGCAGGGGTACCGATTGGATGAGGATTGAAAACGAAAGAATATTAAGTCGATTGAACGAGAAGATTGAACTTAGACCATATAATTTCGATGAATCAATGCAGATTCTTGAATATAGAAGTGAAATAGCATTAAAGGAAGATGTTATTGACGAGGATCTTCTCACAATGGTTGCTCAAATTGTTGTTGAAAACAAGAACATGAGACATGGAATTGAAATAATTCGAAAAAGTGGTTTATATTGCGATAAAGAGGGATTAGATCACATTACTGCGGATATAATTCGAGAAGCTTCAGATGATGTTTATCCAACGTTTAGGGCCGATATTATTGATGGTTTAAAAGATCAAGAACTCTTAGCATTATTAGGGATAGTGAGATCTTTATTAAACTATGGGACCCCATTCGCATTAGTAGATGATGCTTTTGAAGAATATAAATCTATCTGTGAAAACTATTCAATAGAACCTCATGTTAAAATGAGTTTTAGAAAATATGTTCGACAACTAGCTCAACTCAAAATTATTGCTTCCAAAACAGTTAGAATAGAAGATGCTACCCGTGGGAGGCATTTAGAAATTACCTTGTTAGATATCCCTGCAAGGAAATTAACGGAGTTACTAGAAGAAATTTTTGAAAGGAAGTTTTCTAGTTAAAAAAAGGTCATTTCTATAGATTAAACTCTCATTATTTCTTAAATCTCTTAGACTATGTCTTTTGAGCTTTAAAATCCCTCTTTTTCTGACTTTGATTTACTATACCAATCTAACCATTCTTTGCGACGATTTTTTTTTCGTTCAGATTCATCTGCTTCAGGATAATTTTCATCTCTAACTTTTTTCCAATATCTATCTAATTCATGACGAGTTAGTGAGAGACCACATGATTGACAAACAATTTGTTTAATGGCAGAGTGATATTTCATAAATCCTCCACATTCTGGACAACGTGCCATAGCAGTAATTATTACGAATTTTTTTTTTGAGACCTTTAATTTAATTGAATCATTAAAAGTTAAAATAATTTATTGTATTAAATATAACCTTCAAATTTATTTTGGATGAATAATTTTGAGAATAAAATTTTCAAGGATAGTTAAAACTTTATTATAAAATAGAGAGAATTATGAATTCTAAAAAATCGGAGGTTTATTTTGGCTCAATTCAGCAAGGATCACTTCTACCTTCCGGTTCCTTTACTGCAAAAGTAGATAAGATTATTGAAACACTAATTAACCAAACACCAATAAATAAGAAAGAGAAAGTCGCAATTAAGATGCATCTTGGTTTTAATGTCGGATATCAAACAGTTCCCGTCTTTTTTGTGCGACGTGTTGTTGAAGCTGTCAAAAAAACAGGAGCTTATCCATTCATTACAGATAATCCTACAGCAGTTTATAATGCAGTTAATAGGGGTTATACGCAAGAGACTTGTGGATGTCCAATAATCCCGATTGCGGGAGTAAAAGATGGATACATAACACCCGTAGAGGTCAATTTCAGGGGAATAGATACTCTTGATCTAGGAGGTGTTCTTAAAGATGCTGATGTCTTAATTGATCTAGCTCATGCAAAAGGGCATGGAGCATGCGGTTATGGTGGAGCTATAAAGAATCTTGCCTTAGGAGGTTACTCTGGACCGTCTCGATGGATGAAAATACATGGTGCTGCTCAAATTGATAAATATTGGGATAAAGAGAAAGGAACAGCCGAACTTGCGAAAAAACTTGTTGAAGGTTGTCCATATAATGCACTTCGATACGATGAAGTAAACAATAATCTCATTAGAAATTATCACGATTGTCATCAGTGTTTTACTTGTTTAGAATTAGATCTCGATATCGGAGCGGTGAAACTTCCAAGGGAAAGCTATTCAGCCTTTCAAGAAATGATGGCAATCTCTACTAGTAAAGTTTTGGAAACGTTTAATCCAGAAAAGGTCATTTATCTAAATTTTGCATTACAGATTACTACCTTTTGTGATTGTACTGGAGTTGCACAACCCCCTATAATAAATGATATTGGTCTATTAGGCTCAAAAGATATTGTCGCTATCGAAACTGCTACTTTAGATCTTATTAAAAAGGAAGGAATTATCGAAAAAAATATACCTCCCTTTTTAAAGCATGTAAATTTAGATCTTGATGAAGATATACATCCTTTCACTAGGTTACATGGCCCTTACAAGGATCCATATGAAGCTGTAAGATTCTTAGAGGAAATGGGAAGAGGAAGTTCCGATTATGAATTAATCGAAATTCTTTCTCCTGAAGAAATTTCAAAAATGAAGCCAGAAGAAAAGGTATTTGAAGGAGAACCATCCTTCTTCTAATGACTTAAGTGTTATTTAAAATTCTTCTCTTTTTATAATATGAAAGAAGGAAATTAGGATTAGGAAGAGACAGTTAAATTATTAAAGGCTATATAAGGAAATAGAGTATTTGAAAAATATTCTCTTTCTTTTGAGATGTATAAACAATTATTCATCATTTCAATAACATTGCCACTAACATTTCCCTGTTTTATAGGAGTTTCAAATTTCCCTTTTTTAATATAATATCCATTTCTTATTTCTGCTCCAAAATCTCCTGTGAATTCACTTGGATCTAAATCTGAGAATTTCTCGATATAATATCCTTCACTAATATTTGAAATCATTTCCTCTAGTGATATATTTCCAGGTAAAATCTCGAGATTGCTTATCCCGTTTTTAACTGTACCAGTATTACTTTTAACTCCATTTCCCGTTGATACTGAATTTTCTAATAACGCATATTTCTGATCAAAAAGCATTTTTTGAAATATACCTCCCTTTATTATATCATTCCGTTGATGTGGAGTACCCTCACGATCCCATCCATTCACAGCAAGGCAGTCCTCTATTAAACCGTCATCACTTATTGATAGATTTTCTGAAACTACTTTTTCGTCCAAGTTAAATAATGACATTTTCTCGTGAAAAGCTCGCCCTGATGCATGAAATTCAACAACAGGATTGATAGAATCATGTAAAGTTTGGGGAGAAAAAATTATAATTGCATTATTTGACGATATAGGGAGTTTTGCTTTTAATGTGTCTTGCGCTAATTGCGCCCATTTTCCAATTCTTCTAGAAAAATTCAAGTGCTTCTTGTCTTTAATATATATAAACGGCCAAAATTCAGCCAGATTTCCATTCTTTTGAGCTTTCAAAGAGAATTCAAGAAAAAAATAAGTTTTTAATGCATTATTATCAATAGAATTACTATTTTTTAAATGAACATCATCAATATGAATACGAAAACGCCCAAATGTGGGGATAACATTCCTCTTTTGCTGAATTTTGGATAATAATTCCTCAACTAATTCATTTTTAGTATCTATTGGATTTTTTACAACATTTTTATCAAAAGTTGAAATATTTGATACCGAAGACTTACTCGGGAATGAGTATTTCGTCCCCTTATTAATTTTTGACAATTTGATACAAGTTTTAATATGTTTCTCAATCTCTTGAGGTTTGAATGAGTTTGCCCTTATAATCCCAATCCCAGTTTCCTGCTCTCGCTGATCAAGTATCCGTATTGTATAATCGTAAGTATTAATTTCTCTAACTTTATCAACCTTGTCCTTTAAAAAAATTGACTCGTAAGCCATCCCGTTCGTTAAATAAATTTCATATTCTTCAACTCTGTTTGATTTCAAAACTTTCTCTAGAAATTCTATTTTCTCATTAGACACCTGAATTCACCCGGGACTAATTAAAGCATTATTAATCCGAATATAACTTCCACCATCACCCACAGGTACAGAATCAGCATAACCCTTTCCACATGTCCCTCCATGTAATTTAGTTTCATCTTTACTTATCGCGTCGATACTTTGCAGAAGATCTAAAACATATCCAGTTAAGGCTATACCCTTTAATAGTTGCGTTTTCTCTCCACTTTGAATTAAATATCCCTTTTTAGAAACACATTGGCAACCACCACCAATCGGATCTTCCATACCAAAGTAAGATTTCACAATCATTACTCCTTCATTAATTTCTGATATGATTTCATCTAAATCATAATTTCCAGGTTCAAAATATGTGTTAGTCATCCTTGGATGCACAGTATGAGCGTAGCTTTCTCTTCGCCCATTTCCCTGAGGAACTCCGTTCAAAATAGAAGCACTTATTCTATCGTAAATAAAGTTTTTTAATATCCCATTTTCAACTAAAACATTTTTCCCTGCTTTAATACCCTCGTCATCAAAAAAGTATGAACCAATCTCATTTTCAAGACTCGGAGTATCACATATATTGCATATATCTGAAGCAACCTTTTTGGTAAGTTTATCCTTTAAATAGCTTCTTTCTCGTAATACTTGGTCTGCTTCTAAACCATGGCCAAAACTTTCATGAGCTACGAGACCTGCCATTCCGGGATCTAAAATCACAGTACATCTTCCGGATGGTGCTTTTTTAGCCTCTAACAGATCAATTGAGTTATTTGCTATTTGTATAAGTTTGTCATCTGTAATTTCATCGAAGATTTCAAATCCCATCTCCCCACCCGTAATAAAATAATCATAATCCGTTCTTACACCACTTTTTGCGATGGGGTAAACAAACAACCTTACACGAGGTATAACCTGTCGTAAATAACTACCTTCATTGTTTACAAAAATGCGAGTAGTATGAGTTTCTTTATATATTATTGTAGCTAAAACAATTCTCTCGTCATAATTTTGGACGAAATTCTGAATATTTCTTACCTTTTGTATCTTTTCTTCAATAGAGATGTCTGTAAGTTTTACTTTTGGAATTACTTCTTTATCAAGTGTCCAACCTTTATATTCAGCGATCTCTTCCCCTTTATTTACAGCTTTCGGTAATTTAATTATTATTTTATTTAAATCTGAAAACTCGTCAAATGATGTTTCATTCCAAATCCCATTATAAGTTCTTGCAACTATTCCAGATTTTTTTGAATTAACAGAAATATTCTCAACATAAGGTGTTTTTTCTATAAACACTGATGAGAAAGAATCATACAATATATCAAAGTACTGGTTTTTTCTATTGAAACCATTAGAAATTTCTTCGAATTGTGAAAATATTTCACTCGTTGATGTTTCTACCATTTTATCCAAGAGGATTGTATTTAATTATAATTAAGTTCTGAAAATTTTAAATTAAAACTTTTTTAGATCTTTTTATTCTACATCAAGAATTCTTTTAACAAGATTTTTCTTTTCTTCTAAATCTGCTTGTCTTGAAATCATAATCCTCTGCGCTTGAGGTGAACCTGCCCCATGCATTGATTCCGTTTTATAACTAACAGAAGATACCCCCATTGTCAAGTTTTCGATAAATCTTAAGACTCTATAACGATCCTCAGCGCAGAGTCCTTCACAAGTTGTAAGATATTTCTCTAATAAGTGTCCTACTTCCTCTGATTTGAAATCAGCCTCAGAAGGTAATGTACAAATAATTCCTCCCGCAATATCTTCTGCTAATCTGGCAATTTCATATGGAAATCTAGTAACATTTTGTTTACACACATTAGCTAAAAGCATATCCATTTCATAATTACCAGCTTCTCGTTGAAAACCTAAAGAACTACATGCAATCCCACAACTATATAAAGTTTCATTCAAGTGTACCATTTCAACCAGTTTATCTCTAATATGTGATGCTTTATCTGTACCATTATATTCGGAGATCAGAGCTGCAGCACCAATAAGTGCATCTCCAACCCCCACTTTACATCCTCCATATGATTGACGGTGAAAACCCCCAAAACGGTTTACTAGTTCACCTGAAAATTCAATTTCCCCTTTCATAAAGATATTTTCTTTCGGAACGAAAACGTCTTCAAAAATAACAAAGATTTCTTGTCCACCATATTTAAAATTACCGATATCTAACTTACCTTCTTCTAATTTACGAGTGTCACATGTTTGTCGTCCATATACTAGTGTTATGCCCGTTGTATTAGCTTCTACACCGAAACTGACAGCATATTCCTCCTCACCGGGTCTCAAAGCTAATGTGGGCATTACTATGACTCTATGAGAATTTAAAAAACCAGTTTGATGAACTTTTGCTCCACGAACTATTATACCTTGATCATTTTCGTCTACAATGTGTAAATACGCATCTGGATCGGATTGTTGATTTGGTCTTTTACTACGATCCCCTTTAGTGTCAGTCATTGCCCCATCGACCATTAGATCTTGATTTTGAACTTCTATCCAATATTTTTTTAACCTCTTATGGTATTCTGTTCCATATTTTTTATCCATCTCGTAAGTAACGCTATAGAGTGCATTAGCAGCGTCAAAACCAACACATCGTTGAAAACAGCATGCTGTGTGCTGTCCTAATAATCGTTGCATTTGTACTTTTTTCACTAAATCATCTATGGATTGATGGATATGTGTAAATCGATTTATGATTTTACCTGTTAAATGAGAGGTAGTTGTCATGATATCCTTATATTCATCCATTTGCGCTAATTCATATATCTTCATTACCGTGTTTATAGAAGGTTTAATGATAGGGTGATTCCAAAACTCTTTTACCTTTTCACCAAACATATACAAATTAACTGGTTTTTTAATTGATTCAAGATATTGTTCTGGTGTTTTTAATGGCATTTTTTATATCACTCTTAAATAAACTTTATTAGAATGAAACTGATTATAATAAAAATTTAAGTTTTTAATACTTAATTATAATAAAGATTAATCCCCACGAGTTATCTTATTATTCGTCTTGCAGTGATTCACTCTCACCATCGTGATCTATATTAATTGAGGGTGAGTTTAATCGAGCATTTTCTTCTAAATAACTAATTCTTTTCTCCAATATTGTCATTGTTTCTATAATATTATTTAGTACTTTGTTTGACTCTCTAATTTCAAATTGAAGGTCACCCAGTTGATTAAGTATAAAAGAAATAATCTTCGATTCCTTAACAGGTTCAATTAACCATGTAATAACATTTTGAATAAATTTTTGATTATCTAATGAGTTCAAGCCAAAATTAGAATCAGAAGTGAAAATATCAATATCACCTATAGCGACTACCTTTCCCTTACCAAATTCTGAGAAAGCAGCTACAATTTGAGATTTTTCCTCTTCCTCTTTTATCCATTGCTCCGTGGAACTATTGAAAATTTCAGACCAAGAGTCTGGATTTGTTTTTAATAAAGGCTTAGCATCCTTACTTAAAAATAAAGCACATGATCCACCCATTTTGATCTCTCTAATATTTTTAGTTATAGAATGCTTTATAAAATCAAATAAGTGTAATGTACTAACATGATTCTTATTAGCTTGATTAACCTCTTTAACAAGATTTTTCTCAAAATTAATTCCGAATTTCCCTGAAATATCGTTTAAATTTGTTTTTTGTAGGTAATCAGAACCATATTCACTTAATAATAGTAAACCCCCACCTGATCTTACAAAATCCACTACTAATTTGACTTCATTAGTAGAAAAGAAATCATCTATAGGATTTCCGATAACGAGAAGATCTGCGTCTCTTAAAAGTTCTAACTTAAGCTTTTCATTTTCGTTCTTTCTCACATTAAGGTCTAACCTTCTTAATAGATTTGAAAAATCCGAAAATTCTTTATCCTCAATATTTAGCATTTCATTATGATTTATATCGAATAGTATGGTTCGTTTCTGCATTTTTCTCGATGTTTCAAGAAGGAAAGTGAGTAATTATTAAGAGATGATTACAATAAGATTATACTTCTAAAGAAAATTCGTATATAAAAATCATTATGTCTCTATTTTGTTTCTGTTCTTTCCAACCAAAACTTTTTTAAACTGTTTATAATAATCTTTTTTGGATTAGATATTGTGATGTTTATCTCAAAAAAAATAAGAGAATATGATTTATGGTAAATACTGTAGCGATTTGTGGCCTTAGTTGGGGTGATGAGGGTAAGGGAAAGTTTGTAGATTATGTCGCTCAGAAAGCAGATGTAGTAGTGAGATATAATGGAGGAAATAACGCAGGACATACAATTAATGCTAACGGAATTAAATATAAATTTAAGATTATCCCTAGTGGAGCACCATTAGAAAAGGAATGTGTTATAGCGAATGGATGTGTTGTTGATCCAAAAGTTTTACTTGAAGAAATTGAAAATTTAAAAAAACTCAATAAAAAGATCAATCTCAAATTGAGTTCGACAGCACACGTTATATTTCCCTTTCATCGGACTCTAGACGGGTTAGAAGAGACATCAAAAGGAGAATACAGCGCAGGTACGACCAAGAGAGGAATTGGCCCTACTTATTCGGATAAAGCCGCTCGTTGGGGTTTAAGAATATTTGATTTAATAAATCCTGAATTATTAAGGATTAAATTGGAGAAACTTTTTCGGATAAAAAAAGAACTAATTAACATTTATGACCCGGATTGGAATGAGGATGTTGATGCTATTTTTGAAGAATACAAATCATATGGCGAACAATTAAAACCATATGTAATAGATACGGCTTATTATTTAAATAAAGTTATAGATTCTGGAAAAAAAGTTGTTTTTGAAGCCGCACAAGGAAATCTACTAGGCATTGATCACGGAATGTATCCCTTTGGGACGTCTTCAAATGCAAATGTACTTGGAATTTCAGCGGGAACAGGAATTCCCCCTAAAAAAATAAGGAAGGTGTATGGTATTATTAAAGCATATACCTCAAGAGTAGGTTCTGGAAAATTTCCAACGGAATTATTCAATGATACTGCTGAAAAAATCCGTGAGCAAGGTCACGAATATGGGACTGTAACTGGAAGACCAAGGCGAGTTGGTTGGTTGGATCTATTTAACATTAAATATGGTATAATGATAAACGGAATTGATAAAATTATAATTACCCTCTTGGATGCCCTTCAAGGGATAAATCCCATTAAGATGTGTACCTCATACGAATTGAATGGAGAAGTTCTCGAAAGCTGGCCTATACACCATGAAATTATCGAAAAATGTAAACCTGTTTATAGAACATTTCAAGGTTGGAATAGTAAATCTAGAGAAGACTGGTTAGAAATTGCTCAACAGGGATATGATGCACTACCTGAAAGGACAAAGATATACGTTCAAGCTATTAAGGAAGAACTACAAACAGATATAGCAATACTTTCTATTGGTCCTGATAGATTGGAAACAATCGTTTTAGATAACGATATCTTTTAAGAATAATATTCATTTTACTTATTTTTTTAATTTAAATTCTTTACCACAAGAAAAACAAAAGGCTATTCCTCTTGAAGTTAATAATTTGCTCATAGATTCAGTTAATTTTTGTCCACACTCAGTACAATAATAAGGTATTTTTTCACTTTTTACTTCTTGATATTTTGATATATATTCTGGAGATATGTTAGATTTACTTGTGGGATAGGGCATTTCTGGGGGCTTTTTTCTTGGTTTACCAGAAATCGCATAATACATATCCTTGAATATTTTATATATTCCTGTGAAAATCGCTTTGAGGAAAAGATATAATCCTTTAAAGAGATAATAAAGAAAATACGCAAGACCCTTTAAGATATAATAAACCAAAACTAGAGCCCCAATAGTAATGGCTATTAATCCAATAATAATCAGGATTTGGGTCAGTAAAGGGAATTCTAAAAACCATCCGATTGGATCATTCCAAATTCTGTCCCACACCGTTCCAAGAATTCCAATTTCTAATATATTATTAATTTGAAAGTTCACTGTTCTTCAATAGAAATCAAAGCTTGAATTTTATTAAATGAAATGGAGTCCATTTTTTAGAAAAATTTGTTGTAAAGTCTTATTACTTGAAGCATATTAATCCAAAACGAAATAGAAAATCTTTTGGGGGCCACTGAATACCAAGATTTAATTTTGAAACTGTTTTTGTCACATCTATCCCAACCGCTTCCATAGAATACTTTCTTTTTTCAGGGTATCTACAGGGCTCTCCAGCATCAAATGTACACCCTTTATCTATTTTATTGGAGCAAACCCTACAATAACCGTCCCATAAAATTAAATTTTCATCGAATGATTTAGAATAAGTTTCTAGGAAATTTGTAATTTCATTTTCTAATTTATCGCGTACTATTCCGCTAGAAAAAAGCATAGTTCTAATACTCTGCTCGCTTTTATTAGGGTATTTTAATTGTTCATTTTTAATATACTTGGACAAATCAATTTGGTAAAAGACTAAATAAAAATCTTTAAATTCTGCAACTTTTTGTTCCATATATGGTGCTTCAGGAGGACACGCCCATGAATGTCCATAACTGGGGCATTTAAAGGAAGGATTCACGCAGTAAGATTGTACCTTAGGATCGAATATAATATCCTCAAAATTAATTTTTAGAAACGGCATAATAAATCTCCTAATTAATTTTATATCAAAGAATAATGATTTTTGTATTATAACTTGATCCCCTTAATTTAATAGCATAAATACAATTTTTTTTAAGAAATAAAATATAATTGATGATAATTAAAAACTATTGAAACATTTTTGAATTTAAGGTTAAAATACAATTATTGATGGTAAGAATATGAAATTAATAAAAACGGATAAAAAGAAACGGTTATTTGAAGCAGCAGAACAGTTCTATTCTGAAGTAATGAAAGGAGCAGATTTACTTCATGATTGTATCAATGATCTTATTAAAGGGAAAAAGAGTGATTCAAAATTAAATGAAGTTATCGTAGCTGAACACACCGCAGATGAGGCAAAAGAATATTATATAAATATTCTATATAAGGATCGACGAGCGCTTCCCTTTTTAGTAGAAGATCGATATAGATTAATTAAATACCTTGACATAGTGTCTGATGATTCAGAAGAACTAGCTCGTGGGTTAATAGTTTATCCTTTTGATCTATATGATGATATAAAAAAGGATATGCAAACACTTAATGATTTATATGAACAAACTATAAAATTGCTAATTGAAATGATAACCTTAATGGAAACGGACTTTAATACAGCATATCAAAAATCCTTTGAGATGGAAAAGTTAAAAAGGAAATCACGAGATGCAAAGTTCCGCATATTGGATGAAGTATATCAAAAATCAGAAGCCAAATCCCTTCAAGTATATTTAACTTCAAAAATATGTATAAAAATTTATGATATGATTAAGCGAGCAGAAGAAATTAGTGATTTTCTTAGAAGCTTAATAGTAAAATACCCAAGTAAATAGAATATAATCTAAATGGAGGAGAGGATAGAATGGATCCAGCATTAATTTTAACGATATTTTTAACAATTGCTATCATTATAGCTATTGCTATTGGTGCAAATGATGAAACAATGGCCCCACTCTTCGGATCAAGAATTTTAAACTTAAAACAAATCCTTATACTGGCTTCAATTTTCGCCATTTTAGGTGCGGTTTTATTGGGAGAGGGAGTTGCCAAATCTGTAGGAGGAAATATTCTCTCAGTTGATTATGGGACTACTGGTATTGATCAGAATGCCGTAGTCTTGACAATTTTAATCTCTACGGCAATTTGGTTAATTTTAGCAAGTGCTTTAGGCCTTCCAATCTCATCAACTCATGCTACGATTGGAGCAATAATTGGGATTGGATTGATGTTAGGTGGAGGGACCGGTGTGAATTGGGGAACAATTCTAAGTATGAGTATGTGGTGGTTGTTATCTCCTATAGTTGGATTTGTAGTTACATACGGTGTTGTCAAGATCCTTAATAGGTATAAACGTGAACATTTTAATGGATTCCAAGATTATGAAAAATCGGAAAAGATTTTCGCAATTATTATTTTTGTAGTAATTTGTATCACAGCATTTTCAAGGGCGGGAAATGATTCTTCTAACGCAGTTGGAATAGTTTTTGGAATAGGGGGTGATATTAACCTTACAGCATTGCTTGTTATGACCGGTATTAGTTTAGCAGTAGGAATCGTGATTTTAGGAAGAATTGTTATAAAAAATCTCGGTAAGATGACTGAACTTCGACCGAGTACTGCGTTCGCAGCACAAGTACCAACAGCAATAGTTATGTTAATTGGTACAATACAAAAAATACCGCTTTCTGGTTCTCATATGCTCGTAGCATCTTTAGTAGGATTATCAAAAGCCAGTAGTGCTCCCATGAAAAAGGGATTGTGGAAAATAGTAGCAATTTGGATACTCACTTTTCCTATGTCAGCTATTCTTGCAATAATATTATA
This sequence comes from Promethearchaeota archaeon, assembly GCA_048940805.1. Lineage (GTDB taxonomy): Archaea > Asgardarchaeota > Lokiarchaeia > Sigyniarchaeales > SOKP01 > Loki-b32. The sequence continues at coordinate 20,505 of JBHLOF010000016.1, forward strand.
CTTTCCTATAAGTCTCGGTTTTTAATTTCAAACTCTATAGTTTTTTCAAGAAAATGTAAATTATAATTTAAGGAGTATAAACAGTTGAAAATCATCAAACCCCATGATTTGCATTTAGGGATTCCTAAAGAATATAGAAATTACGCGAGTTTTGGTCCCTACAATATTTTTATATTTGGGATAATGTACTTCGGGAGGATCAAAAATATCATTCATACATTTTTGAAGCTTAACAGAAATTATAAGAGAGTTCTAGATATTGGGGGGGGCTTTGGGTTGTTCTCCTTGAATTTCAAATTAAACTTTCCGAAAAGCGAAGTTTATATTTTAGATGAATTGCTTATCGAAGAAATTAAAAAGTTCCTGATGAAAAATAAAGTGTTAAGAGTTAAAGATTACATACAAGGAGATATTCAAGAAAGAACTCAATTTGAAGACGAGTATTTTGATGTGATTTTTGCTTTGGATGTTTTAGAACATATTGAAGATTCATCCGCAGCTCTTGATGAAATTTTACGAATTTTAAAAACTAATGGTTTTCTATTTATTTCCGTCCCCATTGAAGGAAGGATATTAAGATTTGTTAGAATTCTTGTTAGTAAAGTTAAAAAAATAGTAGTTAATCCACATTGGCGTGGTTTGATACATTCAGAGAAAGAATTCTTTAAACTTTTACAACAAAAGGAATTAAAAATTATTTCAAAAAGGTATTATCCTTTTAAAAATCTCCCACGGATGTTTTCTTATGATGTTTTTTATCTAATTCAAAAGGAAAAAGAAAAATATGATAGTTAGTTGTTATTAAACTTTTTTCCATATATTCTCAGTATTACAAGGTACAGGAAGATCTTTCATTGTTAATAACCCAGGTTGTGCCTCAATTACTTTAGGAATTAGATTCGCAACCATAGCAGCAGTACCAATATCACCATGTACTCCACCAATTATTTTTTGATGGATATCTGGAGTTCCTTCGATCTTAATACTGTCATATTCTTCGTGGTCTCCTGCAAAGGCTACGAAATCTAAAGTAATTATTTCATCGCCCCTGTATTTGGCATACGCTATACTCTGTAAACCAACCACACAACCCACTGGTACGATTTCTCCATATGAAGTTTTATATTCTTCATCAGTTATTACTTCTTTAGGGGGTATTTCGATTATTTCATCATATTCAATACCAAGTGCTGCCACTATCATTTGTATTGATTCCTTCAAACCAACGTGACCGGATATTTCTTTATCCCTTATTTTTTGATGGAATTCAGAAATTGTTAACCCAGTTCCAATTTTTTTTTGGAAGGGAACTCTCCTTTTTGAAGAATTCATCATTCGTGTTACCTTGATAGATTTAACTTCTTGGCAAGGAGCCGTAATTACAATAGGTAATAAATCCATTAGATACCCTGGATTGATTCCTGTTCCAACGATTGTAATATTATTCGCTTTAGCAACATGGTCTAATTCTTCTGAGAGTTTGGGAAAATGTTGAAATGGATAGGAAAGTTCCTCGCATATTGAAATAATATTACACCTTGAATTAGCTGCTTTATAAATTAGAGGAGCTACTTTTTCCAATGAAGATGTCGTAGCGATAATAACTACATCAACATTGCTATTATTAAAAACATTATTAAGATCTTCCTCAACAGTTAGATCAGATTCTACACTAGTTTCAAGTATAGTGCTAAGTTTTTTTCCAATAAATTGAGGATTGATATCGATAACGCCTTTAAGATTAATATTTTTCCGTTTATTAAGGAGATTGGTAATTATTTTACCCATTGGACCTAAACCAACCTGAACAACATCAAACTTCGCTGTCATATCCAAATCACTTTTTATTTTTCTTTTAACCTCTTTTTTCTAATTTTTATCTATAATATTAATTAAAATTTGCTTGGGAAACAGGTAAGGCTATTGTCTTAATAATATCCAGTATCTGCGCGATATCATCCTCTGTATGAGCCATAGAAATAGAACCCAAACCATGTAAACCTGAAATATTGCGATTAAAAAGAGCAAGTTGAAGTAGTGCTTCCTTTTTCTTATCTTTAAACTGAAAAATATTTTGCATTGAAGGTGTTTCAGACCATTTTGACATAGCATGTAGCATCACCATCGATTTGTATCCCTTGGCAGCAATTGAAAGTTTCTCTTCCGCAAAAAATTGATTTAAATCGTTTAGTAGTTTTTCTCCAGCGTTGTTTATTCGAGAATATTCAATACTGGAGTGATTTAATATTTCTAATGTTTTCAATCCCGCTATCATGCTGAGGGGATAACCAGAAAAGGTTCCACCACCAATTAAAACCATATTCTCTTTTTCTGGGCTAGATTGGTCTATTATATCTTCTCTTCCTCCGATAGCACCTATTGGTAACCCTCCCCCAATTATCTTACCCATGGTGGTTAAATCGGGGATAATTTTTAATTCATCTTGAAATAAAGAATTTCTAAAACGATATCCCGTAATGATTTCATCGAATATGAGAACAATATTATTTTCTTCAGTAAGCTCTCTTAGTTGTATTAAAAAGTCGTGTTCAACTGGAAACCCACCCCCTCCCCCTAATACAGGCTCTAAAATAATAGCTGCCAAATTATTTGCATTTTGCTTTATAATATCATATGTACTTTCATTATTTATTTCAAATGTTATAACTCCCGCTTCTTCCGCATCAACAAGACCAGGAGGATGATAATTTCCTATTAAGTTTCCTATATCGTAAGATAAAGTATCATTTGCTCCGTGCCATCCCAATCTTGCTTTCGCTACAAATCTCTTTTTGGTGAATGCGCGAGCAAGTCGTGAAGCATACATAGTAGCTTCAGTCCCGCTTGTACAGAATCTCACTTTTTTGATTCCCGTATTATCATTAATAATTGTTTCAGCTAGTTTTACTTGATGTTCAGTATTTGTACCGAAATGCCAACCAGTAGTTAAATTTTGTTTAATTGTTTTTTGAATCTCCGGATGGTTATGACCTAAAATCATAGCAAAATGACCATTCCAGCAATCAATATATTCATTTCCATCAATATCGGTTAGATGGGATCCTTTACTAGATTCTATAAAAACTGGAAATCCTCCAATGGAGGGAAGACCGAAGGTCCTTATATTGTGCGAAATACCCCCAGGTAAACTCTTCAAAGCTTTCTTCCAGAGCTCTTTTGATTTAGGTCTTTTATTTTCAAACAAATCTAATTCATCTTTAACAAACATATAAATCTTATTCCTCCTTTAAAGTAGAGACTAAACATCTTCTATCTAATCAAATATAATAGCTTAATTCGTTATTACTTAAGAGCTTATCGTTTAGTTTTCGCTTTTTGAATTACTTCTTTCACTGCGATTTTTGGTTAAAATTGACGGAAATTTTTCATTGTTTAAGGAAACAGCTATATCGAATGTACTTAAACCTTAAAACATAGTAAAGTAATATGCAAACTTCTGAAAAATTTAGTATTAAACTTTAAATGTAAGCGTGATTAAAGTATTGATAAGAAAATGGAGAGTGAAAAGACTGAAATCATAGATTTTTCGGGAGAAAAATTTAATAAATTTACAATACCCTGTTGGGTAGTCATTGCAGTAATCCCAATTATAGCAATTATAGATGCTATTTTAATGGTTGCCTTTCCAGAATCTCCCTATGCAATTATTTTAAGCTTGATATTAATCTCAATATTCATTATGTATTACTATTCTGTAGCATCTAAATCACCCGGAAAACTAAGGAAATTCACAATCTCAGAAAGAGGAATAGAAATCTCATTACCTCACACACCATTATTTTTAGTAGATTGGACAGAAATTAAAAGGATTGAAATTACATTGAATAAATTAGAGTTAAAACCATATAATGTTTATAGATTTAAGTTTATAGGTAAAAACTCTGAAAAAAAAGTGCGTTTAAGCCTAAATGATTTCCACAAAGCCAAGATTGAAGAAATTATAAATTCGCTTAAAAAAAATTCTGATTTTATGGAAAAAGAGTTCTCTGCAGTAAAAGAGACAAAAGTATCTGGAGTTTACATTGTAGAAGATTTGTTTTAATCTACTCTAGCTCCACACATAGGACAACTATCGGTTTTTTGTAACGTGGCACCACAAATTTTACACAGTCTAATCGAACTCTCTCTTTTTTTCCTTGGAGGATTTAAATTAGTAATGGATATGGTTTCAGGTTCTTCCTCGGTTATTATCGTTTCAGAAGTTGCTGAGGTATCGTTTTTTAATTTAATTTCAATTTCTTTCCCAAAAAATCCTCCTACCTTGATCTTTTTAGTAACTTCAGAAGGAGGGGGTGGCTCGGGTGCTTTAGTGCTGAGTTCTCCTTCCTCTTCAACAGTTTCAGAATCTAATTCTGGTTCTTGGATGGTCATTTCCTCTTCTGAATATGTTTCTTCTTGAGTCTTAATACTAGGACTTTCCATTTCATCTATATCAGGCAATTCTTCTTCGAGATCTTCCTCGTATACCATCTCTACAAATTCTTCGTCTAACTTTAATAAAGTTTCGCACTGTGGACATCTAAATAAATGCTTAAAACCAATATTCCTCGCAAGAGAATATTTTGCAGCACAACAACTATGAAATTTAGTATCACAATTAAAACATTTATGAATTTCATCAGAATGGGCTTCACATATAGGACATAATTCTTGTTCGCAAATAGTGCATATTTCTTGATCATCAGCAGAAAGAGAAATAAGATCGACGGCTAAACGTTCATAAAAAACTTTGTCTTCAGGTAATATTTGATCGGTTTCTTCGGTTTTTAAGACTTTAAATTCACTTTTATTCTGAATCAACGAACCTAGTATATTTTGTAGAAGTTTTTCATCAGTACAGTAAAACATACCTCCTTGAGTTTCACTTGAAATAACTTTTAATTTTACATCATCTTCATAGAATTTTTCAGTTCCAACCCGAACGATATCTATAAAAGCTGAAAATTTCTTAGCTTTTATCAATAAATCATAAAGAGCATTATAATAATCCTCCGATAATTTACTAGGAGCATCGGATACTATTATTACGCGATAGTTTTTTCTAGCCTTTCTACTATTTCTAAAAATATAAGCAAGAATCTCATAAAGTCCGTTCTCTAAATAACTCTTCTCTGTCTCTCTTTTTTCCCATGTGTTGTCAATTATTTGTAAAATAGAATCAGAATCTTTTACATCATACTCGCTTACAGGATTATCATCTTTTTGAAAGATGAGTATCCCATAAGAGCTTAACACATTAAATTTGTCCTTCTCTTTGATAAAGGAACTAATCGCTTTGCTGATAGATTTTTTCTTAAGAAAATTAGTAGTCAAATCGAGATAAAAGATAAATTCTTCTGAGTTTACTTGATCCGTTTTTGGTAGCATCTTAGTTTTAATGAAAAGGTCTTCTATAAATATCAAAAAAGTATAAAAAAATAATAGTAGAAGTATTATTTATTTTTATTTATTATTCTATAAACCACATTTTAAAAGGATAATTTTTATAAATACATTCTTGAGAGCTTTTCTTAAATTCTACCGTTTCTCTTAAATTTCTTAAATTCTCGAGCCACAATTTGGACATTTTGTTTGTTGGTTTGGATCTAACTGTCTCCCACATTGAGGACATATTACAAAAATAATTTCCTTTTTTCTTGTTCGCTCAAGTTTCTGAGTAGTAGATATGTGATCTTTAGTCTCTTCTATTCTATTTGGTGATTTATCCGGTGTAAAGGTTGTTTTCCTAATTATTTTTTCATACACAATTTTATCTCCAACCTTTTTAACAGTATATTTTTTACCAAAAAATCCTCCAATACGTACAGTTTTTATGGGTTCTTCCTCAGTTGAACTACTTACACCAGTCGGTTTTGGTTCCATACTTTTAATTTTAACAGGTTCGATATCAGAAGTTTTTTGTGGAAGTGGTTTTACACGTGGTAAAGTTTTAGGTACTTCATATAATCCTTCTTTAGCCATAAATTCTTTTACACTACTTACTTCTACTTCACCCGATACTTCAATTAATTCATCCTCATCGATTTTAATAAGTACATCACACGACGGACCTGGACAACGTAAAATGTTTGGAATTCCAATATTATGATTAATCGTATAATTTGTAATACAACAATTATGAAAACTTGTATTACAATCTTCGCAAAATAATGGAATATCATACACATCAGTACATATTGGACAGATTTCCTCCTTGCAAAGGTGACATACTAAGTTTTCTGTCGAGGTTTTAGGTTTTTGCAAAGGTTTTGCCAAGTGATTATAAAATGCATAATCTTCCTTACTTATCTTAATACGATCCGGTTGATCGGTAAATGTGCTTGGAAATTGTTTAGTTTTCACTAATTTTCTAATTATATCAGTTAATTCCTTTTTCTCTTTGATATAAAAAATGCCCCCTTTTGTATCACTGGTTAACATGTTCAATTTTACATCGTCACTAAAAAATCTTTCTTCAGTATCAGAAATTCTAATTATATCAATAAAAGTTGGAAAGTTTTTTATTTTTGAAACAAGATTAAATAATGCATCCTGATAATCATCAGAAAGATCAGATGGAGTATCGGTTATAATGATAATACGATTGTATTTTGATTTTTTTCTAACAGTTTCAGCGATATATGAAAAAATATAGAATAATCCGTTTTCAAAAAAACTTTGTTTTCTTGGCCTAAATTTCCAATTTTCTTCAATTGATTTAGAAATAATTTCTGAATCTTTTTTATCAGTAATGAATATCGGATTACCCTCTTCTTGAAATATTAGGAGTGAATAATGTCCTTTAATATTAACTTTATTCTTTTCTTCAATATAATGTTTGATGACTTTGATCAATTCTTTTTTTTTTAAAATATCCGTTGTTAGGTCTAAGTAGAAATAAACATCTTCCTTCATCTTGTTCACATTTAGTTCAATTTAATCGATAAAGATCCCTAAATCTATTAATATTCATAATGTTAGGTTCTCCTTATATTTTTTATTAAAGAAGAAAAATAAATACAAATAAAAATTCAAAATGTTTATAGAATTTATAGAAAGTTCAGAAAAATATGAGAAAAAGGGAAACAACTTAATGATTAAAGATTTTTTGAAAAAATTACAACTCAGTGATGATGCAATAGATATATACTTAAACTCTATAGGAAAATCTCCGTTCACATATTATGAATTATTTTCAATTGTATCTAAAACGTCTCTAGAGGAATTTGGAGAAAATTTGAGTCAACTTATTAATGGCGGGTTATTGATTCAATTAATTCCTAAAGACAAAAAAACTCTTTTGCATTATTTAGCAATTCCTCCAATTCTTCCTATTATTAATTATTATGAAAACATAAATGCAAACTTAAAGGGAATTAAGGATTCGATTTATGAATTACTAGTAAATACCATAGACCAGACTTTTAAACAAAACGAGAATATTCAATTAAATACGATTCTCAACAGCTATCAGGAAATGAGAAAAGATATTGAGGAGGATATCATAATACAGAGACAAGAAGTGGACGATATAGTTGAAGGTATGGAAGAATTAAAAGATGTTAGTAAAGATCTAACTGAATTAAGCCAATTCATCAAAACAGGAACTCAAAAACAATTTACAAGATTAATGAGGGAGATTTCAAATATTAAGTCAGAAATAACCGATAGCATTAATTTACTTGAATTTAAAAAACATAAACAAGATATTTTAGAGATAATTGAGAAAATTTTCATTGAAAAAGTTGGTACTTTAGTTAAAGACTTCTCTAAGAAATTCCATGAAACAATTGAACAAGAATTTGATAAAGCAACTGAGCCGATAGTAAATCTAGTAAATACTACATTCCAGTATCGAGATGATTTCAAACTAATTTTACTCAATTTGTTGAGTAATTTTGAAACTAACATGAATTCGATTCATGATTTGCTCAAAGAAAATAACGATTCCTTGTCTGAAGAGATGCAAAACCTTGAAAATGACATTATTGAAGCTAGCAATGCTGTAATTCAAAATTCCATTGATCAAGTCGCCCACTTAAATAGTCCTGTTGAAAATGTAATGAAAGATTATTATCAAGAAGTAAGTACTTCAGATAAATTAGCAATCCCTAATATTTGGACTGTAAATAGTCTGATAAAGGTAAATGAGGAAATTCAAAAATCTATTTCCACTTCTGAAAATGAGCTAACAATTATAGTACCTCATATTGAAAACCACGTAGCAGTTTCTCAATTTGAAAAAGTACCAAGAACTTTAAAAATAAAAATTGTTTCTTCAGAACCACATACGAATAGTACTGTTAAAGATTTTCATTCTATTTCTAGTATCACCTATAAAACTCTAGAAAACGAAAATTTGGTTGCCATTAACGCAGATAACAATCAAGTCACTATCGGAGTCCTTCAAAAAGATGCAAAGAACCAATTAAGTGATTTTATTGGAATAGGAAGTAATTATAAACCATTGATAGAACTCCTAGATCCTATAGTTAAAAATCTATGGGAACAAGCTTATTCAGATACGTTCTATGGATCACAAAAAACTCAAAAACCAATTGAAAAAGCGAAACCTGGAATTATGAAGGAAATAAAACCAATAACTGGCCCTAAAATTCAAAAAGTTGTTTCAGAGCAAAAATCAATAGAAGTATCAATACCACCTGAGCAAGTCTTCCAAACAGCATCACTTAATCAACAACCTACAGAGGGAATAGAACAAATGAAGAAAAGACTTCAAGACCAAATTGTATTTGCCCCTAAAACGACTCCTGAACCGAAGGAAGCTCCAAAAAGTAGAGATGATGATGGTTTTTTAATTATTAACGCATTTAATAATTTAATTCAAAGGTTACATAATTTAAAGGGGGAAGAATTCAGCAGAGAATTGCAAAAAATAGCTGATTTAGTACTTGAAAAACGAGGTTTTTCAGTGACATTACACAAATTAAGAAATCTGATCAATCAATTTCGATTTAATGATCTTTTACTCAACGAGGATGACAAAAGACTAATCATTGAAAACTTTGAAGCATGGAAAAGTAAATTAGCTTAGAGACTTCAACTAATTTTTCGTAAATATTTTACATTCTTTTTTTCCTAATCTGAAGGAAGAAACCTCGAGTAATAACAATCAATAAGATTATGAAAGAAGCTAAAAAGAATACTGATACTATCATTGAAACATAAAAATTCGGATTTAATATTCCAATAATCCCAAAGATGGGACATAGAGGAGCAACAGTTATAAATATCAAGTATATAACCTTATCCTTTTCACCAAATCTAATATATATTGTTATGTTAAACCATGCGATGAAAATCATAAAAACGGGTATTAAATAGGACATTACCAACGGAAAAGGATAAGTATTACCTCCCATACCAAATGCAAAGAAATAATTAGAGTAGAAATAAGTAATCAACAAAAGAGCACTGATCGGTGTAGGAACTCCTGTGTATCCAGGAATCTCAGAAATATTAAATCGTGCTAATCTGAGAATAGCTCCGAAAGCGAAACACACTGAACCAATTATAATCACAATATCATAATTGGTACCGGTTTTAAATGCTTGGTAAACTAATATCGCTGGAACAATACCGAATGTTAATGAATCGCTCAATGAGTCAAGTTCTCTTCCCATCTCATTTACAGTGTTAGTTCTACGAGCGATATAACCATCAATTAAGTCTGTTCCTAAAGAAATTGAAACTAAAAAAAAACCTAATGAAATCAATTCTCGACTCCCTATACATGCACATATTAATGCAACTATACCTAGAGTAGTTCCTATAAGAGTTATATAATCCTTAAGTTTTAAGAGCTTGGGAATGCTGATATTTGACATTATTCTTCCTCATTTATCTCATTAATAATAATTAACCCTTATTCCATTAAAACATTATGATGAGCGTATGCATTTATGATTAATATAAAAATCGGACTAGTATTAACTTAAATTTAAAAGAAAATATTACTTTCTAAACTGTAAATATAATTAAATTAGTAAGGGTAAAAAAATGGTATTTTGTGCGAATTGTGGGGCAGAAATTAAAAATCCCGAAACTCAAAATTTTTGCGAAAAATGTGGTTCAACTATCCCTGCTAGTGTAAAAGAAGGAAGAACAGAGGCAACTCCTACTACTGCACCAATGACGACTTCGAAAACAACAACGATGGGTTTTCAACCCTATGACCATCCAGGAGGTTTATTTGATCTAAACCGAAATTATTATATTTTGAAAGAAAAATATTGGGATTGGGGGAGCGGAGACATTCTTGATGAAAATAATCAAATAATCGGAAAGATGAAGAGAGTTATATTGAGTATTCGTCGTCGAGTTGAATTACTTGAAATAGACGGCACATTATCTGCTACTATCCATTCAAAAATAGTATCTGCGCGTGGAGCTCAAGATCTAAAAGATCCTCAAGGTAATTTAGTAGCAAGGATTAAGAAGAAAATAACTTCAGTATTCCGACCGAAATTCTTTTTAGAATCGTCTACGGGGGAACGTTATTTTGAGGCACAAGGTAAATTTATGGGATGGTCTTATAAAGTAACCGATATGTCTGGGAATTTGATCGCAGAAATAGAAAAAGCAGATAGATGGAGAGATGTTTTTCTTGGTGGGCTGTTAGATTTTAAGGATACTTATGCATTGAGGATTCTTGATAATGAAACCGACAGACGTATTTTATTAGGATTTGTGTTGTCAATTGATAACGTACTTCATGATTACTAACATTATTTCTTGGGAAAACAAACAAAATTTTGGATCTATTGGAAAAATAAAATTTATAATAACATAATTTTATATTTTCTTTAAAATAAGTAAGTTTGATAAGAAAAGTCAAATAGACTTATGAAAATTTGAATGCTTCAGTTTTATTTTTGAAATATATCAAATTATGTTATTGTTAGAGAAAGATGTCAGATTACGAGACCTTTATGGCATATGAACTGGATGATTCAGGAGAACGAAGAAAATTAGATATTACTCAGGAAGACCTTCAGTCTAATTTGCACCCTGAACAAGTGCTTGTATTAGTTCGTGAAGAATTACGAAGAATCTTCATATGGAAAGGGCCTAAATCCCCAGTTCGAAAGCGGTTTATTAGTTCTAGAGTAGCACAAGCCCTTCAAGAAGAACTTATGAATGATGCTAAGTATCATCGCTGTAAAATTGTTTCGGTGGATGCAGGTGACGAACCTACAGAATTTTTAAATGCATTTAATTTAGAATCAATGGAAGTTACTGAAAGACTTGCAGATATGCGATATGTGAGAAATATTGAAAAAGAAAGGATGGCAGAAGCGGTGATAACTGACGCAAAAACACCTTCTACCTCTCAAAAAGAAGAAGAATATTTTTCTCCAGCACTACAAGATATGAATGATGAAGTAGTAGTCTCTTCGTTTGCAACATCCAGACCTACACCAACACGAAAAGAATCAATGCCAAGACAACCCTATTCAGTCTCTTATCCTTCAGAAGATATATCTGAATCTCAAAAAAAAGAGATTATGGAAAAGATTCTCAACACGGATACCCCAGTCGATTATAAAAGGTTAAATTTAATATTGGGAAATACACTCTATGCTGCTGTTTCAAAAACAGCTAATGTATTTGGAGATGATGTAGTGGAAACTGAATGGGAACCTGTTAAAAAAGTCCCAAAAAAAATAATTGAGCTAAATAATCATGTATTACGAGTTTATTTTGGCGATAATAAATCCTTAGTTGAAGCAATAGAAGTTTTGGAAAAAAAAGGAGCATCTAAGCCCCCTATTAAAGCAGCTCCTAAAAAAAAACCGCAACCAAAAAAGAAACCTGCACCAAAAAAGAAACCCGGTCCCAAGAAGAAACCAACGATGACTCCAATTCCAGAAAAACCTGAATCTATGAAAACAGGAGAGAAACCAACTTCTAAGTCTTCAGGACGAAGAGAACTACCTAAAATTCCTAGTACTGAAGATTAAAAATTAAAAAATGAAGGTATTTTTTCATATCGAATCCTCCGAATCCTCTTCATTATCATTCTCTGGCTCTTCTCCAAACCGTTCTGCTGGTTTGCCTTCATCTAGTTTCTTGGGTTTAATTTTTCTCTTAATTTTTTTTAATCCTTCTATCGCTTCTTTTCTTACTAATGGACTTTCATCCTTTAATGCTTTAGTGAGTACATCCATACTGTAAGGATGGTGTAAATCTCCCAATTCATCAGCTGCTTCTTTACGTACAATTTCGTCGGGATCATTAAGAAGGACATATGTTAGTACTCCTAGAATTTTCTTTTCCCCAAATTCCCCCAATGTGTCTATTGCTTCCTTTCTTACCCCAGCATCCGGATCTGTGACGGCAGTTATTGCTAATTGCTTCGAAATCTCATCTGAATTACCAATTGCTTCGATCGCACTTAAATCGACTCCGCAGAATTTACAAAAATTATGAGAAATTTTAATAGCTTTCCCACATGCAGGACATACTCTTTGGGTGTTAAAATCTATAAATGATCTGATGGGTGTAGGGGCAACCTTCTCTACTTTATAAGGATTTTGTTCTCTATCCTGTCTAGAATCACGATATCGTTTCATGGTTATAAAATAAAGTATTATTTTTCTTAAGAAGATAAATGAAATTTTAACATTTAATCTTAATTTTCAAAGCATAAATAATTTTTATTAAATGTTTTTAACTGGTGTTTCTTGGATTTTCAAATTAAAAATATCTCTTAATATTATCTCTAAAGAGGGGATCTTATCCAATTCTAATTCTTCACCTGTCTGAACTGCTCTATTCAAAGTTTCCCAGATTTCTGTATTCCATTTAATTGCATCTGAGAATCGGTTTAACTTCTGAAGACCCATGTAAGATTGTCCTTTAATTACATAGCATACAAGAAACGGTTCGACGGGATTGATGAGGATTAAATGTTCCCCTAATTTAATGCGGTCAATAGTTTCGGAAAAAAGTTCAGAACTAAATGTTTCAAAAGCGGACATGAATGAACTAAAAAGCCAACTAGAATCCCAATTCTCCCTAAATGAATAATTAAAATAAGAGACTCCATTATGACTCATAATGAGTAACAATACAGGTTGTTCTTCTCTTAGATCAGGTGGATTTAATGCTCGCATATTTTGTAAAGAATCCATGGTTATGTCTAAAGACGCTAAATCCATTCTTTCTGAGGCTGTTGCTTTTTTTGTTTTGAGAGCTTCCCATTCCTCTAGTTGATCTAAAAATGTATCATGTTCATTTGAAATTTCTCGAGCTAAAAGCTGAAGTTTATGATCCTCCGCAATACGTTGAGCTTGAGTTAAATATTTACGAGCATCTCCCATATTCATTTGGAGTAGAGATATTTTTCCTTGAAGTAAATAAGTTTGGGCCTGTAATGTAAAAGATTTTGTTCGTTCTGATTCGTTAAGCAACCTATCTATATAAGGTTGAAAATCATTTATAATTTCTAATTCGTTAGTATAACGCAATTCTTTGAGATATAAATCACAAAGTAAGACTAAAACTACAATGTTTTCCTCTGACATACCTCGACTTGCTTTTGTTTTTCTAATTTCATGTTTCTCTACAAAAGCTTTTAACATTTTTTCAGCCTCAGCACGATTTCGGGTTCTAGAACTTGAAGCTAATATTCTTGCCTTCCCTAGTTGGTAATAGTAAAAGTTTTCAGAAATTCTATTCTTTATAAGATATTCTTGGAAGCGATCTAGGGTCTCTTCGGCTTTTTCAGGAGACTTACCATAAAGATAAGCTTTTATCATACTGTGGTAATTCATTCCAATTGAAATACTCATAACACCTGGTGAAAATTGCTTTAAAGTTTTCAGACTATTTTCATAAAACCTAATTGCACGATCCAAATCACCTTTCTGGAAGTAAATTTCTCCTGTATGATGATAAGCTAAAGCCTTATTTAGATTGGTGTAAAGATTATTGCCTCTGAAAAGTTCTAAGCTTCTCTCGAGAGATTCTAGAGCATAATTTAATTCTCCCTTACCCACATATGACAATCCTAATGCCATTAAGAAAAAGGGAAGCATCCCGAAATTAAGAGGATATGATGTAAGTATTTCTATACCATTTTTATAAAGATTTATAGATTTATCAAACTCCCCTTCCCAATATAAGTAAGCAGCTATTATACAGCTAATTATAGCCTGTCTAAATTGAATCTCGGAACGAGACTCTTGTAATTCAGATTTAAGCAACATGTCGCAATTCGAGATATCTTCCCAGATCTCTAAAGATCTACCAAGTGAATAGAAATTACTCCACTTTACTATAATTGCATCTACAAGAAATATTGGTTTCTCCTTTGTTAAATTTTCTTGATATATTTGTTCTGCAATAGAAATACTCTCTTGATTTTTACCTAAAAGCAGAGAAATCATTCCTTTAATCATTTTACACCAGTGATCGTCTTCTAAGGTCAGATTATCATTTTCTTGAAAATTTTCCACTATTTTGGATGCTTTCTCTATTTTTCCCTCACCAACTAATTGCCATGCTCTTTCAAGCTTCGTATTTATAGAAATATGCATGTTAATATCTTATATACCTTTTATATCGTTAGTAAATTCCTCTTTTTAATTGGAGTTTTCACACTAGTTATTATGTTGATTTCGATATTAAAAAAAGAAGAACTTCTTGCTTAAAAGAATTTGGATGGTAATATAAAGAAAAAGAAAAAGAGTTTATAATTGTTTAAGCTATTGTAATTTCTTTAGTTAAATAGACATCTTGAACCGCGTTTAATATCCTTATACCTTCAGGTGTAGGTTTTTGAAAGGCTTTACGACCAAGTATTATCCCCATGCCTCCAGAGCGCTTATTTATTACAGCAGCACTAACTGCATCTGCGAAATCATTATCTCCAGAAGGTCCTCCAGAATTAATCAGACCAACTCTTCCCATATAACAGTTCGCTACTTGATACCTATTCCATTCAATAGGGTGGTCAGTCGCCAATTTTTCATAAACAAGCTTATCAGTTTTCCCAAAATTTAAATCTAGGAATCCCCGATTGGTAGTGGATAACTTTTGTTTAATGATATCAGCTTCAATTGTCACACCTAAGTAATTACTTTGACTCTCTAAATCATTTGCTGTATGGTAATCTTTTCCATCTTTAATAAATTCTTCAGGGTTCCTTAGGTATGTCCAAAGTATGCATACAAGACCTAATTCATGTCCATATTTGAAAGCTTCACTTATCTCTTGAATTTGACGTCTACAATTTTGGGATCCAAAATAAATAGTTGCCCCAATTCCTATTGCGCCCATCTCCCAAGCTTGATCAACACCTGCCCAAAGAGTTTGATCTGATATGTTTGGCTTAGCTAGTAGTTCATTATGGTTAATTTTAACAATTAAGGGCATTTTTCGAGCATATCGTCTGGAAACCGAACCCAATACTCCGAGAGTTGAAACAACCCCATTACATCCACCAACAATACCTAATTTAATGATATTTTCAGGATCAAAATATGAGGGATTGATTGCGAAACTTGCTGAAGCACTATGTTCAACACCTTGATCTACGGGTAATATTGAGAGGTATCCTGTTCCCGCTAATCTCCCTGTCTGGTTAAATAAGCGATTCAAATTATTGAGTACTAAATTATTTCTATCAGAATGCTCAACAACTCTCTCGATATAGTCTGGTCCTGGTGCATGTATCATTTCTTTCGGAATTCCTGTGCATGTATGATTCAGTAGATTGTCAGCTTCAGAGCCCAAAAGATTTTTAATTTCATTAAAATCCATTTTAATCACATCAAAATTTCTAATTAATGAAGAAATAAGAGTCCTAAAATTAAATATTTTGGTTCAATAAGTTGAAAATTCAAAATTAGTTCTAGTTTTTTTCAACTTTGAAAAATTCTCTTAAAAGCTCAGAGAGTAAACTATAATTACTAGAATGAACATTTGAACTATTGCTTTCAAGTTTCAGTGAAATTTTCCTTCGTTCTTTACCGGATGTTTCAAATTTTATAAAAAGTTTTTTGTTTTCAAATTTAGAATTCTTACCATTGGAATTTCCGTTACCCCATAGATCTTCAATTTTCTTAACCACCTTCTCTTTATTAGGATTATTTATTAATTTTTTATCAACATAGAGAGAGGGTTTTTCCAATTTGATTGCTTCTGATTTTTCCATATTCAACATCTTTTTAGGGCTATTATACATTTAAATCTTTATATCCTTATTTATAAACTCCAAACAAAAATAAAAAATTAGTGGGAAGGAAAACAATATTTATTTCTAACAATGGATTTTCAAATTTATGCCTGATGAATTTGATTTCAAGAATTATGAAAGTATGGATGAGTATAGTAAAACCGTTGAGGGTACAAAATATTTACATTCTCTCTATTTGAAAGCGGTGAACCATCCAATCAGGCGTGAAATTTTAGTTATTGTAAATGAAGCAAAAAAAATTGCAAGGAATAAATTATTTGAGATTTTGAAGAAGAGAGACTTCCTAAGTGATGAGGGTACGTTAGATTTCAATATTAATTATTTAATAAAAGCCTTCTGCGTGAAAGAAGTAATTGAAGAGGGCATTGTCCATTATGAAATTACTCAAAGTGGGCAAGTAGTAGATTATTTATAAAGATTAGTAATTAATAAAACTCTAAACTCATTCTTTTAAAACAATCACAACAGGGAACTCCCATATTAAGATTGTATGTGCTAAACTTCTTATGTTTAGCATTCATAAATCCTATTAGTTGCTTTATGAGGTCTTTTTTGTTATTATCAAAGAAAAGTTGTTTGAGATTAAAATAATGATTGTGATTACCGCAAATTGGGCATTTTTTGTAGAAGCGGATGAATTTCTGAAATATTTTCTTTTCTGCAGGAGATAACCCCTCAATTTTAGAATCAGGATTGTTTTCAATAATATCTTTTAAATGATTTAATTCAGTTAACATAGAATTTCTCAGGAAATTATTATTGAACCTATTTTCAATAATTGGTTCATTCAATAAGCTGTCTTGGCTTGTGAAATTATCAAAATATTCAATAGCTTCATTGAAGAATAACAAAGTCTTTTTTTCTTTCTTTTTTTCCATCTATGTAACCAAAAATCCACAAGTAAAGGAAAATTTTAACTTCTTGAAGAATAAGTATACAACTCAACTAAAAAAATCTTATTATAGAAATTTAAGAAATTTCTCATTTCGATGAAATAAATCATTTTTATTCTCACCGGTTAATCTTCTAAAGCTAATAATCTTTGAAGGTGCAAAATATTCAAAATCAAATTCAACTGAATCCCCTTCAGTTCTTCCCGGAATTGGCATAAGTCTACAGGTCAAGGGTTTATTTAACCTTACTGATAAAGTGCAAATATCTAATAAAATATAAAATAATTCCTGTTCAGTTATATCTCCCGGTAATGGAATAACATCAAGACCGGCACCACACATTGTAGAATATAATAATAAAGAATCTAGGTTGAATTTATCTTCTGACAATCTTTTGGATAAAATATAATCCTCTAACACTGGTTGGAAAAACCCGGAAAATCCAATAACTTTATCTTTATTGATGGGTATTGAATTTTTTATTAAAGCTACACCAGTTAATGTACCATGTGCTCCAAAATATTCAATTCCAAGTTTTTCAACAGCCGTACCAATACTTTTATCAACCTCTGGAAAGGGTGCTGGCGAGTAATCTATACCTTTAAATTCAATATTATAGTTCCGCCCCAATCTTTCACAAATTTTTGTAATATCATCATAAATTTGATTGAATCTAGACAATAAATTGAATTGGGCGTCTCTTATCGATTCCGATTTTTCAATAGCATCTACCACCTCATCTGCCATTTCTAAAGCAAGTGAAAATGCGGGTTTATCAGAGAAATGGTAGGCTGCTGGAAAAAATGGGAAGTTTGGGCCAACATTTGCTGATACACAAAAATTTAGATTCTTAAACGGATCTGGTTCAGATAATTGTTTTATTATCTTTGCACCTGATTTCAAGGCTGCGATATTAATTCCTTCTCTTGTTGATGCCACAGGTAATGAAGTAAAAAAGATTTCTGTATTTTTAATAAAATTTGGAACTTCTTCTAACAGCAGTTTTTCAAAAATTCCCAATTCTTGAATTTTGTCTGCTAACATCATCGCACAGGCAAAATAATCAAAATTATAATCTTTAAACATGGCTTGTAAGAACTTAAATTGACTGGCTATATCAACTAAGGTGTCCTTCAAGTTCTTCTCATAAAAAAGTTTATTATCATAACTAAACAGTGGTTGAGACGCAAATCTCTTTGTTTGAACGGTGTAACCAATTTCCTCAAAGGAACTGATTAATTCCTTGTTGAGGTTAGAGAAATTCTCGAGATTTTCTTGCATAAATGATAAGATCGATTCATTTTTATACAAAAAAGGTACAATTTGCCCGATTGTAATTGCTCTTATCCTCAAATTTATACCCCATCTCAGAATTATTATAACTGTTGTAAAGCCAGCAAATGAATTGGTAATAGTACTATAAATTAAAAAAAATTTAGTATAATATGAAATTTAAGTTAATTCTATTTATATCTATATTCGAATATTAAATAAATTTCATCTAGTTTTGTTTTACCTTTTCATTTATTTTTCGTTTCTTTTTAGAGGAAAAGGTTTTTGTATATTCATTAGGTCTGATAGGACCCAATTTTTCGAGGGTGCTTTTGAATTCATTTATCGATTTAGCGAACTTTTCTCCCTCCCCCGCAGCTATACTAATAATTTTAACTCGATTCTCATTTATTCCTGTTTCTGCTAACACCTCCTTTATGCTTTCATATCGAAATGTTGCCTTTATAAATCCCTCTTGGTAATGACAATCTTGGGGATGACAACCTGCGATTAAAACGCCATCAGCACCATAGAAAAAGCTTTCAAAGACTAAGGAAGGATTGAGCATTGCCGTACACATAACAAGAACCGTTCTAATATTTGTAGGATATGTCAATTTGCTTGTACCTGCTAGATCAGCACCAACATAGGAGCACCAATTACATAAAAATGCAATAATTAAAGGGGATTCACTTTTTTCCTTTAAAATTGACTGAATTTGAGCGGATACTTGTGATTTGGTGAATCCTGGAATATATAATGCATCGGCATGACACATTGCGGCACATGCACCACATCCAGAACAATTTTCTTTTATAATTTCTAATTGATTTTCTTCAATTTTCAGTGCATTATACATACACGTATCAAGGCATAGTCTACAGAGGTCACATTTCTCTCTGTCAAGATATATGATGTGGGGATCTAATTCAACTTTTCCCTTCGCGATTAGAGAGATAGCTTTTGAAGCAGCACTTTCAGCTTGAGATATGCTAGAAGGAATATCTTTTGGTCCTTGTATTGCTCCTGCCAAAAATATCCCATTTAGTGTGGTTTCTGATGGTCTTACTTTTAAGTGTTTCTCCAATAAAAAACCATAAGGATCTAGAGATACATTTAGAATCTTGCTTAATTCTTCAGTCCCCTCTGCCGGTTCAAGACCAACTGCTAATACCACTAAATCAGTTTGATTTTCAAATAAACTATCTTCAATTACATCTTCTCCTTGAATCACTAGTTGTTCTGAAGTATCACTTTTTAATACCGCGGAAATGCTACTTTTGATAAATCTAACCCCAAATGTTTCTCTTGCTCTATTATAAAATTCTTCACAATTTTTTCCAACAGCTCTTATATCATTATAATATATGGTAATTTCCGTTTCGGGATTTTCTTTTTTGATTAACACTGCTTGTTTGATTGAAGCATTGCAACAAGTCTGACTGCAATATTCCCGATGAATTTGTTTATTCCGAGAACCGACACATAATATAAAGGAAATCTTTTTGGGCATTTTACCATTTGACGGTTTAACAATCCTTCCATGAGTTGGACCATCATTATTAAGTAACCTTTCCATTTGCATAGTAGTTATGACATCAGGATATTTAAGATAATTATACTCCCCGAGAAGAGAGGGATCAAATGTTTTTAAGCCTGTAGCGACGATTATCGTCCCAACATTTATCTTGACCGTTTCAGGTTCTTGTTCAAAATCAATCGCCTTTCGCTCCCCACATGCTTGTTCACACGCTTTGCAACCGATACAATATTCTTCAAGAATATTCGGAAGCATGGGTATCGCTTGAGGAAAGGTAAGATCTATAGCTTTTCTAGGAAAATATGTTTCATCGATATCAATTGGGCATACATTTCTACAGATATCAACACATCCTACACACACATCTTCTTTTATAAAACGTGGTTTCTTGGTTATTGAAACCTCAAAGTTCCCTATGTATCCATCAACCTTATCAACTGTAGAATAGGTTATTAACTCAATATTTGGATGATCTTTTACTTCTGTCATTAAAGGTCCTAGAATACATATTGAACAATCTAAAGTAGGAAAAGTTTTATCAAATAATGCCATATGACCTCCTATGGTGGGCTGTCTTTCAACCAAGTACACTTTGTATCCGGCATCAGCTATCACCAACGCGGCTTTAATACCTGCTATACCACCCCCAATCACCAGAGTGGAGGGCATGATTTCAGAATATTGAACTTCCAATGGCTCTAAAAGTTTTACTTGTTCTATTGCCATGTCTATCTGGTCAATTGCTTTTCTTGTAGCCTTTTTTGGTTGATCGGCATGTACCCAGGAATTTTGTTCTCTAATATTTGCAAAACTTATCAAAAATTGGTTAATACCTGCTTTTTCAATGGTCTTTCGAAAGAGTAATCCATGCAGTTTAAACGAACAGGCAGCAATTACTACTCTATCTACTTTTTCTGTCTTTAACTCATCTATAATCTTATTTAATCCTGATTCTGAACATAAATACTGATCTCTTATGACATGAACTCCAGATTTTTGACTAAAATATTGAATAATTTCTTCATTATTTATTGTTCCACTAATGTTCTTCCCACAATCACATATGAATAAGCCAATTTTCAATTTAATACCACTTACTTATATGAAATTTTTCGCATTTTTATGATTAATATAGAGTTAAGTTTTTATTAATTGTTCCTAATAATTGGTAAAAGTTAATGTTATCCCTCCTTTATATTCTAAAATTTTCAAACATCGCTCAAGAATCCCTATTCCATTATGATGACCTTACAATTTAGGAAATTTTTATTTAGCCTCTTGAAGCTTTTCTTTTGGGAGGAATGGGTAAACTTTTAATATGTTAAAATCATTTTTTTTCATTTTTAAGAAATAATTCTTTTCCATTTCATATTCTGCTTTAGCCCATTTTCTTATTTCTTGAGGATTATAATATTTTCCTTTTCCTTTAAGTGAAGCTTTTAAACCAGGGCATTTTTTAGAATACTCAATGACATTTTTTCTGCTAGTAACCATAATATTCCAAAAAGGGAAGCATCGACATTGAAATGGTCTGTATTTATGAACAGTGCAACGATTATTTTTATCTAAAAAATGACAGTGTTCATCATCTCCTGTGAAAGCAAACCCGAGGGTTTTGAACTTATAAGTTTTACCTCGTGTATCTCCTGGTTCTTTCCAATAAAAACTATCATCAATCACTTTAATGTATTCCTTTGTAAACTTCTTTAAGCCTTTTTCATCATCCATCTTAAGAAATTTTGCCAATCGAAGGATATCTTCTATATATAAATATACTTCACCCTCATTAAATCCTCTACAACAGTCCCCACACATTTGACATGAGAATTCAATCCCCTTCTCAAGTGACTTAGAAATTTTAATTTCTTCGGATGTCAAGACCACTATTTTCCGTAAGATTTTAACTTAATAATTATTATTGAAGTAGTTAATTAATATTTAAATATTAATTATAATCGGGAATCAAGATAAAGGAGTATTGATGGTTGGTTAATAATTCATTATCCAAAGAAAAGTTTAGTTTAGAAATCCAGAATTATAATGAAGTTATTGATGAATTGGAAGTCTTGTTAGTTAGAAACAACATTCGAGATGATTATCGGTTTAAAAAATGGTTAAAAGATTTTCAAAAGATATATGGAAAGAAAGATACAAACCTTCGCCTCTACATATGTAACTCTATTACATATTTTATAGCACTCCTTTTTATTTCCAAATTTATTCTTGATGATAAAAATTTCATTAAAATAAAAGAAGTTTCAATTAAAGCATTAAAATTAAATGAGAAAAAGATTGAAGATCTTTTTAAAAATCTTCATCTTATTGAATTTGATTATTTCAGACCACTTTTTTTGATTTCTGAAAGGGAAAATATGACATTATATACTCGTTTTCTTCAAAAAATAACAGAAATCATGTTCAAACCTATTCTTAAACCAGAATATATATTCGATTATATCACACAGCACTTAATTCCCCCAATTTTAAAACACAGTTCAGGGGAATATTACACACCCCCTTTTCTAGTAAAAAAAATGATAGAAGAATCATATTCATTAGGAGATAATGTTCTTGATCCTTGCTGTGGTTCTGGTAATTTTTTAATAGGGCTGATAAAACATATTTTCTCTATGAATATTTCTAATAATGAGAAAATAAAAGCTATAAATAAAGTCTATGGTTTTGATATTAACCCAATTTCAATATTTATGTCAAAAGTGAACTTTCTTTTCTTATTAAAGGATCAGATCTCTAAGATTAAACTAAACTTGTTTGTAGAAGATTTTTTGTTTCATGAAAGGAATGATTTGATGGAAAAATTTGATTTAATTATAGGAAATCCTCCCTGGTATACTTATAGAGATGTAGAATCTATTAAAATTCAAAAAGAACTAAAAAAGTTAGCAGAACAATTTGAAATAAAACCACGACCAAAAAATATCTTAAACTTAGAAATTTCTACTCTTTTCTTTTTTAAAGCTAAAACTTATTATTTAAAAAATGAAGCGAAGATATTTTTCGTAATTACGAAAGGAGTGATCACAGGTTCTCATGCCGCTAGATTTCGAAATTTTAAAGGTCTCTCAGACATAAAAATATGGGAATTTGACAAAAAAATCCAAAAGACATTCAATATTGATTTCATTTGCTTGTTTGCTCGCAAATATCAAACTAGGGAAACTATAGAATCTTATGAAATTCCCTCTTATTATTACGCTATAACAGATATTAATCAAGAATTTAGCTATTTTAGTAATACAGATTTAGAGTTAAGAAAAATAGAAACACTTGTCCCTTTCTCCATTGAGAATAAAGGAAACAAGAATTATATTAAAAAGTTAATTCCCAAGGATAAAAAGGCGGATTTAATTCCATTAGAAGTGAGTTATTACAAGCCCCTTTTTCACAAAGGTGGGGACTTAAACCCAAGAAATTTAATTTTTGTAAAAATAACAAAGGTTGACGACCTACTCGCGAATATAATACCTGATGAACGCATTTTGAAGCGAGCGAAACCTCCATGGAATAGAAGAGAATTTACAGATACATTAGTAGAAAAAAAATATTTATTTAAAGTCGTTAAAAGTACAGAATTGGTTAAATTTTATCTATACGATCATTATTATGTATTTTTACCCCTTAATAGGAGCGATCTAAGCTTCAATTACGATGAATTAACCAATAATTCAAAGAAATTTTGGGACTTTATTAATAATATCTATCTACAGAATAAAAAGGAAACAACTACTCACAATTCATTATTGGAAAATCTCAATCGGTGGGCTAAATTAATAAATCGGAGACAACTGTCTGACATCAAAGTTGTGTATAATAATTCTGGCTCTACAATAAACTCCGCTGTTGTAGAAGGGGATTTCTTAATAACAGGAGATCTTAGTTTTTATGATACAGATGATCTTAATGAAGCTTACTATCTCTCGGCAGTATTAAACTCTAATATATTAAGCGAACATATTAAAATTATGAAAAGTTCAAGACATATATTTAAGCTCCCATTTAATATACCCATTAGAAAATTTAACCCAGAGAATTCTCAACACGAAAAATTAGCAGAATTGGGGAAAAAAGGAAAGGAAATTGCTGAGAAATTAATCAATGAAGCTCAACACTATAAAAAATCAAAGATTACCAAAAATTATCTTCAACAGATTCTAAATTCTGAGTTAAAGACCATTGTTCATCAAATTGATAAACTTTTAATTCAAGACTTAACAAACTCGTAAAGCATTTTGATAATTAAAATGAATTAATAAATAGTTGTTTTAATTTTTGCATATTATATACCCATTCAAAATTAAAAAGAATAAATTTTGCGCAATTACATATTTAAAATCTTAATTACCGGAAACGCAAGTGTTGGTAAAACAAGTCTGTTACGTAGATACGTAGATGGGATGTTTGATGAATCTAGTGTAATGACAGTTGGAGTGGATTTCTTCACAAAAGAATTATTGTTTGATAATGTACACTGCTCTTTGCAATTATGGGATCTAGGAGGACAAAGACGTTTTAGATATTTAATTGAGAGTTATGTAATGGGTGCTAGAGGTGCCCTCCTTCTTTTTGACTTAACAAATATGCCAAAAATAGGAGATATTTTAGAGTGGGTAAACATAGCTAGATTGCATGATATAAATTTACCAATCATATTAGTTGGAACAAAGAACGATTTAGAAGATATTATAGCTGTAGAGGATGAGAGCGCTCTTCATATTAAAAATGCTTTTAATATGATTGATTTTGTCAAAACTTCCGCTAAAACAGGATGCAATATTGATAAAGTATTCGATGTGTTAGTAAAGGAACTTACAGAAGTTAGTAAATATTAAGCTTAAGGGGATTAAAAACTTAATTATGTCCGATGAATTAGTTATTCTTGGATCTGGTGGCGGTAGGCATCATATCAGGACTCAACACCGTGCTACAGGAGGGTTTTTGTATAAGTTCAACGGAATACAAGCTCATATTGATCCTGGTCCTGGTGCTATAGTACGGTTGAATCAGTATAAAGAGAATCCTGTAAAGACAGAATTATTTATTGTAACTCACGCACATATTGATCATTATAATGATATTAGTGCTTTAATAGAAAGTTCAAGAGAGCAATTACACGATAAAGATTATAATTATTATAGAAAAGGAATATTAATTACTACAGACGAGGTAATTAGTTTTATCCCCGATTACCACCAGCATATGTTAAAAAAAATAATCCAGTTTAAAGCAGGAGATTCTTTCAAATATAAAGATACTGAAATTATAGGAACTAAAGTTATTCATTCTCCATATAATGAAGGATTTGGGATAAGATTTAATCAAAAAAGATATTCTTTAGCATATACCAGTGACACGATGGTTTTTGATGGATTTTCCGAACAATATAACGGTGTGAACATCCTAATTCTAAATTTATTACGTCCGGATTCTGTAACGTGTAAAAGACATGTTTGTACTGACGAGGTTATTCCGTATTTAAATAATATAGATCCTCCATTAGATACTCTTATCATCACTCACTTTGGCTCATTTATGGACGGACCACGCTCTGAGAAAAACCATGTACCTAGTCAAGTTGTAAAGTTGCAAAAGAAAACCAGTATTAAAAGGATTGTTGCCGCGGAAGATGGATTAAAACTAAAAATTGATAATTTAATTGGCTAAATTAGACGTTCATATAGGGTATATTTCTAATACTTCGCACCCTTGGCTTATAAAAAATAATAAATTTGTCTAGTTTTATTCAAGGTTAGAAAAGAAAGAGAAGAGCCAATAAAGCCGAAGTCAAAGTAATAAAATCAGGGAGAGAATTAAACTCAAGAGAGTTTAATAGAGGGCGAATTTTGGGTTTGTTCGAAATGACTTTTTAAACTATCCAATGTTTACTTCAGCTCGTGATTGGTCTTCCTACTAAAACCTAGAGATTCAAATTATAAAAACCAATTGGTTATAAAATATTTATGTTCTAGTGTCGAGAACAATTGGGAAATCCATCCAGAGCCGTAATTAGCTAAATTTTAACGCTTTTTATTTTTTTGAATTTTTTAATTTTAAGACATGTGGTGCTTTAAGCTAATACGTAAGAAAATATCGCAGAAACGGTATTCAAAAATGAGCACTATTATACAAAATTAGCTTCAATCGTCTATCGGTTTCCAAAACCTACAAACGATGCATTGGCTAATGGTCTGATACTCCTGATCGCTTGAATGATTTACTCGAATCTTTCTCGTAATCATCACGTTGCCGCATTTGTTACATATAACGAGATCTTTTGGTTTTAACTTGTGTGCGGCCATCTTCAAAATCCCGGGAGTTCCACTATTTAAAATTTACTAAAATACTAGGTGAAAAGAATTATTCCTTACAAAACAACCCTTTTTATATAAAATATAGAGATATTTTTATTTAAATAAATGGTTAAGTAAAAATTTTTAGAAGTGAGAACGTAAATATAAATTAATATTATTGGAAACTTTATTTTCACCTTTTTTGATAACTAATGGAACTTCGAGATTTGTTAAAATCGTGTGAGTCCTTTTTTTAACGATGTTGTTGCAAATATACATATATTAAGATTTTGAAGCGAATCATGACCTCGTTAAAAACCAGATCGCTTTTCTACATATAATAATACTGGGAATATATATAACTAATAAAATTAAATCTACAACCCCAATCAGTATATATTGAAGTAATGGCATCATTGGAATATAGTGAATCAAATAAATTGACTGTATCACGACAGCAATGAGATTAAAACCCGAGGTAATTATAGTAATAATTCCTAAAATGGATATCAATCCAATGATAACCGAAGATGTTTTAGTTAGCTCGAAACCAAACCATCTAATTTGTTTTTCCTGAGTTTTTCTTTGTAACCTTGCTTTAGAGCATTCAATTAAAATATAAATGTAAATTATAACACTAGCTATCATTAAAAGAAAGCTAATTAGATTGAGTATCAAGACATTAAAGGGTTCCGTTAAAAGTAAACTAATCGTTTGACCAAATGAATAAAACATAACAAAAAGAGTAGGCAAAGTACCTATGAGAAGTTGAAACGTAATTAAAAAAAGAATTGCAGCGACAGTATAATTAATTTTAAATCCGAACAATTTCACTTCTGAATTTTCAACTTGGTTCAACATTTCACCCTATAAATTTAGATAATATTGTATTTGTTTGATATATTAGCTTTATCAATTTCTGATTAAATTTATAGTTAAAATTATTATTTTTCTAAGTGACTCCTAAATAATTACTTAACTAGAATCCGATTCCTGAGAGTTATTACTCTTAACAACGGTGATAATTATGGCAGTAAATATTAAACAACATCCAGTCCATGCAAATAAGGATAATATTTCATTTCCAATTAGAAATCCAAATAATGCTGCAAACACAGGTTCAAGAGTAAATATAATTGCAGTTTGGGTAGGTCCTTGATATTGTTGACTCCAGTTTTGAAAAAATATAGTCAAAGTCATTACAGCAATACCCATATAAACCATTATCCACCAAAAAGACGGATAAAGGGGTAATGAGGAATAACTTTCCCCTAATAAAAATGAGCTTATGAAACCCATACAAGAAATAACTCCAATTTGAATTATCGAATAGGAGTAGATATCTACGAGTGGTACATATTTATCATTATAAATTATAAAAAGTGCCCAAAACACTGCACTACCTAATATAATTAAATCACCGATATTAATTCCTGATTCCCCTTCAAGTAACAAAAAAGCCATCCCTATTACAGAGAGCATTACAGCTAACCATATACTTTTAGTTAATGACTTTTTAAAACCAAACCATGCGATAAATGGAACAATAATAGCACTCAAACCGGTGACAAAGCCTGCTTTTCCTGCTGTTGTTGTTTGAAGACCGCATGTTTGGAGGGCAAAGCCAATAAAATAGATCATACCAGTGATAAAACTCATGAAAAACATCTTTTTATTTAGATTCTTTAAATGAAAAAACATGGGAGCAAATCCTAAAAATGCTATTGCGAATCGCAAACCTATGTAGAGGAAAATCGGAACAGTCTCAGTAATATTTTTGGTGAGGATGAAAGAGGTACCCCAGAGAACTGTAGTAAGTACTAGTAAGAGTATAGCTAAAATTCTTTTCTTTGAGAGGGATCTTTTAATCTTGCTTTCTTTCATCTTAGCTTTAATTACAGTTGTAGTAAATTTAGAAAATAAGATTATAATTTAAAGTATACTAAATACATATTATAAATAGCATTTAGTGGAAACAGATCCGCTTGAATAAAGAAATATTGTGATTATTATGTCTATTTTATTTGAACCAAAAAGTATTGGAAAATTAGAAATTAAAAATCGCTTTATACGTTCAGCAACTCTGGAAAATTTAGCAACAGAAAAAGGGGAAGTCACTGAAGATCTGATCAGTCTATTTAGAAAACTAGCAGAAGGGGAGGTGGGTTTAATAATTCCCGGTTATATGTATATTCACCCTTTAGGACGTGCTTACAAATTTCAAACAGGGATTTATAATGATGATATGATTCCTGGGTTGAAAAAACTTACACGCGCTATACACGAAGGAGGAGGAAAGGTTGCTTTTCAAATTGTGCACGCTGGAATGCAAACGTATAAAAAACTTATTGGAATTATACCCGCAGGACCTACTGGGGAAATATTAAACCCAGCTTCAGTAGAATATTCAAGGGAGATGACTGAAGAGGAGATTAAACAATCTATTGAGGATTTTGCATTCGCTGCCAAACGTGCTGTTCAAGCAGGTGTGGATGCTGTTCAATTGCATTC